>NZ_JALPRY010000024.1:0-145577 GCF_023223505.1 Neorhizobium turbinariae
TAATTTCCCGCAATCCCGGGTCAGCTCTCAGTGCAAATCAACACAACGACGTTTGAAACAAACTAAAAAGGATATGCAGATGTCGGAACACGGCTTTTTCAACACAGTGACCGGTCATTATTGGCAGACCGTTACAGAACCAAGCGATGAGATTGTAGCAGGCTATCCAGAAGGCACTATTGAAGTGCCTTTGAAGCCCGGTGAACATTACCAGTACATCAATGGCGAGTGGGTTCACGTTCCGCCTACAGCGGAAGAACTACGTGCGCAGATGCGACCGATCACGAAGCGCCAGTTGTCTTTGGCATTGATCCGCAATGGCTACTCCCTTGCAACGGTATCCGCTGCAATCGCTGCAATGCCAGAAGGGCAGACTAAGGACGAGGCAGAAATCGAGTGGGAATACACGACGGACTTTGATCGTCTCAATCCCACCCTTGTTGCCATTGGTGACGCTCTTGGAATGACCCCAGAACAGATTGATGCCATGTGGGAGCAGGCGAAGACGATTTAATCATCTAGCGTTTGAGCAGCAATTCGCGAGCAATAGCCTTGCGCTGCTCAACCAAACTCTGGTTCATGTCGTCGTGCGGTATATCGCTCGCCAAGTTATCCAAGGTAAGGCCGCGCGGCTTGATGATCTGACCACTGCCTTCAATCGGTCGTCCGTTCTCGTCAGCGGCTTTCCATACTACCGACGGTCCAACGGACTTGACCATGTGGCGGTTGTCCCGCTTGTGGAGTAGGTTGCCCTTCTGGTCGAACTGGTAGATCAGCAATCCACCGCCCAACGACACCATCACAGTCTTGCTGTTGAAGTCGAACGAAATCACATCAATGTACTGGGCCAACGTCTTGGCGACCCGAGAACGGCTCTCGTAAATCTCTTGTGGCGTTCCTGTTGACCATCTAAGGCGTTCTAACTGTATACGCTCGGCCACACTCGCTAATTCGCCTTCTTGTGCTTGCAACCTTGCAAGATCGCCCTTGATCTCCGAAACCTGCGCCGTCGCTTGTTCCACTTCAATGCGACGATCTGCGAGTTGAGCCAGCAGGTCGCGTGCAGCGGCTTCGTCGTCTGTGAGTTCCACCGCTCGCAGAAGGTTCTTGCGACGGCGCTCAAGCGTTTCGAGTTGCGCTTCTTTCTCGTGCAGTCGTCGCAACAGGTCTTCTTTGCGCTCTGTGGTGCTACCGTTGCTTAGGCTAAGTTCAAACTCCTTGACGTGATCGAGAATGGCTTTCTCAAACAGATCATATCGGAAGTTTCCACCGGCACTGTCGCACCCAATGTTTCTGTAGCGATTATCGCAGTGCAGGTACTTGAGATCGTTCCCAATGTTGCCGCTGCTTCGCATCCGAATTGGACCGTGACACTGCGCACAGGAACATAGGCCGGTGAACAGGTTGCTGAGTAACTGGCCTTTCTTACCGGCGCTTGTGCGCGTCCGCTTGTTCCGTTGAACTCGCCAGAATAGTTCCTCACTGACAGCAGCAGGAAGATAGTTTTTCAGGGGAGGGCCGTTAGGAACCGTCTTGCGATCAACGCTATGTGTGGGCTGGTACGTTCCAATCACTGCTTCATTACGGAGGATGTTGCCGACGTTTGGCTGTTGCCACGGCGTACCCTTGAACGATGGAATGTTCGCTTCGTTCAGCCTTCGTGTGATTATCAACTGTCCTAAGCCAGCATCGGCCATTTCGTAGATTTTGCGGATGGTGTCTGCGTGCTGGTTAAGCCGATACTCGAATTGCTCTCCATTCCGTACCGTGTCGATCCAGCCGAACATGTTCGATGAAAAGCGGCCAATGCCTCTAGCAGCATCACGTTTCTGTCGAGCATGTGCCTCTTTCAGACGATCACTCTTTGTCTGACTCTCCTCGTGCGCTCGCGACATGATCGCAAGCGACATCATCAATTGCGTCCAGTTTTCGTCAACGGTGTTTTCCGAGTAGACTTGATTGTCAGCAAGCGTGACGATCGTTATGCCAGCGTTGATGATGTCTACGAACGGCGAGATCGCGAAACGCACTTGCTGGCGTGAAAGACGGTCAAGGCTTTCTACAAGCAGATACGATCCACGTTCGACGCGACCAGTCTGAACGAGTTCAAGAAAGCGACCTAAAGCCCCGCGCTTGACGTTCTTACCGGTCCACGCGCTTACACCTATGTCTCTTAGTGTCTCATCGAGATCCAGGCCGTTGTCAGCCGCATACTTTCGCGACCGCTCTAACTGACGCCTGAGACTGTCGCCCTTTATCTGCTGCTGGCTACTCATACGAACGTACGAGTACGCCTTCGGACGTTGCTGCTTCTGTTCCATACGCATGACCTTTGAACTTCATTAACTAATAAGGTCGTAGGGTTAAGAAAGCGCAAAGCGTAGCGCCTCGTTTACCTAACCTCTCAACAAATGCTGTAATGTAAAAAGCAGTGTTAAGTCAGGCTTAACCATTATCCAGCATGATCGCAGATGATCAACCCGATGGCTGTGCGCGGAGCCTGCCATACGCAAGTCAGCTTGGAGATGAAGTCATGAAGAAGTTCCTTGCCAGCGGGTTCGCGCTGGTGCTGACGGCTGCCGCCGCCAATGCGGCGGATGTGTACGAGCCGCAGCCGCAGCCAGACCTTTACGAACAGGCGCCCGAGATCGTCGTTCAGGAAGCGAGCGGCTGGTATCTTCGCGGTGATGTCGGTTATTCGTTCAAGAAACTGCGCGGCGCAGAATATTTCCAGGGATCGAACGGCAACCTCGTCGATTTCCGCAGCGCATCTCTGCGCGACAGCTTCATGCTCGGCGGTGGCGTCGGCTACAAGATCAACAGCTACCTGCGCACGGACCTGACGCTGGACTACTCCTTCAACAGCAAGTTCCGCGGTTCGACCGTCGGAAGCTGCGGCGTCAGCACCGCTTGTACCTCCAGCGACTACGCGTCTCTCCACGCCTATACGCTGATGGCCAATGCCTATGTCGACCTCGGCACCTATGGCTACATCACCCCTTATATCGGTGGTGGTATCGGCGGCACCTACGTGAAATGGTCGAACCTGCGCAACACCTCTTGCGCCGACGATGGCTCGGGTTGCGATGGCGAAGTGAGCCACGGCGGCAAGAAGAGCTGGCGCTTCACCTATGCGCTGATGGCCGGCGCCTCGATCGACATCACCTGCAACTGGAAGGCGGACGTCGGTTACCGCCTGCGTCATGTGTCCGGCGGCGATATGTTCGGTTACGCGCTGGGCGGCGGCCCGGGCAAGGACAAGGGTTACTACAGCCACGAGGCCCGCGTCGGCGCGCGCTACACCTTTGGCGGCTGCGATGCGCCTCCGGCTTACGAGCCTGAGCCGGAACCGATCGTCTACAAGTAAGCGCTTCGCTTTTTCTCTTCAGAAAGGCCGTCCTCCGGGGCGGCCTTTTTGCGTTCTTGAGGGCGCGCGAGGGCAGGGCGAGGCGCTTTCAGAATTTCCTATTTTAGCAAGATGAAATCGCTTGACTGCGACAGCCGACAGGAATACCCACGGCGGCGGGACACTCCTCCCCAACGAGGAGCCATCTATCTGGAAGGGTAGCACGATGGCGGATACCGCACTAAGACCGGACGTGCGTCCGGCGAATACTCATTTTTCTTCTGGCCCCTGCTCGAAGCGCCCCGGTTGGTCGCTCGAAGCGCTTTCCGATGCTCCGCTCGGTCGTTCGCACCGTGCCAAGATCGGCAAGGCAAAGCTCAAGCAGGCCATTGACCTTACCCGTGAAATTCTGAACGTGCCGGCGGATTACCGCATCGGCATCGTACCGGCTTCCGATACTGGCGCCGTCGAAATGGCGCTCTGGTCGCTGCTCGGCGAGCGCGGCGTCGACATGCTCGCCTGGGAAAGCTTCGGCTCCGGCTGGGTGACGGATGTCGTCAAGCAGCTGAAGCTCAAGGACGTTCGCAAGATCGAAGCCGGCTATGGCCTGCTTCCTGACCTCTCCACCGTCGATTTCGACCGTGACGTGGTCTTCACCTGGAACGGCACCACCTCTGGCGTACGCGTGCCGAACGCCGATTTCATCCCGGCCGACCGCAAGGGCCTGACGATCTGCGACGCAACGTCGGCAGCCTTCGCGCAGGACATGGACTTCTCCAAGCTCGATGTCGTCACCTTCTCCTGGCAGAAGGTCCTGGGCGGTGAGGGCGGCCACGGCATGCTCATCCTGTCGCCGCGCGCCGTCGAGCGGCTGGAAACCTATGTGCCGGCCTGGCCGCTGCCGAAGATCTTCCGCATGACCAAGGGCGGCAAGCTGATCGAAGGCATCTTTGTTGGCGAAACCATCAATACGCCGTCGATGCTCTGCGTCGAGGACTACCTTGATGCGCTGAACTGGGCGAAGTCGATCGGCGGCCTCAAGGGCCTGATGGCCCGCGCTGATGCCAATGCCAAGGTCATCTTCGATTTCGTCGAGGCCAATGACTGGATCGAAAACCTCGCGGTTGATCCGGCCGCCCGGTCCAACACTTCCGTCTGCCTCAAGATCGTCGATCCGCAGGTGACGGCTCTTGATGACGATGCCCAGGCGGCATTTGCCAAGGGCATGATGTCTATCCTGGAGAAGGAAGGCGTGGCGCTTGATATCGGCGCTTATCGCGACGCCCCGTCCGGCCTGCGCATCTGGGCTGGCGCGACGATCGAGGAAGCCGACATGAAGGCCCTTATGCCCTGGCTCACCTTCGCGTTCGAAACGCAGAAGGCCGCGCTCGCCAAGGCCGCCGCCTGATCGATTGCATGAGGCTCCGCTTCGGCGGAGCCGGTTTCTCATTCAGTTTTGAACCTCTTATCAGGAGCCCCAACCATGGCACCTCGCGTACTCGTATCCGATGAACTTTCGCCAACCGCCGTCCAGATCTTCCGCGACCGCGGCATTGACGTCGATTTCCAGCCGAAGCTCGGCAAGGACAAGGAAAAGCTTCTCGAGATCATCGGCAACTATGATGGCCTGGCCATCCGCTCCGCCACCAAGGCGACGGAAAAGCTGATCGCCGCCGCGACCAACCTCAAGGTCATCGGCCGCGCCGGCATCGGCGTCGACAATGTCGATATCCCGGCTGCCTCGCGGCGCGGTATCATCGTCATGAACACCCCGTTCGGCAACTCGATCACCACCGCCGAACACGCCATTGCGCTGATGTTTGCGGTGGCGCGCCAGCTTCCGGCCGCCGATGCCTCCACCCAGGCCGGTAAGTGGGAGAAGTCGAAGTTCATGGGTGTCGAGATCACCGGCAAGGTGCTCGGCGTCATCGGTGCCGGCAATATCGGCGGCATCGTCTGCAAGAAGGCAATCGGCCTTGGCATGCAGGTCATCGCCTACGACCCGTTCCTTTCGGTCGAGCGTGCCCAGGAAATGGGCGTCCAGAAGGTCGAGCTCGACGAACTTCTCGCCCGCGCCGACTTCATTACGCTGCACGTGCCGATGACCGACAAGACCCGTGGCATCCTCGGCCGCGAAAACCTTGCCAAGACCAAGAAGGGCGTGCGGATCATCAACTGCGCCCGCGGCGGCCTGGTCGATGAGGCGGCGCTTGCCGATGCCATTAAGTCGGGCCATGTCGCCGGCGCCGGCTTCGATGTCTTCGAGGTCGAGCCTGCCACCGAAAGCCCGCTTTTCGGCTTGGAAAACGTCGTCTGCACCCCGCATCTCGGCGCATCCACCACCGAAGCCCAGGAAAACGTGGCGCTGCAGGTGGCCGAGCAGATGTCGGACTACCTCATCAAGGGTGCCGTCTCCAATGCCATCAACATGCCGTCGATTACTGCTGAAGAAGCACCGATCCTGAAGCCTTTCATCCGGCTTGCAGACGTGCTCGGCGCCTTTGTCGGCCAGGTCTCGGACGATCCGATCAAGGCGATCGAGATCCTCTACGACGGTGCGACGGCCACGATGAACACAAAGGCGCTCACCTCTGCGCTGCTCGCGGGTCTCATCCGCAACCAGGTGGCGGACGTCAACATGGTTTCCGCGCCGATCATGATCAAGGAAAAGGGCATCGTGCTTTCCGAGGTCAAGCGCGACAAGACCGGTGTCTACGACGGCTACATCAAGTTGACGGTGACCACCGAGAACCAGACCCGTTCGATCGCCGGCACTGTCTTCTCCGACGGCAAGCCGCGCTTCATCCAGATCAAGGGCATCAACATGGACGCCGATGTCGGCGCCAACATGGTCTACATCTCCAATACCGACGTGCCCGGCATGATCGGCTTCATGGGCACCACGCTCGGTGACGCGGGCGTCAACATCGCCAACTTCCAGCTCGGCCGCGAAAAGGGCGGCGGCGATGCGATCGCTCTGCTTTATGTTGATGGTCCGGTATCCGACGAGGTGCTGGCGAAGCTGACGGCCAACCCGGCGATCCGCCAGGCGCGGCCGCTGGTCTTCAACGTCGACTGATCACCGTTACATCCTCCCAGGGATGAAGGGCCCGGTGCAGAAAATGCGCCGGGCCCTTTGCTTTTGCCGCCTGCGACCATTTGCACACATCACAATCCCGTAGGTTGCAAAACGGAAACTTTGCTTCTGCAGGAGAGTTGATTATCCACTACAGCGGGAAAAGTTGGCCTCGCCACTAAAATCCCAACGACCTGATTTCTATATAACGAGGGAACCCCGCCTGACGCGGGAATGAGGAGAAAAGAATGTTATCGAAACTTCGGCGCTTCAAGCAGCTGTTCGTGGTCGCCGCGATCGGAATGGCCGTTTCCTTGACCGCCGTGGATTTCGCGGAAGCGCGGCGCGCGGGCGGCGGCTTCGGCAGCCGCGGAACGCGCACCTTTTCTGCGCCCCCAGTCACACGGACCGCCCCTGCACCTGCCTCCGGCATCAATCGTTCCATGACGCCGAACACGCAGCAGAATGCCACCAATCCTGGCGCTGGCGTTGGCCAGGCTGCACAGCAGCGTCGCCCGGGCCTGTTCGGCGGCATGGCCGGTGGTCTGCTCGGTGGTCTCGCACTCGGCGGCCTCTTCGGCATGTTGATGGGCAACGGCTTCGGCGGCATGGCAGGCTTCCTCGGAATGCTCCTGCAGATCGCGCTGATTGCTGGTCTTGCCATGCTCGCCTTCCGCTTCTTTGCGCGTCGCCAGCAGCCGGCCGGTCCGGCAGGCAATGTCGGCAACGGTTTTGGCCACCAGCGCAACAGCCACGATGGCCCCCAGGGCAATAACGCCAACCAGGGCGGCTTCCAGATCCCGAAGATCGGTTCGCTCGGCGGCGGCGCCGCAGGTTTCGGCGCACAGCAGGCGGCCGCCCGCCAGGCTGGCCCGGAAACCGACGAGATCGGCATCACCGGCCGTGACCTCGATCACTTCGAGAAGCTGCTGAGGGACGTGCAGGCCGCTTACGCCGCGGAAGACTACGGCAAGCTGCGCAGCCTCACCACGCCGGAAGCCATGTCCTACCTTGCCGAAGAACTCGGCGAGAACGCCACCAACGGCCTCAAGAACGAGGTGAAGGACGTGCAGCTTCTGCAGGGCGACCTCGCCGAAGCCTGGCGCGAAAACGGCCAGGACTACGCGACCGTCGCGATGCGCTACTCCAGCGTCGACTACATGAAGGATCGCGAAACCGGTGCTGTTGCCGAGGGTGACCCGGGCCAGCCGACGGAAACCGTCGAGATCTGGACCTTCGTGCGCAAGCCGGCCAATGACTGGAAGCTCTCGGCCATCCAGGCCGCCGCTTAAGCGTTCAGGAGCACGATGGTCTTTTCGTCGCGCTCACCACCATAAAACTGTTGAAGGGCTCGCTCGAAAGGCGAGCCCTTTTCGCTGACCGATGCAAACAGCGTCATCGAACTCTTGAACTTCACGTCGTCGGGCGAGCCGAGAATGACGAGCGCCGAGATGCCCTTGTGCGAAAGCATGGTATTGGTGCAGGCAAGCAGCCGTGGCCCGAGCAACGGATGGGCGAGGTAGGCTACGGCCTCTTCCTTCGAGCCGATCGCAAACCGCTGCGACATGATGGAAAAACCGAGACCGGCAACCTGCGGGAAGATGTACCACATCCAGTGGGAGCGCTTGCGTCCCGCCTTCAGTTCTTCCAGCACGCGGTCATAGACTGGGGCTTGGGCATCCACAAAGCGGGTCAGATCGAAAGTCATCACATCGGTCCTTCATCGCCAAGGCGCAAATCACCCCAGGCACAATGAAGCGCCTCAATCGTGAAATTTTTGCGGCCGCAATTTGATGCTGCGCTGCACCTTCGTGCGACGGAAGAGGTGACGGGAAACCGGCACCACGATTGATCTTCCCCACGAAGGGGAAATACCCGGCAAGGCGGATTGGGTGCTCTGCAGCCACCAGCACAGGCCCGTTACCCGTGGAAAATTCCGCATCCTGCCTCCAGCAAGCTCAACCACTTAACGGAAAAACACCCCTCGGTTTTCCACGCCTCCACGACCCCCGCCTACAATGGCCTCGTTCCGCTTCGGCTACACCGGTCCGCATAACCGGCGAGGCGGGACCGGTGGTCCGGGCAGGCGCTCTTATGCAGGCGCCCGCCCGGAAGCTGCGCAGATAATGGTCTGCCCCTGAACAAGGCGTGCGTGTGTCGCACACAACCCGGCCCACCAATAACAACAAGAGGGGGCCGCCGCAGACGGACCGGAGTTGCGCGGAAAAACACACTGAACGGGGCGCTGAGAGGTGTCACATAAAACTAAAACCTAAGAGGCAGCTTTCAGCGCCCCGGCCGAAATCAAAAATCCGAGATCGCCAAGGGATGATTGTGCCTGTGTCGTCAGCAAGGGACGCCGCCTTGCACCGAGGCCCAATCCTTTCTATATCGGCAGCAATTGCCTTTGGCGGCCGATCCCGCCAAATTGTTCGTGGTGCCTTGCAAGCAAAAGGCGCCGACCGCTACAGCGAGAGAGTACCCCGTGAATACGCTGGATTTTGACAAGAGGCCGGAAGACACGCGCGTTGTCGTTGCCATGTCCGGAGGCGTGGATTCCTCCGTCGTTGCTGGCCTGCTCAAACGCCAGGGTTACGACGTGCTCGGCATCACCCTGCAGCTTTACGATCATGGCGCGGCCGTCCACCGCGCCGGCTCCTGCTGCGCCGGCCAGGACATCGATGATGCGCGCCGCGTTTCCGAAACGCTCGGGATCCCGCATTATGTGCTCGATTACGAAAAGCGTTTCCGCGAAACCGTGATCAATCCCTTTGCCGAAGCCTATGCCATGGGCGAAACGCCGGTGCCCTGCGTTGCCTGCAACCAGACGGTCAAGTTCGCCGACCTTTTGGCGACGGCCAAGGACCTTGGCGCCGATGCCTTGGCAACCGGCCACTACATCCGTTCCGCCGCCAATCCGACGCCGGATAATCCGAACCGTCGGGCGCTGTTCCGGCCGATCGACAGCGACCGCGACCAGAGCTGGTTCCTGTTTGCGACCACCCAGGAGCAGATCGACTACCTGCGTTTCCCGCTCGGCGGCATGTCGAAGGCGCAGGTGCGCGAACTCGCCGAAGAAATGGGGCTCGTTGTCGCCAGGAAGGCCGACAGCCAGGACATCTGCTTCGTGCCGCAGGGCAAATATGCCGACATCATCAACAAGGTGAAGCCGAATGCAGCGCTCGCCGGCGATATCGTCCACATGGATGGCCGGGTGCTTGGCCGCCACGAAGGCATCGTCCATTACACGATCGGCCAGCGCAAGGGGTTGGGCGTGGCAACCGGCGAGCCGCTCTACGTGGTTTACCTCGATGCCCGCTCGCGCCGCGTCATCGTCGGTCCTCGCGAGGCGCTTGACACGCACCGGGTCTACCTGCGCGACATGAATTGGCTTGGCGACCGGGCGTTGGAGGACGACGCGCGAAATGGCTTTGCCTGTTATGCCAAGGTGCGCTCGACGCGGCCGCCAACCCCGGCCACGCTTCATTGCGATGCGCAGGGCATCTATGTCGACCTTGCGGTCGGCGAGGCGGGCGTGGCGCCCGGCCAGGCCTGCGTCCTCTATTCGGCAGAAGGGGCCGATGCCAGGGTGTACGGCGGCGGCTTCATTGACCGCTCGGAGCGCGCGGCCGATGCTGAAGAGGCTCTGAAGGCCCTGCTTGCGACCCCTGTCGCGGCCTGACTGCAGGCGATCCGGCGGCAGGCAAAATTGCCACCGGATTTTGCCGAAGATGTTCTTGACACCTTGGTGACAGGGGACTTATAAGCCGCACGACCAAAGCGGACGACGCTTCGAAAGAGGCTTTGATCTGCACCCTGTGGCGGGGTAGCTCAGTTGGTGAGAGCGCAGGATTCATAACCCTGAGGTCGGCAGTTCAATTCTGCCTCCCGCTACCAACCTCCCAAAAACAACCTGATTTTCGAGACGCCCAAAGAGCTGCTTTGGCTTAGGGTCTCGCATGGTCATGTCCCCCATTAACCACTCCTCTTAACCTCGCGTTAAGGAATGGGAGGCGGGCGGGTGTGTTCGCCGCTATTGTCGGTTCCAGCCGTTGATGACGTTCGCCCTCCGGGCTTGAGCGATCGCGGGATGAAGAACGTGATCGACAACAGGATGCTGGGAACGTCAGATGGCGGAGGTCAGTTACGGCCAACATAGCGGCTTCAGCGCCTCGCCGCTTTCGCAGTGGCTGTCGCCGATCCTGTTGGGCATCGTGCTCCTTTATTTCTGGATTGGGCTTTCGCCGTTCCCAAGCCTCGCAGAACGCTTGAAGCCGGGGCACGCGGTCGACGCGCACACGGTCATCAACCAACTGGTAATGGTGGCGGTGTCGCTTTCGGTGATCGGGATGCTGATGATGCGTCCCTCGCTCGGGCTCGTGCCAAGGCTGTGGGGCGTGCTGGGGCTCATCTTCATCTGGTTACTTCTGACAGGCGCCACGGCGGTCGATCCGGTCTTCGTGGTCCGGCGCGTCACCTATGTCCTGCTGACCTGCATTTGCGCCTGCGGTATCCTGCTGCTGCCGCGTACCAGCAGCGAGTTTGCCAAGCTGATGGCGCTCTGCGTCGTCTGCGTTGTCGGGCTTTGTTACTTCGGCGTGCTCGCCTTGCCGCAGAATGCCATCCACCAGTCCGGCGACCCGATGGAGCCGAACCTCGCCGGCAATTGGCGCGGTTACTTCCTGCACAAGAACACCGCCGCTGCGGCGATGGTTTATGCAGCCTTCCTGGGGCTCTTCCTGAGGAAACAGCTGTCGTCGGTCCTCGGCACCCTCATCTTCGTCGCGGCCTGCCTCTTCCTCCTGAAGACAGGGGGAAAGACCTCTGCCGCCATGCTGCCGGCGGTGTTGATTGCCGCGTGGCTGTTTGAGCGCCTGGGCTGGCTGCGTCTCGTGCTCGTGGGCAGTGTCCTGGGCGCCGTCAACTTCGTCCTGCTATCGGCTGCCGTTTCGCGGCCGATGCAAAGGCTCTTGAGCTCCTACGGCTTTGATCGGACATTCACCGAACGAACCGCCATCTGGCGGATCGCCTTGTCGGCCGTCAAAAGGAGCCCGTTGACGGGCTACGGCTTCCATTCCTTCTGGGACACCGATGCGGTGCTGCGTGGTGAAGCTGCGCTGAAGAACTGGGCGGTGAAGGCCACCAGCGCCCACAACAGTTATCTGGAGCTTGCGCTGCATGGAGGGTTGCCGCTTGTCGCCTTGATGGCGATCTGGATGGTCGTGCTTCCTTGCCGGCACGCCGGCATCGCCTTCAAGCGCGGGGTCAAGTCCGACGTCACGCGGCTATTTGTGCGGATGTGGCTCTTCTCTGTTTTCCTGGGCTGCCTTGAGAGCGTGTTCCTGACCGGCGAGCAAATGTGGTTCATGACCGCGATCAGCATCTTTGGGCTGCAACTGCAGGCCCAGGCGGACCCGGCGGATGCCGAAACCGAAAATGCTTGAGATCCGGCTGGCAGTTTCCCCCTAAAGCTTTGGAACTATGGGCGTCGCTCAGGGTTCTTTTGCCGTGTGGTAATCACGCCGCATCGAAACTCAAAGGGTCAAGATGTTCGCTAAGCTTCTTACAGTCACCGTATTTTCCGTTGGCCTCGCGACCGCTGCGGTCGCCCAGTCGAGCAACACCGGCTCGGGCTCCGATTCATCCGCTTCGGGTGGAGCAAGCTCCGGTTCGTCGAGCTCCAGCGGGTCCAGCTCCAGCACCGGCGGCGCAGACAACAGCGGCGGCAATGCCAACAATGCCGGCAGCACTAACACCGGCTGCAAGACCACGCCGACGCAGCAGGGTTCGGCTGGTTCGCCGGCTTCCAACTCTGGCTCGGCTGGGACCACCGGCACGGGTGCAGAATCCTGCTGATCAAGCGCTCGCAGGGGCGCACAGCGTCCCTGTTTCAAGCCTTCTGATAGAGCCGCATCTAGCGGCTCTATTCTTTTGTGGCCGGCGATCAGTCGTCGCAGGACGGCAGGCGGCAGACCCGGCGGTTGACCAGCTTGAGGCTGCGGTCCGGCTGGATGATATAGGTTTCGCGCACGCGTTCGCCGCGGCTGGTGCGAAAATCATGCGGCACGGAACTGCCGACAGGAGCCTTCTGAAGGCGCGTGCGCGGCTGGCCGCCATAGGTGATGCTGCCGGGGATCGGCTCGATGCCCGGCCCGATTTCCAGCGAGGGCAGGGGGCGTCCCGCACCTCCATCCGCAGCACATCCGCTCACGACTGCTGCCGTCGCCGCTATCAGCAAAAACGTTCTCATCATTATCCGTCCTTTCAGACGCTCTCGTATGGTGTTGGCTCCGGCTAACTCCACCAGGCCGCTGGGGTTCCTTGGTCGTGGTCGATGCGCAGTTCACAGCCACGCGACTGCCTACTGGCGTCGGGCGCAAAATCGGTTAGAGCTTGTGGTGTGATTTTAAGGAGAACCATTGCCGTGACCAAGCCTTACGGAGCCATGTCGATTGCCGAACTTGCTGCGCTGATCCAGACGGGTGCTGTAGACCCGCTCGAGGTCACGCAGGGCGTTCTCGCCGATATCAAGGCGCATCCGGACAAGGCGATTTTCGTGACGCTGACGGAGGAAAGGGCAGTTGCCGAAGCCGAAGCATCATCGAAGCGACTGAAGGAAGGGCGCTCGCTCGGCCTGCTCGATGGCATTCCGATCGCCTGGAAAGACCTGTTCGACCTTGAAGGCATGCCCACCACGGCTGGCTCCAAAGTGCTGAAAGCGGCTCATCCTGCGGCCAAGGACGCCGCGGTGGTCGATCTCCTGAAGCAGGCCGGCATGGTGGCCATCGGCCGCACCAACATGAGCGAGTTTGCCTTCTCCGGCATCGGCATCAACCCGCATTACGGAACGCCGCATAATCCACGTTCGACGGATGAGCCGCGCATTCCGGGCGGGTCCTCGTCCGGTGCGGCAGTCTCCGTGGCGGCCGGTCTGGTGCCGGTGGCGATGGGGACCGATACGGGTGGTTCGATCCGCATCCCGGCCGGGCTCAATGGCATCGTGGGCTACAAGGCGACGCGCGGCCGCTACCTGATGGATGGCGTTTATCCGCTCGCGACAAGCCTCGACTCGCTCGGGCCGCTTTGCCGCTCGGTGCTCGATGCGGTCTGGATCGACGCCGCCATGCGGGGCAGCAGTGTTGCGCCGGTGACGCGGCAGCCGCGCGAGGCGCTGGAAGTCGTCGTGCCGACCAATGGCGTTTTTGATGGCGCAGAACCCGGCGTGGTGGCAGCATTCGAAGCGGCCATTGAGCGGTTGCAAAAACAAGGCTGCCGGATCAGTCGGACAGCGTTTCCGGCCTTTGACGAGTTGCCGAAGCTGATGGCGCAGTATGGCCCGCTGGTGACGGCGGAAGCGTTCGCGCTCCATCGGCAGAAGCTTGCGGGACCGGAAGCTGCGGATATCGATCCGCGCGTGGTCGCTCGCACCAGGCTCGGCGAGAAGACGAGCCTGGCGGACTACATAGCCATCCTCGAGGCACGGGCCCGCATGACGGCGGAAACCGAAGCGCTGATTGGTGATCGCTTCGTCGCCATGCCGTCGGTCGCGCATGTCGCGCCGCCGATCGCACCGCTGAAGGCCGATGACGACCGGTTCTTTGCGACGAACGGCAAGACGCTGCGCAACACGGGCTTCGGCAACTTCCTCGACTGGTGCGGTGTATCGATCCCCTGCGGCACTGGCGATGCCGGCATGCCAGTCGGTTTCCTGCTGTCGGGCAAGGCGAATGCCGACGGGCCCCTGCTTCAGGCCGCCATGGCCTGGGAAGAGGTGATCCGCGGTTAACCCTCGGACTTCTCGACGTCGACTTCGGGCTCGGTGACGGCGCGTTTTTCAGGAACGTTGCCGTTGGCTTCGGCGCGGTCGCGGTGAAGGGCGGCGCGGGACAGAAGGACAAGCGTGATCGGCGTCGTCACGGTCACGAACAGGCCGATCAGGATCTCGTGCACGACCGGTCGCGATGCGGACACCGAGAAGAAGATCATCGAGCCCAGCATGACGCCGCCGATACCCCAGCTGGTGCCAAGTGTGGGGGCATGCAGGCGCTCGTAAAAGGTCGGAAGCCGCAGGAAGCCGATCGCGCCGATCAGCGCCAGGGCTGCTCCGACGAGCAGGAAGAAGGCGACCGCGATCGCGACGGGTACAGGAACATCTGCTGCTGTGTAGATCATTCGATGACCTCCCCGCGCATCAGGAACTTGGCGAGCGCCACGGTCGCCACGAAACCGAGCATGCCGATCACCAGCGCCGCCTCGAAATAGACGATGCGGCCCGTGCCGATTCCAAAGGTGACCAGCATCAGCATGGCGTTGATGTAAAGCGTGTCGAGGCCGAGGATGCGGTCCTGTGCGCGCGGGCCGCGGAAGATGCGAAGCGAGGCGATCGCCATGGCTGCGGCAAGCATCAGCTGGGCAACGGCGACGGCGGTGAAGATGATGATCGCGCTCATGCGAAGATCTCCAGCAGCAGCTTTTCGTAACGTTCCTTGACCGTCTCGATCCACTGGTTTTCATCGATCACGTCGAGCACGTGAAGCAGCACCGACTTGTCATGCGAATCGTATTCCAGCCAGGCCGAGCCCGGCGTGCTGGTGATGATGATCGACAGGATGGCGAGCGCCATGCTGTCCTCCAGCTCTAGGGGCAGGTTGATGAAGCCGGTCGTGTGGCCCTGCTTGCGCCCTCTCAGGATCAAGAGCGCAACAGCAATGTTGGAGCGGACGATGTCGCAAAGGACGATGAAGAGCAGCTTGGGCAGCAAGTACCACTTCTTGAGCTTCGGCTTCTCCGGCCTGAGCGAGGCCATGGCCCAGGAGGCGATTACCGCCACGATGATGCCGAGCAGAAGATGGCCCAGCGTAAAGCCGTTCAGCAGCAGCCACATCAGGACCAGGAAGGTGGTGAGGATCGGATAGGGGAACATGATCAGTCCACCTTTCCTTTGTCCGCGCCGACCACGATCGCATTGCGCACAGCCTCGATATAGACGGTCGGATTGCTGAGCGACTGGATCGTCCGGTCCATGTAGCGCATCGCGGGGCCTGCCTGCACGGTAAGGAGCAGGGTAAGGCCCAGCAGGAACAGAACCGGCATGACCTCGATGACGAGGACGCGTGGCACAGTGCCTTCGATCGAGCTCCAGAAGGTGCGGATGCCGGCGCGCGTCATGGAGATGAGAGCGGCAACGCCCGACAGGATGACGAGGATGATGAGCGCCCAGACGGCAGCCGTCGGCGGCACACCGATCGCGCCGGTGCCCATCATCGCCGAGAGCATGGCAAATTTGGAGATGAAGCCGGAGAGCGGTGGCAGCCCGGACAAAAGGATGGCGCAGGCGGCAAAACAGATGCCGAGGATCGCCATGGTGCCAGGCATGGTGACACCTTCGGTCTGGTCCGGCTGGCCTTCCTCGGCGTCGCCATAGGCTTCCATGGTAACGGCGAGAACCGCGGCACCGGCATCCTGCCCGCGTTCCACCAGTTCGATCAGCATGAAGAAGGCGCCGATCGTCAGGGTCGAACTCACAAGGTAGAGCAGCGCGCCGGACGAGATGGCGTTGTCGTTGATGCCGAGCACCATCAGCAGCGTGCCGGAGGAAACGAGCACCGAGTAGCCCGCGACACGGCCGAGTGCCTGGGAGGCGAGGACGCCGACGGTGCCGAAGATGACGGTGACGAGTCCGCCGTAAAGCAGGACGCTCGCACCAAAACCGGCGGCAGGTCCATCGCTGAAGAGCAGCATGGTCAGGCGCAGGATGACATAGATGCCGAGCTTGCTGAGGATGGCGAACACGCCCGCCACCGGCGCAGCTGCCGCGCTATAGGCAGTAGGTAGCCAGAAGCAGAGCGGCCACATGCCGGCCTTGATGAGGAAGGCGATCCCGAGCACGCCGGCGCCGGCTTCCATCAGCATGCGCCGGTCCGGTTCGATCTCCGGGATACGCGCCGCGAGATCGGCCATGTTGAGGGTGCCGGCCGTGCCGTAGATCAGGCTGACGCCGATCAGGAAGAGCAGGGCGGCCGCCAGGTTGATGGCGATATAGTGCATGCCCGCCTTGACGCGCAGCGGGCCGGAGCCGTGCAGCAGCAGGCCATAAGAGGCCGCCAGCATGACTTCGAAGAAGACGAAGAGGTTGAACAGGTCGCCGGTGAGGAAGGCGCCGTTGACGCCCATCAGCAGCACCTGGAACATGGAATGGAAATGGGCGCCGATCGTGTGCCAGCGGGCAAACGAGAAGACCAGCGCTGCGGCGGCCAGCAATGCCGTCAGCAGCAGCATCAGCGCCGACAGTTCATCCAGCACCAGCACGATGCCGAAGGGCGCGGCCCAGTTGCCGAGGAGGTAGACGCCGTCGAAGTCGTTCGGGCCGCTTTCGATCCGCAGCAGGATCAGGGCGGCAGCGCCCATGAGCAGGACCGAGCAGAGGCTGATCATCGCCTTCGTGGCGCGGCTGCGCTCATCAATGAACAGGAGTATCGCGGCCGCCGCCAGCGGGATGAGGATTGGCGCGATGATGAGGTGGTGCGTCCAGTTCATCATCGCGGATCATTCCTGCCGTCGACATGGTCGGTGCCCGTCAGCCCGCGGGAAGCGAGCAGGACGACGAGGAAGAGCGCCGTCGTTGCAAAGCCGATGACGATTGCCGTCAGCACCAGCGCCTGCGGCACGGGATCGGCAAGGCTCGAGGTCGCGATGCTGTCGTTGAGGATCGGCGGCACGTTGGTTTTGACGCCGCCAACGCCGAAGATGAACAGGTTGACCGCATAGGACAGGAGCGACAGGCCGATGACCACCTGATAGGTGCGCGGACGCAGGATGAGCCAGACGCCGCAGCTCGTCATGACGCCGATCGCGATGGAGAGAATGATTTCCATCAGGCGGCCTCCTTCGCCTTCTCGACCTCGATGGCACGCAGTCTATTGATGCGGATCGACTGGTGCGCGAGCGCGACGAGGATGAGGACCGTGGAGCCGACCACGAGGGAGAAGACGCCAAGGTCAAAGAGGAGGGCGGTGGCAGCAGGCATTTTGCCGATCAACGGAAGTTCGATGTACTGGAAGTGCGAAGTGAGGAACGGATAACCGAATGCCCAGGCGCCGATGCCGGTGGCC
Organism: Neorhizobium turbinariae; assembly: GCF_023223505.1. Classification (NCBI taxonomy): domain Bacteria; kingdom Pseudomonadati; phylum Pseudomonadota; class Alphaproteobacteria; order Hyphomicrobiales; family Rhizobiaceae; genus Neorhizobium; species Neorhizobium turbinariae. The sequence continues at coordinate 17,534 of NZ_JALPRY010000024.1, forward strand.
GTGGCGGTGAGGATGCCGGCGCCGATCCAGCGCAGCGGAAGAATGCGGATGCGATCCTCGGCCCAGCGCGTGCCGCCTGCGAGATACTGGAGCAGGAAGGCGATCGACAACGTCAGGCCGGCGGAGAAGCCGCCGCCGGGCAGGTCATGGCCGCGCATGAAGATGTAGACGGCGAAGGTGACGATGACCGGGAACAGCCATTGCATGATGACCGAGGGGATCAGCAGGTATTCGCGCACGGTATCGCCTTCGGAGCGTTCGGGCCGTTCTGCATCGAAGCGGTTCTGGATGCGCTGCTGTTCGGGCTTTTCCATGCTGTCCGGGGCAGGGCGGAAGCGGCGCAGCAGGGCGTAGACGGTGAGCGCCACCACGCCGAGAACGCTGATCTCGCCGAGCGTATCGAAGCCGCGGAAATCGACCAGGATGACGTTGACGACATTGCGCCCGCCGCCCTGGCTATAGGCATTCTCGAGGAAGTAGTTGGCGATCGCATCTGGCACCGGCATGGTCATGACGGCATAGGAGATGAAGGTCATGCCGATGCCGCAGAAGACGGCGAGCCCCAAATCGCGGAAGCGGCGGACGCGGGCCTGCAGCGTGATCTTTTCTTCCATGCCCTCGGTGCGCTTCGGCAGCCAGCGCAGGCCGAGAAGGATTAGAACCGTGGTGACGATTTCGACCAGAAGCTGCGTGATGGCGAGATCCGGCGCCGACAGCCAGATAAAGGTGACGCAGACGATCAGGCCAACGCCGCCGAGCGCAACGAGGGCCGCCAGGCGATGGTATTTCGCGAGGTAAGCGGTGCCGAGGGCCAGGCAGATGCCGATGAACCAGATCGCGGCGAAGGCGGGATCGATGCCGCTGAAGACGAAGGGGCGCGTTTCAAAACCGGATACCCAGAGCGGAAGCAGGCCGGCCATGAAGCCGGTGCCCACCACCCAGCGCATCTGCGGCTGGAGATTTCGGGTGCCGATGCGCTTTTCTGCCAGGCGCGCCCAGTGCCACGAGATCTCCACGAGAACCCGCTCGAAGATGCGTTGGCCCTTGAAACGGCGGAAGAAGGGTGCACCATCGTCGCAGCGCGCCAGGTAGCCACGCAGGGCGAAGTAGAGTGCCGTCCCTCCGAGCATCGCGGTGATGCTCATCATCAGCGGCAGGTTGAAGCCGTGCCAGACGGAAAGGCTGTATTCGGGTGTTTCCGCACCGAGAACGCTGACGACGGCCGTGTGCAGGAAGGGGCCGACCGACCAGGCCGGCGCGATGCCGACAATCAGGCAGACGACCACCAGGAATTCGACGGGGAAACGCATCCAGTGCGGCGGCTCGTGCGGCTTTTCCTTCGGAAGATCGACCGGCGGCGGGCCAAAGAACACCATGTGGATGAAGCGCACCGAATAAGCGACGCTAAAGGCGCTGGCGAGCGTCGCGATATAGGGCAGGCTGCGGTCGAGGATCGAATCCGCATGGGTTTCAACGGCTTCGGCGAAGAACATCTCCTTCGACAGGAAGCCGTTCAGAAGCGGTACGCCGGCCATGGCCGCACTCGCCACCATGGCAAGCGTGCCGGTGATCGGCAGGAACCGGAAGAGCCCGCTCAACCTTCGCATGTCGCGCGTGCCGGCTTCGTGGTCGATGATGCCGGCGGCCATGAACAGCGACGCCTTGAAGGTGGCGTGGTTGAGCATGTGGAAGATCGCCGCGACCGTCGCTAGTGGGCTGCCAAGGCTCAACAGCGTGGTGATGAGGCCGAGGTGGCTGATGGTGGAATAGGCAAGCAGGCCCTTGAGGTCCTGCTGGAACATGGCGAAATAGGCGCCGATGAGGAGCGTGATGACGCCTGCGAGGCCCACCAGCCAGAACCATTCAGAGGTTCCCGCGAGTGCCGGCCAGAAGCGAGCGAGCAGGAAGACGCCTGCCTTTACCATGGTGGCCGAATGCAGGAAGGCCGAAACCGGGGTCGGCGCCGCCATGGCATTCGGCAGCCAGAAATGGAAGGGGAACTGGGCACTCTTCGTCAGCGCGCCGAGCAGGATGAAGATCAGCGCCGGCAGGTAAAGCGAGTGGTTGCGGATCGCGTCACCCGATTCGAGGATCTTGTCGAGATCATAGCTGCCGACGATGTTGCCCAGCAGCAGCAGCCCGATCAGCAGGCAGAAGCCGCCGATCCCGGTGATCGTCAGTGCCATGCGCGCGCCATCGCGGGCTGCGGCCGTGTTGTGCCAGTAGCTGATCAGCAGGAAGGAGAAGATGCTCGTCAGCTCCCAGAACACCGACAGCAGGATGACATTGCCGGAGATGACGATGCCGAGCATCGCGCCCATGAAGGCGAGCAGGAAGGAAAAGAACCGCGGAACCGGATCCTCTTCCGACATGTAGTACCGCGCGTAAACGACAACGAGGAAGCCGATGCCGGTGATCAGCATGGCAAACAGCCAGGCAAAACCATCCAGTCGCAGGGTGAAGTTCAGCCCGAGCTGCGGGATCCACTCGAGGTAGAAGCGGAGAACCTGGCCTTCCTGCACATAAGGATAGCTGGCGGCGGTCAAAAGAAGTGCGGCGAGCGTCACTGTGCCGGCAATCCAGGACGGCAAGGCCGTCGATGAGGTACGCAGCAGGCAAACGGAGGCAATGCTGCCCGCGAAGGGCAGGATCAGCAGGAAAAGAAGAATACTTGGCCCCAACGTTACCCCAATGTGCAGACCTCTCCCGCGCCCAAGGCCGTTTCCGTCATCAGAAACACCTCTAGCAAAACTTCTGAAAATCACTTATATGACTGATATTGACCAATATGGGCAACAATCGACGATGGGTCAAGCAGAACATCCGAAGATTCTGACGCCGGCTTTGTGCCGGGCAGCGCGAGGCTTCCTGGACTGGACGCAGGCCGATCTTGCCGACCGCTCCGGCATTTCCCGTAGCACGATCCGCGACTACGAAGGCAACCGGCATGACGTGCACCGGGCAACCGAAGCGCAGATGCGGCTCGCCTTCGAGGATCACGGCGTTGTCTTCATCACTGCCGAGAGCGGCAATATCGGAATCTGCTGCAAGGCGCCCGGCCAGTCCTCTTCATGAGTCTCGGCTAAAATATCGGAACTTCGAGCGCCTGCCATCTGTTTTGTCACGCAAACAGGAGACAACAGATGGCAAATCAAGCTGCGAGTGACGGGAAGAGCAAGGGCGGGGCGCTCGATATCAAGAACGAGCATGTGGCGCCGATCGGAAGCGACGAGGAACTGAAGGCGTCGTCCAAACCGAGCGTCGAAAAAGCGTCTGGTGCTGCATCCGTGGGCGATGCGGTGCAGCCGGTCGAAAAGTTCGATCCGCCGGCACAGGATGCCGATCGCCGCATCTTCCAGAATGGCGACACTGATCGGGACCGGTAAGAACCGGATGATCAAGAACGGAATGATCGCGGTGCTGGTGATCATCGTCCTCTTGTTCGCGGCCGCGTTCCTGATGCGCGGCCCGAGCCAGCCGACGGATGTATCACCGCCACCGGCAACCTCGCCCGAGCAGGGATGACGCCAAGTTCATCAACTCAAAAACGAAAAAGCCCCGCTTCCGGCGGGGCTTTTCCTTCGTCGATCCGGTTGTGCCGGATCAATCCTTGTCCATGTCCTGGGCCATCTTGTAGTGATGCTCCAGGGCTGGAAGCGTCTTGGCGGCCCATGCCTTCAGGTCGGCATTTTCACCTTCCTTGGAATAGCGGGTGAAGAGGTCGACGGCTTCTTCATGCGCATCCACCTGGGCGTCATGGTATTCTTCCGTGAACTCGGCGCCCTTGAGCTTGGCAAGCTCATCGAGGTCTTCCTTCATCTCGTCCGGAAGAGCAGTCGCCGGGGTGGCCTTCACCTTGCCGCTGGAAATCAGCTCCTTCAGCTCGGCGCTGGTCTTTTCATGGTCGGTGATCATCTGCTGGGCGAATTTCTTCGTGGCTTCGTCTTCCGACATCTGCACCGCCAGCTTGCTGGACTCGATCTCGAACATGTCGCTGGCCGAAGCCTGCATGACGAAATCCTCGGTCGACGGGGCGACGCCCAGTGCGGAGTTGACGCCGGTCTTTTCCGTTGCCGATTGGGCAAACGCAGCACTTGCGCTCATCAAAAGGGCAGCGGCCAATGTAATCTTCTTCATGAGAGGCTTTCTCCGTTCGGGTTGATGCGACTGGAACCGCGAGGGTGAGGAGAAGTTCCCGAAATAACGAAGGATAATCTGGCGGAGGGGAACTTCCCCTTCCTGCGGCCGGTTGGAGCACCACGCACCGGAGCATCGCCATGCCGCCACTGATCCGCTACATCATCCTGCGCCTTGCGACCGGATTTGCGATCGGCTGCGCTTGTGCGCTCGCCCTGATCGTTGGCCCCCTGAAAGATTACCCGATGCCGGCCGGCGGCCTTGCCGCCTGGCTGATGATCTATGGTATCGCGTCCACCTTCGCGCTTGGGTTCCTTGCGACTGCCCTTGCAATGGATGGCGAGGATTAACACATCAGGAAGTACATAAAGTTTGTGCGGATAGCAACCTTTTGAGGCATTCGCAGTTTCTTGCTTCGAATTTTTGGGGCAATCGAAATGAACATGCAAATGCGCGCCAGCGACACTCGCTGGCTTACTCCCGTTTACGTCCGCATCGGTCATGAAGTGCCGGAAGCGATCCGAAGCCCTCGGGAGGCGCTCAACCAGCTTCTGTACCGCTGGCCGCCCGTCTACGGTGAAGCCTACCACCTCGCCAAGCAGCGCTGCAGCCTCGCCATGGCAGGCAAGACCTCCTGCGAGGCATCGCGTGAAGCCTTCATCATGGCCTGCATCGAAGCCAAGGTGCTCGACTGATGCGGCAGCCTGCTGCTACGGCGCTTTCCAGTGCATGGGGCCTCGTTTGGCGGGGCGCCCAAGATTTTGATTGATGCGCGCCGCGGGCTGGTTTAAGAACCAGCCACCGGTGAGCGAGTCTCCGGTTCCAGGCAAGCACCCGTAGCTCAGCTGGATAGAGTGTTGGATTCCGATTCCAAAGGTCACAGGTTCGAATCCTGTCGGGTGCGCCATTCTTCGAAGCAGTAAGTTTGTTGAAGATCAAGCCTTTGGCTCGCCCAAGCCCAGACCTCCTTTCCCCACTCCTGCACAATCAATTTGCACCGGCGGCAACCGCACCCTACCTTGATCCTTGATGTGATGATCGGGAGGAGAATTGGAATGAGCGCTGAATGCGGCCCCTATGTGCAGATGGGCAAGCTCGCTCAGCAGATGGCGAACCAGTACGGAAAGGACCCGAACCTCGCGCTCGAGCCGCTCCTGGCGCATTTTATCGATGAGGTCGAAGTGAATGTCGCCGCCGATCGCTTCGATCATCTCGGTTTCATGGCACGCATCCGCACCACGGTCGCGCAGGCGGCGGCGAAGGCGACCGAAAGCCGCGTGCAGTCTTTCCTGCAGGCGGTGGTCCAGGCGCTCGAAGTTTGCATCGCGCGACACGGCGGCACGTCGCCGGCGTCCTCCGATCGGGCGGTTGACCCGGAGGGTCTGCAACCGCTGGCGTGACGCGACCTGCGGGCTTGCCCTTTCCCTCTTTCCTGGCATAGGCGAGGCAGATTGACGCGCGGCAAGGGAACAGCTTGCGGCGGCACCGGGTTCAGCCCTATCGCTCGGGCACGTAGTTACGAAAGGCAAATGTCATGGCTTATGAAGCAAACTGGGCGCCGCTTTCGCCCTATAGCACAGGCGTCAAGGGGCGCTGCCCCCGCTGCGGGCAAGGCCACCTGTTCAACGGCTTCCTGACGCTGCGGACGAAATGCGAGGTTTGCGATCTCGATTATTCCTTCGCGGACCCGGCAGACGGCCCGGCCTTCTTCGTGATCTGTTTTGCCTGCATTCCAAGCGTCGCCCTCGGGGTGTGGCTGGAAGTCGTCTACCAGCCGCCGTTCTGGGTGCATCTGTTGATCTCGCTGCCGTTCCTGCTTGCGACATGCATCCTGCCGTTGAGGCCGCTGAAGGGCTGGCTCGTCGCCAGCCAGTATTACTACAAGGCCGAGCAGGGCAAGATCGACCGCGGCGACCATACGCCGGCGCCCAAGCCCGCCCCGGCGGACGCTGAATCCGGATCCTGAGGCTCGGCTCCCGCGCATCGCAAGGTCAGGAACCTTCTCCTGCCGAATTCATTCGTGTGATGTGAATTCAAGGAGCAGACGATGTCCGAACCCAGCGAAATTGAACAGGAAATGCGCCGGCGAACGCTCGCCGTGGAGGGGGCCATGCTGATGCTGATCGATGGCTTGGCGGCCCGCGGCACGATCTCCGCGGACGAGGCGGAAGACATGCTGCGCGTTCTCGCCAAGGGTTCGGAACAGTCGGCCGTGCGCGTTTCCAGTTCGCTTCGCATCGTCAAGCAGTTAAAGCGGCTGCGCGGCGGCGACGGCATGGTGACGCCCGGAGCCTGACAAGCACGCTCCCGGAGAACGAATGAAGGCGCGGTATCGCCCGCGCCTTTTTCTTTGGCCGCTGTTGATGCGTGGGCGATCAGGTGCGCCGCCCCACCTCGCGTGCCAGGTCTTCGAAACAGAAGGGGGTGCCGTGCTGGTGGGCCTCGTTGGCGAGCAGCAGGACGCGGATCGGGAAGGCGACCGCCTTCTGGTGCGAGGGCGAGACATGCAGCGGGTTGTCATCCGCCAGCACCTTCTTTTCCACCACCTGCAGGGCCTCCTGGATCTCCTCGTTTGTCGTGACGCCCTTGTTCACAAGAAGACGGTTGATCGCTGCGACGGCAAGATAGAGGCCTTCGAGCTGCGGATTGGCGGTGTTCATGTCTCGGTCCTTTCTGTCGAAGAGGGGATGGCGGCTGCGGCGTTCTCATCAATGATGCGCGCGCCGCGCTGGCGGGTGAGGTAACGCCAGATCCACTGGATGCTGACGAGGAGCCGTTTTTCGAAGTTGACGAGCAGGTAGACGTGGATGAGCGCCCACAGGAGCCAGGCAAGGCGGCCCTTCAGCGTCCACCGGCCGAAGTCGAAGATTGCGGCATTGCGGCCGATGACGGCGGTATTGCCGCGGTTGTGGAAACGGAAGGGGGCCGGCTTTTTCCCCTCCAAGATCTCGTGCCGCAGCGCGTTGCCGAGATATTCACCCTGCTGCTTTGCCACCTGCGCCAGCGCCGGCAGGAGCTTGCCGTCCTCCCCAAACGCCGCCGAGGTATCGCCGATCGCATAGATATCGGGAAGTTCGGGGATCGAAAGGTCCGGGTTGACCTTGATGCGGCTGGCCGGCCCGCCCTCGATGCCGAGCCAGTTAGCGGCAGGGGAAGCTTTGACGCCGGCGCCCCAGATGACGCAGCCGGTGCGGATGACCTTGCCGCCCGCAACAATTTCGCCGCGGCGTACGTCTTCGACCGGAACGTTGGTCATCACCTCGACGCCAGCTTTCTCAAGCGAGCTGCGCGCCCATCGGGTGAGGTTTTCCGGAAAGGCGGCGAGGATTCTCGGCCCCGCCTCGATCAGGATGACGCGAAGATGATCCGGCTCCAGTTTCCGGAAATCGCGGGTGATCATGAAGCGGCCAAGTTCCGCGATGGCGCCGGCCATTTCGACGCCGGTCGGGCCGCCGCCGATGATGACGCTCGTCAGCAGCGCCTTCTTTTCTTCCGGATCCTGGGAAAGCTCGGCTTTTTCGAAGGCGAGCAGCAGCCGCTGGCGGATGAGGCGCGCCTCGTGGATGGTTTTCAAACCCGGCGCCCAGGCCCGCCACTCATCGTGACCGAAATAGTTGTAGTCCGAGCCGGTGGCGAGCACGAGCCGGTCATAACCGATCTCGGCCCCATCCCCGAGCTTCACCACCTTGGCTGTCGGATCGACGCCAGTGACCTCGGCAAGCTTCACGTCGATGTTGCGGAAGCGACCGAGTGTGCGGCGGATAGGTTCGGAGATATCGGCGGGCGAGAGCGCCGCGGTCGCGACCTGGTAGAGCAGGGGCTGGAAGAGATTGTGGTTGCGCCGGTCAATCACCGTGACGTCAATCGCGCTATTGCCGAGAGCACGCGCCACGGCAAGGCCACCAAAACCCGCACCGACGATAACGACGCGGTGCCTGACTTGGGACGGTTGAACGTCGTGATGTGGATCCGCTCCGGCCACTTCAGCCCCCGATCTTGAAACCCATTCATCGAACCCGGTTCAACAAGCAGACGTCCACAATTGTTCCCGGGCATGGTGCGGCCCATGCAGAGGCTTGAACAGCGGAACTTTTTAAACGGCACGACGTTCCCACCCACGACATCAAAAGGAGAAGATAATGAACAGCATCGTTTGGTTGGTTGGCGCAGTCGTCATCGTTATCGCAGTTTTAAATCTTGTCGGATTCGCTTGATTTCATTTGGAAAAGATCTGGAACTTCAAGTTCCGGAAGAGAATCAAAAAGGGCGCTGCTCCGGTTGGGAGCGGCGCCCTTTTCCCTTGGTGCCGTGGCGTCACTGCGCCACGAGCAAGGCGAACGGATGGTCGGCAAAGATCCAGTTCACGGCGATGCGTTCCTTGGGGTCGATCGTCTTGCCGGTGCAGAGGTCGCGGTAACGGCGGTTCGCGAGGTTCGGCGGCAGGGCAATTTCCGTTTCCGCCCACCGATCCTGCGCGGTGAGGCCCGGATGCAGCGCGTTGAAAACAAGCCGCGGGGTGATGACGATCAAGGCGTCATCTTCATCGGCGCGCGCAAAGGCAATGATATTCTCGCCACGCTTTCCCTGCGCTTCAATCGGGACATAGTCGCCAGCGCAGAACAAGGACGGCGCTTCCTGCCGCAGGTGAAGCAGCATTGCGATGACCTGCTGTTTCAGCCGACCGCTCTGCCAATCCTCCTCGTCCGCCGAGGTCGGCTTCTTGCGTTCCGGCAGCCGCTGTTGCAACAGGTCGAAATCGGGTTCCCTGCGATTGTCCGGGTCAACGAGGCTCAAGTCGAGGCTTTCGCTGCCCTGGTAGATGTCAGGCACGCCCGGTGCCGTCAGCTTGATGATCGTCTGCGTGACGCTGTTGACGAGCCCGGCGCGAATGATGGGCTTCAGCGTATCGGTGAAATCCTGGAGGAAGACGCTGTTCTCCGGCGATAGCAGTTGGCGGGCGTACCCGAGCACCGCTTCTTCATAAGCCTCGTTGCTGTCGCCCCAGTTGGTGCGAAGTTTCGCTTCGCGGATGGCCTTCTCGACATAGGCGGTGAACCGCTCCTCAAGCGCCTTTAGACCTTCGGCGTCTGATGCCTGGAGATCGGCCGGCCAGACACCGGCCAGCGCCTGGTAGAGCATCCACTCAACGGCCGGTTCCGGGGCAGGGCCATCCTCAAGCGTCTGCACGGATGCCTCGTTGATGTGCCGCCAACGGGTAACCGCCTCAGCCCAAAGCTGCGGCGCTTCGGTCAGCACGTAAAGTCGGGCGCGCGCATCCTCACCGCGCTTGGTGTCGTGGGTCGAGGTGCCCGACAGTGCGTCGGGCTGTTTTTCCAGTCGCGTCTTCATCTCCTCGTGGAAGCGGGCGAGCGAGAATTGGCGCGGCAGCGGTTCGGCACCCACTTCGTTCAGCGCCAGCGCCATGTGCTGGCGGAAGAACAGCGTGTCCTCCACCGACTTTGCCATCAGCGGGCCGGTCAGTTGCTGGAAGCGGGTGCGGAAAAGCGCAGCCTGCTCTGCTGAGGCGGGAGTGACCTCGCCACGGAGGATGCGCGCAAGGAAGGCGAGGGATGCTTCATCGGGCGCATGCTGGCCGCCACGGATGTCGTGCAGCACCTTGTCGAGCATGTGCTTGCCTTCCGGCGGCAGGCCGGTTTCAGTGCCGTAGGTGCGGTAAACGGGAAAGCTGACCAGCAGTTCGCGCAGCGCCGACCTTACCGATGCTTCGGAGATCTGAGGTCCTTCCTCCGTCTCGCCGATCTGCATGGCAAGCTTCAGCAGCGTGCTGACCTCGCCCTGGAAGTTGTTGTCTGCCATCAGGAGCTTCGCAGCGCGAAGCTCCCCGGCCATGTCAACAGGGGCGCCGACGACAGTCTCGTAGGCGGCCCGCAAGCCGTCCAGCTTGTTGCCCTCGACGAGCGCGTCGCTGAGTGCGGCAATAAATTCGTAGCCGGTGGTGCCGGAGATCGGCCAGTCGGACGCGATATGCTCGCCTTCGCCGAGGATCTTTTCGACCGTGATGTAGCAGTCGGGCCCGGCTTCCTGTCGCAGCCTTTCGAGATAGGCTTTGGGATCGGCGAGCCCATCGACGTGGTCGACGCGCAGCCCATCGACCGCTCCGTTGCGGACAAGCTCCAGGATCAGGCGGTGAGTGTCGTCAAACACCTGCGCGTCTTCCACCCGCACGCCGGCAAGGCCGGTGATTTCGAAGAAGCGCCGGTAGGACAGGTCGCGCTTGGCGTCGCGCCAGGACATCAGCCGGTAGGGTTGCTGGTCATGCAGGCTGTCAACCGCCGCCTTATCCGTGATGACCTCCTGCTCGCGGCCGGCATACGTCGCCGGGTTCAGCGGATAGAAGGTCTTGAAATAAGCCAGCGCCGGCTTGCCCGTCTTCGGGTCAGCCTTGACCGAAATGTCGCCAGCTTCCAGCACCGTCTCAAAGGTATCGCCGAGGAAGGGAAGGGTGAGGCGGCGCGACCAGTCGATGTCGAAGTGGCGGGCATATCGGCTGTCCTGGCCGTTTTCCACCACATCGCGCCACCACGGGTTTTCCAGCGAGGCGGCCATGTGGTTCGGGACGATGTCGAGGATGAGCCCGAGCCCTTCGGCCTTCAGGACCCGCACCATGTGGTCAAAGCCTTCGCGACCGCCGAGCACCGCGTCGATCTCGTTGGCATCGGTCACGTCATACCCGTGGGTCGAGCCGCTGGTGGCCGTGAAGATCGGCGAGGCATACAGATGGCTGATGCCGAGACGCTTCAGATAGGGCACCAGGGCGGCGGCACGATCGAAGGTCATGCCGTTGCGGAACTGGATGCGGTAGGTGGCTGTCGGGATCATGCGGCGTCTCCGGCGGCATCAAGGGTCACGAGGATCGAATTCGGCTGCAGATCCTGCGCCTTTGCCGGCCAGCTGAAGATCGGTTGGCCGGGCATGTCCGGAACAGGCTGCGCCTTCTCGCCAATGTTGAGTGCGATCGACAGCGTGCCCTTGGGGAATCTCCAGGAGACCGCGACGAAACCGTCATCGGTCTTCAAGACCTTGCCGCTGTTGCCGCCGGCGGTTGCGAGGAGCGGCACGACATGCTGCTGGCGCAGGGAAAGCAGTTCCCTGGTGAATGCGAGCCAGTCCTTGCCGTCCTTCGAGGTGAGCTTGTTCCAGTCCAGCTTTGAAGCCTCGAAGGTCTTCTTCGCGTTGGGGTCGGGCACGCTCTCGCCCTCGTGGCCAGCATGGCCTTCGAATTCCTTCGCCCGGCCTTCGCGCACCGCCTTGGCGAGATCGCCGTGGAAATCGGTGAAGAACAGGAAGGGGTTCGTCTCGCCGTATTCTTCGCCCATGAACAGCAGAGGGATATGCGGCGAAAACAGCAGCGTCGCGAGCAGCACCTTCGTCCGCTCGACGCCGGCGAGCGAGATCAGCCGGTCGCCATGGGCGCGGTTGCCGACCTGGTCATGGTTCTGGATGAAATCGACGAAGGCAACCGGCGGCTGGCCGGTGCTGTTGACGCCCCGCTTCTCGCCGGTTTGCGGCGACACCTCGCCCTGATAAGCAAAACCTTCGCTCAGGATGCGGGCGACCAGCTTTTCCGGCTGCTTGGCGAAGTCCTTGTAATAGGCGTGCGTCTCGCCGGTCGCAAAGACATGCGCGGCATTGTGGAAGTCGTCGTTCCATTCGCCGGTGAAGAGCGGCACGGAGCCATCCTCCTCGCGCGGATGCAGGAAGGTGACGTTGCGGCTGTCTTCGGTGGTGAGATGGATTGGCCGGCTGGTGATCTCGGCGCGGATGCGCTCGGCGATCTCGATCAGGATGTGCTTGTCCGACACGTCCTCGATCTGGTCGATTGCGTCGAAGCGCAGTCCATCGAGATGGTATTCCTCCAGCCAGTAAAGCGGCGCTTCGCCGATATAACGGCGCACGGCATCGACGTCATAGGCAATGGCCGCACCCCAGGGCGTCTGGCGCTCCTTGTGGAAGAAGTCCGGCGCCAAAAGCGGCAGGTAGTTTCCTTCCGGGCCAAAGTGGTTCAGCACGATATCAAGCACGACGGAAAGACCGTGGCCGTGGGCGGCATCGACAAAGGCTTTGAAGTCCTCCGGCGTACCATAGGCCGAATGCGGCGCATAAAGTAGCACTCCATCGTAACCCCAGCCGCGGTTGCCGCCAAATTGTGAGACAGGCAGGACCTCGATCATGGTGATGCCGAGATCAACGAGGTAGGGCAGCTTTTCGATTGCTGCCTGGAAGGTGCCCTCCGGCGTGAAGGTGCCGACATGCATCTCGTAGACGACGGTTTCTTCCCAGGGCCGGCCCTTCCAGTCGGCGTCCTGCCAGTCATAGCTTGTCGGGTCGATGACCAGCGACGGGCCGTTGACGTCCTGCTTCTGCGCCCGCGACGCGGGATCGGGCACGACCATGCCGTCCGCCAGCACGTAATTGTACTCGGCACCCGGGGTGACGCCGGTCGCCAGCAGCTCGAACCAGCCCTCATCGTCGCGGGTCATCTCGGTGTCTTCGCCGTTCAGGCGCAGCGTGACCTTCTCCTGTCCCGGCGCCCACAGCCTGAACCGCACCTCTCCGGCCGCAACATATTCGGCGCCCCAGCTCTTCGGGAAAGCGCGAAATTCCGCAACGCCATTCGTATCCGGCATATCAACCAGCCCCTCATTGAAAGAGACCTGCAAACGCCGGTGCAGGATTGTAGTTCCATCACCCTGGACGCCGGTAAGAAAATTGCGCGGCCGGACAACATTTCGCAAGCCAGACCAGTGGCGCGGCTGCCGCTTCAGCATTAGTTTTAGCTTGTATGCAGGCGGTTTCGGGAGGAGATCTGGGCATGCTGACTGACGAGGAAGAGCTTATCCGTTCAACGGCTGCGGACTTCTCGCGCGAGGTGCTCCAGCCGGGTGCCGCCGAGCGTGATCGCAACCACGCGATCGAGCCGGAGGTCCTGCGGCAGCTTGCGGAGCTTGGCTTCCTCGGCATGCGGACCGCGGAGGAATGGGGTGGCGTCGGCTGCTCCTATGTCGCCTATGCCAGCGCCCTGATGGAGCTTGCGGCAGGCGACGGCGCGGTGTCAACGCTCGTCAGCGTCCATAACTCCCCGGTTTGTTCGCTTCTGAACGCCCACGCCTCCGACGCGCAAAAGGAGCAGTTCCTGCGGCCGCTCGCCGAAGGTCGCCATATCGGTGCCTTTGCACTGACCGAGGCCGATACCGGATCGGATGCCGCGGCCATCCGCACCCGTGCGACCCGCGACGGCAGCGACTACCTCATCAACGGTTCGAAGATGTTCATCACCTCCGGCAAGATCGCCGGTACGGTCATCATCTTTGCCGTCACCGACCCTGCCGCGGGCAAGCGCGGCATTTCGGCGTTTGTTACGTCGACCGATGTTCCAGGCTTCTCGATCTCGAAGGTCGAGGACAAGCTCGGCCAGCGCGCTTCAGACACCGCGGCGCTGATGTTCGACAACCTGCGGATCCCCGAGAGCCAGCGCATCGGTGCGGAAGGGGCGGGGCTGAAGATCGCGCTTTCTGGCCTTGAAGCCGGCCGCATCGGCATCGCCGCGCAATGCGTGGGCATGGCACAGGCAGCGTTCGACGTCGCGCTCACCTACGCCCGTGAGCGCAGGTCGTTCGGCCAGACGCTGCTCGAACACCAGGCGGTCGCCTTCCGGCTGGCGGATGCCAAGACCCAGATCGAGGCGGCCCGGCAGCTCGTGCTGCATGCAGCGCGGCTGAAGGATCGCGGCGAGCCCTGCCTGTCGGAAGCCTGCATCGCCAAGCTGTTTGCCTCGGAAATGGCAGAGAAAGTCTGCTCGGCCGCCATCCAGACGCTCGGCGGCTACGGCTACATTACCGACTTCCCGGTGGAGCGCATCTATCGCGATGTCCGGGTCTGCCAGATCTACGAGGGTACCTCGGACATCCAGAAAATCATCATCGCGCGCGGATTTGCCTGAGGGAAGATCGCACCAGCTGAAATCGGTTCTTTGGGAGGAGAAGCGGATGACAGACGAAACAAGGCTCAGCCTCAACGTACCCGAACCGGAAGTGCGGCCGGGCGGCAAGCCCGACTTTTCCCGGGTGCCGATCCCGAAGGCGGGATCCGTCATGCGGCCGGATGTGGATGCCGATCCGGAAACCATCCGCGACCTCGCCTTTTCGATCATCCGGGTGCTGAACCGGGAGGGCGAGGCGGTCGGTCCTTGGGCTGGGACGCTGACCAGCGAGGAACTGCTGGAGGGTCTGCGGCACATGATGCTGCTGCGCGCCTTCGACCAGCGCATGCTGATGGCGCAGCGCCAGGGCAAGACCTCCTTCTACATGCAGCATCTTGGCGAGGAGGCGGTCTCCTGCGCATTCCGCAAGGCGCTTCGCCCGGGTGACATGAACTTTCCGACCTATCGACAGGCTGGCCTGCTCATTGCTGGCGGTTATCCGATGGTCGACATGATGAACCAGATCTTTTCCAATGATGCCGACCCGCTGAAAGGCCGCCAGCTGCCGGTGATGTATTCGGCGCGCGACCACGGCTTCTTCTCGATCTCCGGCAATCTCGGGACGCAATTCGTGCAGGCGGTGGGCTGGGCGATGGCGTCGGCCATCAAGAACGACACGAAGATCGCCGCCGCCTGGATTGGCGACGGCTCCACCGCGGAATCGGACTTTCATGCCGGGCTGGTGTTTGCCTCCACCTACAAGGCGCCGGTGATCCTCAATGTCGTGAACAACCAATGGGCGATTTCCACCTTCCAGGGGATCGCGCGTGGCGGCTCCGGCACCTTTGCTGCCCGCGGACTGGGCTTCGGTCTTCCGTCGCTGCGGGTCGACGGCAACGACTATCTTGCTGTCCATGCTGTCGCCAAGTGGGCGGCCGAACGCGCACGGCGCAATATTGGCCCGACACTCATCGAATACGTCACCTATCGTGTCGGCGCCCATTCCACCTCCGATGACCCTTCCGCCTATCGGCCGAAGGAGGAATCGGAAGCCTGGCCGCTTGGCGACCCGGTGATCCGGCTGAAGAACCACCTGATCCGGATCGGCGCCTGGAGCGAGGAACGCCACAAGCAGACGGAAGCCGAGATCCGCGACACGGTCGTCGCGGCGCAGAAGGAGGCGGAGTCGCATGGCACGCTCCATTCAGGCGGACGCCCATCCATGCGTGACATGTTCGAAGGCGTCTACGCGACCATGCCGCCGCATCTGAAACGCCAGCGCCAGAAGGCAGGAGTCTAAGCATGCCGCGGATGACGATGATCGAGGCCATTCGCAGCGCGCTCGATGTTTCCATGGAACGCGACGACGACGTGGTCGTGTTCGGTGAGGACGTGGGTTACTTCGGCGGCGTGTTCCGCTGCACACAGGGGCTCCAGCAGAAATATGGCAAGACCCGTTGCTTCGACGTGCCGATCAACGAATCCGGAATCGTCGGCACGGCGATCGGCATGGCCGCTTATGGATTGAAGCCCTGCGTCGAGGTGCAGTTCGCTGATTACATGTACCCTGCCTATGACCAGATCACCCAGGAAGCTGCACGCCTGCGATATCGCTCCAACGGCGACTTCTCCTGCGGCATCACGATCCGCATGCCGACCGGCGGCGGCATCTTCGGCGGTCAGACCCACAGCCAGAGCCCGGAAGCGCTGTTCACGCATGTCTGCGGGTTGCAGGTGGTGGTGCCGTCCAACCCTTATGATGCCAAGGGCCTGCTGATCTCCTCGATCGAGAACCCTGACCCGGTGATCTTCCTGGAGCCGAAGCGGCTCTACAACGGGCCTTTCGATGGCCATCACGACCGCCCGGTGACGTCCTGGGCGGGCCATCCGCTGGGCGAAGTACCGGCGGACCACTACACGATCGCTCTCGGCCAGGCGGTGGTGCGCCGCCCTGGGTCAGCGGTGACGGTGCTTGCCTATGGCACCATGGTTCACGTCGCGGAGGCGACGGCGGAGGAAACGGGCATCGATGCGGAGGTGATCGACCTGCGCACCCTGTTGCCGCTCGACCTCGATACCATCGTCGCTTCGGTGAAGAAGACCGGCCGCTGCATGGTGGTGCATGAGGCGACGCTGACATCGGGCTTCGGGGCCGAGCTCGTGGCGCTGGTGCAGGAGCATTGCTTCTACCACCTCGAAGCGCCGGTAATGCGGGTGGCCGGTTGGGACACGCCTTATCCGCATGCGCAGGAATGGGATTATTTCCCCGGTCCCGCGCGTGTAGGCCAGGCCCTGCGCGACATGATGGAGGCCTGACATGGCAGAGCGGATCATCAAACTTCCCGATGTCGGCGAGGGCGTTGCCGAAGCGGAACTCGTGGAATGGCATGTCCAGGTCGGCGATGTCGTGCAGGAGGACATGGTGCTTGCTGCCGTCATGACCGGCAAGGCCACCGTCGAGATTCCGTCACCGGTGGAAGGCGAGGTAACCTTCCGGCACGGCGAGGTGGGCGACGTGATCGCCACGGGCACCGTCATCCTGAAGATCAAGGTAGCCGGCCAGGACGCGCCGGACGAACATGACGAGCCGGAGTCCAAGCCTGAACCCGCGGTGGCAGTGGAACCGATGCAGGAGCGGATGGCGCCTGAACCTGCAGCCGTCGAAACGCCGCCGCCGCCCAAGCCGGTTGAAAAACCACGCGCGCCGGCTGCTCCTCGCGCCGAAGGCGACAGGCCGCTGGCTTCGCCGGCCGTCCGTTTGCGCGCACGCGAGGCTGGCATTGACCTGCGGCAGGTGACGCCGACCGGACCCGCCGGGCGCATTACCCACGAGGATCTCGACGCCTTCCTGGAGCGCGGCAGTGGCAAGACCGTCGGTGCCGGCCTGCAACCCAATACCAGCATCCAGGAGGTGAAGGTCGTTGGCCTCAGACGACGGATCGCCCAGAAGATGGCGCTCGCGAAATCCCGCATCCCCCACATCACCTATGTGGAGGAAGTGGACATGACGGCGCTGGAGGAACTGCGCGCCCGCCTCAATGCCCAGCCGGGCGGGGCGCAGAACAAGGACCGGCCGAAGCTGACGATCCTGCCCTTCCTGATGCGGGCGATGGTGAAGGCGATCGGCGAGCAGCCGGGCATCAACGCGCACTTCGATGATGAGGCTGGCGTCATCCGCCAGTTTGGGGCCGTGCATATCGGGGTAGCGGCGCAGACACCGGCAGGCCTTGTCGTGCCCGTGGTTCGGCATGCCGAAGCGCGCGACATCTTCGACTGCGCCCGCGAAGTGGCGCGGCTCTCCGACGCGGCGAAGAACGGCACTGCCCAGAGCGAGGAGTTGAGCGGGTCGACGATCACCATCAGCTCGCTCGGTGCCATGGGTGGCATCGTTTCGACGCCGGTCATCAACCATCCGGAGGTCGCGATCGTCGGCGTCAACAAGCTCGCCATCCGCCCGCATTGGGATGGGACGCAGTTCGTGCCGCGCAAGATGATGAACCTCTCCTCCAGCTTTGATCATCGCGTGATCGACGGCTGGGATGCGGCCGTCTTCGTGCAGCGTCTGAAGACGCTTCTCGAAACGCCAGCGCTGATCTTTGTCGAGGAGTGACCATGAAGGAGATCAACTGCAAGCTTCTCGTCATCGGCGCCG
Organism: Neorhizobium turbinariae; assembly: GCF_023223505.1. Classification (NCBI taxonomy): domain Bacteria; kingdom Pseudomonadati; phylum Pseudomonadota; class Alphaproteobacteria; order Hyphomicrobiales; family Rhizobiaceae; genus Neorhizobium; species Neorhizobium turbinariae. Next base: position 35,263 of record NZ_JALPRY010000024.1, read on the forward strand.
GGCCAGGCGGTTATGTCTGCGCAATCCGGGCGGGGCAGTTGGGTGTCGACACGGTGATCGTCGAGATGACGAAGGCCGGCGGCACCTGCCTCAATATCGGCTGTATCCCCTCGAAGGCCATCATCCACGCGGCGGACGAGTTTCATCGCGCCTCCGAGATGGCCGCAGGCCACAACGCGATGGGCATCCGTGCAGATAACCCCGCGATCGACCTCTCGCGTACCATTGCCTGGAAGGACGGCATTGTCGGGCGGCTGACGAACGGCGTCGCCGGGCTAGTCAAGAAGGCGGGCGTCAAGATCGTTGTCGGGCGGGCGAAGTTCCGGGATGGCAAGACGGTGGTTGTGGAGACCGAGACCGGGCAGCAGATCATCCGCGCCGAGGCGATCGTCATCGCCACAGGTTCCGCGCCTGTCGAGCTTCCGATGCTGCCGTTCGGCGGCAAGGTGATCTCCTCGACCGAAGCGCTGTCACTGCGCGAGGTGCCGAAAACGCTTGCGGTTGTCGGGGGCGGTTATATCGGGCTCGAACTCGGGACGGCTTTCGCCAAGCTGGGGTCGAAGGTGACGATCATCGAGGCGCTCGATCGTGTGCTGCCGCTCTACGACAAGCAACTCACGCAGCCGGTGGCAAAGCGGCTGTCGGCGCTTGGCGTCGAGCTTCTTCTGCAAACGAAGGTGAGGGGGCAATCCGGCAATGGCGAGAGCCTGCTCATCGAGACGGCGGAGGGCGAGGAAAAGCGGATCAATGCGGACAAGGTACTGGTGACCGTCGGGCGGCGTCCCGTCACCGAAGGTTGGGGGCGTGAAGAGCTGGAGCTCGACATGATCGGCCCGTTCCTGAAGGTTGACGACCAGTGCCGAACCTCCATGCGCGGCATCTATGCCATCGGCGACGTCACGGGCGAGCCAATGCTGGCGCATCGGGCGATGGCGCAAGGGGAGATGGTGGCGGAAATCGTCTCGGGCAAACGCCGGTCGTGGGACCGGCGCGCCATTCCGGCTGTCTGCTTCACCGATCCGGAGATCGTTTCGGTCGGGCTGTTACCGGAGGAGGCGCGCGCTTCCGGCACCGGGATCAAGATCGGCCAGTTCCCGTTCACCGCCAATGGTCGCGCAATGACCCTTTCGGCCGACGACGGGTTCGTACGCATCGTGGCGCGCGCCGACAACCACCTCGTGCTCGGCATCCAGGCGGTGGGTGCCGGCGTTTCGGAGCTTTCGGCAGCCTTCGGGCTCGCGCTCGAGATGGGAGCAAGGCTCGAGGATATCGCCGGGACGATCCATGCCCACCCGACGCAATCGGAAGGGCTTGCCGAGGCCGCAATGAACGCGCTCGGCCACGCGCTGCATATCTAGCCTCCTGTCGGGGTCACGTGGCTGCGGCGCCGGCGGTCATAGCTCCAGCAGGGCGTAGGGTTTGCCGGTCGGTTTCTCGATATGCGAGGCGACGTTGTAGACGGGTGCGCCGCCCGGTGTGCGGCCCTCGTAGCGGCCCCGGTGAGCGTGGCCATGTACGACGGCCTTGACCGGGAAGCGATCGATGGTTTCCGCAAGGCGGGATGAGCCGAGGAATGGATAGATTTCCTTGGGCTCGCCTTCGACGGTTTCCGGGATCGGCGCGTAGTGAAGGACGACCATGGCTCGTTCCGAGCGGACCTGCCTCAGCGCATTTTCAAGCCGCATGGTTTCTTCCACACTTTCGGCCACCATGGCCTTGATGGCCGGCTCGCCGAAGGAACCAAGCATGTGGCGTCCGAAGCCGCCGGCGAAACCCTTGACGCCGGCAAAACCGACACCCTTGATCTCGACCGCCTGGCCTTCGAGCAGATGCACGCCGGCATCCTTGATGATGGTCCGCACCTCATCGACGCAGCCGCATTCGTAGTCGTGGTTGCCGAGCACGCCAACGATCGGGATCGAGCAGGACCGGAGATCCGCGGCCAGCAATTCGGCTTCCTTAACCTTGCCGAGGTCCGTGAGGTCGCCGGTCAGCACGAGGATATCGGCAGCCTGCGAGATTTCGCTGAACAACTCCTTGTAGGAAACGGTGCCATGTTCCTTGACGTGGAGGTCACCCATGGCAGCAATGCGTGCGGTGCCGTTGGTTTTCGGTGCCGGCGCTGTCGGCTCTTCGATTTCCCGGTTCGCGTCGAACGCATCTGTCACGCCGATCCTCCTTCTGCTCGTTCCTGTTCGATGCCTTCGCGAAGCTCGCCTTCGCCGCCAACATCGGCAAAACCCCATTCCTTCACGTCGATCTCGAAATCGACGCGGCTGAACATGCGGCCGCGGCAGATCTTCATTTGCGGCAAGGGCAGTTCGCGCTGTGCCTTCAGCCGGTCGAGCAATTCGTCGAGCAGCCAGTCCGGCACCTTGTCGCGCTCCGTGGGGTAGATCCACCGGAAGTTCAGGAGGTGGATCAGCAGCACTTCCCAATGCACTTCCATGTGGTTGAGAAGGCGTTCCCAATCGACCTGGTCGTGGGCGCGCAGGATCATGTGGACGATGTCGCCGCCGTCGTAACGGTGGCGCAACTGCACAAAACATTTTGACCAGATGAGTTCGGTCGGCGCGATGATGCGCACCTTGTGGCCGTTCATCTCGATCTGGCGGGCGTTTTCAAACCAGGCGTCGCTGATCGGCATGGTGCCGTTCGAGCCCGCGAAGATGACATCGAAGAAGTGCCGGCCCTTCTTGACCTTGCCGAGCCAGCGGTCGTCCTCGACCTCGATCTCGTAGCCGCGCTCCTTGAAGTGGGCGAGGATGCGGGCGTAGTCGCCGGCCTTGCAGAAGATGTCGAGATCCTTGGTCGGGCGGCTGATGCCCGTATAGGCGCTGACCGCGAACGTGCCTGCAAGCAGGAACGGGATGTGGCAACGGACCAGTTCCTCGATCGCTTCGGCCACGAAGGCCTCGGAATCGGGGTCGGCCAGCGTCGGGGCGGCCTTCACCTCGATGCCGGGCATCAGTTCCATGGGGTGGGAACCGCGTTCCGTTGCTGCTGATCCGGTGGGCGTTATGTCGGCGTCCATCGATGTCTCCGTGTCTCAATGGAGACAGCAACACCAAAGCCCGCGAAGTGGTTCCGCGGGCCTTGTTCAGGTCACCGTGTCGCTTAGCGCTCCGGATTGTCGGCGTTCGCCATGGGGCTCGGGCGACCGTCCGGCTGGTCGGTGTCTGATCGCTCGTCGAGGTCTTCAAGGTCGGCATCGACGATGTAGGTGTCGCCGCCGCCGAGCCGCGAGGCTTCCTTCACGGCATCGAGATTTGTCATGTCGGCCTGTGCGTGAAGCGCATCCTCGGCACGTTCGCGGCCTTCCTGCTCGAAGCGAGCGGACTCACCATCGGGGTTTGTTTTGCGTTCGGCGTCCATACGCGTATCCTTTCGATTGGCTTGAGCCTTCGTCGGCGACGAGGCTCGTTGGCTGACAACCCACCGTCGACGCAGAGGTTCCCATCCGGAGCGGGAACCAAGGCTTCCGCCCGGGTGTTGAATCGCCGGCAACCCCAAGGAGGATCACATGCCAGCCAAATCGAAAGCACAGCAGAAAGCCGCCGGTGCAGCGCTCGCCGCCAAGCGCGGCGACATCAAGAAGGGCGACCTCAAGGGCGCCTCGAAGAGCATGGAAAAGTCGATGAGCGAAAAGCAGCTCGACGAGCTTGCGTCGACCAAGCGCAAGGGCAAGCCGGAGCACGTGGCGCAGCACTGACAGGCTGCGTCGGGAAGGCTCTGCGCTAGACGGGCGCACGGGTTCGGCCGCCGCGGGCAAATAGGAGGGAGATTGCACCATGCCGCCACACGAGCTTGACGAGACGCTCAAGGCCATGCCGCTGAGGACAGGCGTTTATGTGCCGGAAGATCTTCTCGAAGACTGGTTTGCGCCAGGCACGGGTATGAACCCGGTGAGCAAGGAAGCGCTCGAAGCCGCCGAAGCTTATGGCAAGCGGCTGGAATGCGAGTTCAAATATTATCCGGAGCGGGTGGAAGGCGTGTTCTGGAAGTGGGTTCCGGCCATCTGAGGAGGGGGGCCGGACAGCTCTTGAGCCGCCACCATCAGTGCAGGATCAGGCGTTAGGCCGGGTCAGCATGAAGGCCGCAGGTGCGATCATCAGCGCGGCGACAAGGAGGGCGCGCCCGGGTGGCGGCGCGGTGCCGAACCAGAAAATCGCATAGCTCACTGCCATCAGCGACACGGCGGTGATCTTGGCCCGTGGTGAAATGGCGCCACGTTCGCGCCAGTCGCGCAGTGGCGGGCCGAAGGTCGGGTGGTTCATCAGCCAGGCTTCGAGTTTCGGCGAGGAGCGCGCGAAACACGCAACCGCGAGCAGCAAGAAGGGTGTTGTCGGCATGACCGGCAGGAAAGCGCCGATGACGCCGAGCGCCACGAACAGCCAGCCTAGACACAAAAATATGAGTCGCATGAAAGACCTATGGGAAAATCTTCATCAGGATAAACAAGTTGAAGCGCCCCGTCTTCATGTATTGATTCAACTTGGGACCTGACGCACCGCCCTTATCTGGTGCGCGGGACGGCTGCCGGAAAGGCACCCTTTCCATTTGCCTGTCGGCGGGTATATTGCCGGCAATTCCCAAAAGCAGGAGCGGTGATGTCGAAGAAGAAGGTGCTTGTCGTTGGCGGGGCCGGTTATATCGGCTCGCATACATGCCTGGTGCTGGCGGAGCGCGGATATGAGCCGGTGGTCTTCGACAACCTCTCCAATGGCCATGCCGAATTTGTTCGCTGGGGCGAACTGGAAGAAGGCGACATCCGGGACCGGGCACGTCTCGACGAGGTCTTCTCCAAGCATAAGCCGGACGCGGTGCTGCATTTCGCAGCGCTGATCGAGGTCGGGGAGTCAGTCAAGAACCCGGTCGGCTTCTACGACAACAATGTCATCGGCGCGCTGACGCTTCTGTCGGCGGCGATCGATTCCGGCGTGAAGGCCTTTGTCTTCTCCTCCACCTGCGCGACCTACGGCCTGCCGGATCGCGTGCCGATGGACGAGACGCACAAGCAGGAGCCGATCAACCCCTATGGCCGCACCAAGTTTATCATCGAGCAGGCGCTCAAGGACTACGGCACCTACAAGGACCTGAAGTCGGTGATGCTCCGTTACTTCAACGCGGCCGGCGCCGACTTCGAAGGCCGGATCGGCGAATGGCATACGCCGGAAACCCACGCCATTCCGCTCGCCATCGAGGCGGCGCTTGGCCGGCGCCAGGGCTTCAAGGTGTTCGGCGACGACTATGACACGCGCGACGGCACCTGCGTGCGCGACTATATCCACGTCCTCGACCTTGCCGACGCGCATGTGCGCGCCGTCGATTACCTGCTGGCCGGCGGCGATACGGTTGAACTCAATCTCGGCACCGGCACCGGCACCACGGTGAAGGAACTGCTGGCCGCCATTTCGGAAGTCTCCGGCAAGCCATTCCCGGTGGAATATGTCGGGCGGCGGGAAGGAGACTCCACCTCGCTGGTCGCGAACAATGACAAGGCCAGGGCCGTGCTCGGCTGGCAGCCGCAGTACACGCTGCATGACATCATTCGTTCGGCCTGGGACTGGCATTCCCGTTCAAATCACGTACTGCAGTAAGGAAATACACCATGGCAAAGATGGTCCATTCGATGATCCGCGTGCTCGAAGAGGCACGGTCGGTCGACTTCTACGAGAAGGCGTTCGGCCTCAAGGTTGCGGACCGGGTGCCCTTCGATGGCTTCACGCTCATCTACATGTCCAACCCGGAAACGGGCTTCGAACTGGAGCTGACGGTCAATGCCGGGCGCACGGAAGCCTACAACCTTGGTGATGGCTACGGCCACCTTGCCGTGACGGTTGATGATGTCGAGGCTGAATACGAGCGCTTCACAGAGCTGGGGTTGATCGTCGGCAAGCTGGTGGAAATGCCGCGTGGGGGCAAGCCATTTGCCAAGTTCTTCTTCGTGACGGATCCGGATGGCTACAAGACGGAAGTGATCCAGCGCGGCGGCCGCTTCCAGTAAGAGGAGCGGCTGATGGCTGGCGATGGGGTGAAGCTCGAGGAAAGCTGGAAGCAGGCGCTCGAGAAGGAGTTCGGCGAGCCCTACATGGCGCAGCTGAAACAATTCCTGCTGGCCGAAAAGCAGGCGGGCAAGCGCATCTTCCCGAAGGGCGCGGAATATTTCCGGGCGCTCGACCTGACGCCGCTCGACGAGGTGAAGGTGGTGATCCTCGGGCAGGACCCATATCACGGGCAGGGGCAGGCGCATGGCCTGTGCTTTTCCGTGCAGCCGGGCGTGCGCATTCCGCCGTCGCTGGTCAACATCTACAAGGAGATGGAGGCCGATCTCGGCATCCCTCCAGCCAGACACGGATTCCTTGAGCACTGGGCAGAGCAGGGGGTTCTCCTGCTAAACAGCGTGCTCACCGTGGAGGAAGGCCGCGCCGCTGCCCACCAGGGCAAGGGTTGGGAGCGCTTCACCGATGCCGTGATCCGCACCGTCAACGACGAATGCGACGGGATCGTCTTTATCCTCTGGGGCTCCTATGCCCAGAAGAAGGCCGCCTTCGTAGATACAGAGCGGCACCTTGTGCTGAAATCCGCGCACCCATCGCCGCTGTCGGCGCATAATGGCTTCCTGGGTTCCCGGCCGTTCTCCAAGACCAACGCCTACCTGAGCTCGATCGGCAAGGACCCTATCGATTGGAAGCTGCCTGACAGCGTGTAGTTGTTGAACGCGTCATGAATTTCGTCAACGCCGAGTGAACGATGCGTTCGGATGCCGTCGTCTATCCAAGCGGCACGGCATGGACCAAATATGCCCCAGAACATTGGCTCAGCTATTGGAGTTGGGCCAGAAAGGGGTTTGAAATGCTTACCCAGATCAAGGGCCTGCACCACGTCACGTCGATGGCTGCAAGCGCCAGCACCAACAACAGGTTCTTCACCGATACGCTCGGCCTGCGCAGGGTCAAGAAGACCGTCAACTTCGACGCGCCGGATGTCTACCACCTGTATTACGGCGACGAAGTCGGCACGCCCGGCTCGGTGATGACGTATTTCCCGTTTCCCCATATTGCCCAGGGCCGTCCCGGCACCGGTGAAGTGGGCACGACCGTCTTCTCCGTCCCGCAAGGTTCGCTCGACTACTGGAGCGACCGGCTGGCTAAGGCCGGCGCCGATGGGCTGAAGGCCGATGAAGCCTTCGGCGAAAAGCGCCTGCATTTTGCAGGACCCGATGGCGATGGTTTTGCGCTCGTCGAGGTGAAGGACGATGACCGCGCTCCCTGGACCGGCAATGGTGTCGGTGCGGACGAAGCGATCCGTGGCTTCCATTCCGCCTCCATGCGTCTGCGCGACGATGGCGCGACCTCCGAACTCCTGAAGTTCATGGGCTACGAACAGGTCGACGCGAAGGACGGCGTGATCCGCTTCGGCATCCCGGGCGGCAATGGCGCGGACTTCATCGACGTGGAAACCATGCCGAACATCAACAGCGCGCGGCTAGGAGCCGGCTCGGTCCATCACATCGCTTTTGCGGTCGAGAACCGCGAAAAGCAGCTCGAAGTGCGCAAGGCGCTGATGGATACGGGATACCAGGTCACGCCGGTGATCGACCGCGACTACTTCTGGGCCATCTATTTCCGCACGCCCGGCGGCGTCCTGTTCGAGATCGCCACCAATGAACCGGGCTTCGACCGCGACGAGGATACCGCTCACCTCGGCGAAGCGCTGAAGCTTCCGAAGCAGCACGCGCATCTTCGCGCGACGCTCGAGCAACACCTCGAACCGCTCGCTTGAACCAGATGAAGACGAAACCGGAAGGAGCGGCTGTTCCTTCCGGATCATCAGGAGAATAACCATGAGTTACGATAGCTATGTGCACCGGGTGCGGCCCGGTGCGCCCGGCGCCCCGATCCTTTTCGTCTTCCACGGCACCGGTGGGGACGAGAACCAGTTTTTCGACTTCGGCGGCAGGCTGCTTCCGACTGCCACTGTGGTTTCACCGCGTGGCGATGTTTCCGAGCATGGTGCCGCACGCTTTTTCCGGCGCAAGGCGGAAGGCGTTTATGATTGCGACGACCTGCAGCGCGCTACCGAGCGGATGAGCGACTTTGTGGAGGCCAACCGCAAGCGGCATGAATCATCGACGGTGATCGGCCTTGGCTTTTCGAACGGCGCCAACATCCTCGCCAACATCATGATCGAAAAGCCGGGCCTGTTTGAAGCCGGCGTGCTGATGCATCCGCTGATCCCGTTCTCGCCGAAGGATCGGGCCGTGGATGAGAACGCGCATGTGCTGATTACGGCCGGCGAGCACGACCCGATCTGCCCCGTCGAACTGACGGAGCAACTGTCCGACTACTTCAAGCGGCAGGGCGATACAGTGACGCTCGAATGGCACACTGGCGGACATGAGATCCGCCCGAACGAGATCGAGGCCATCAAGAAATTCCTGGCGCCCTACGGCGCCTGAACCATGAAAAGCAGGCTGCGGGTCAGTATCCGCAGCCTCTGAGCTGAGCCTCGTAACGCGACGCCATGCTGGCCGATTTCTGGGCCGCGCCACGGATGGCCGAGGTGAACTGGCCGCGCTTGTAACCGTTATGGCCCGCGTAATAGGCGAGGTAGAGGTTGTAGCTGTCGTTCGGCGCGATGCCGTTCACCCTGCTGCTGCGGTTATGATACCAGCCGACGAAGTGGATGGCGTCGCCGAAATTGCTGCGGCTTGCGCTCCAGCGGCCGGTATCCTTCTGGTAGGTCTTCCAGGTGCCGTCGAGCGCCTGCGCATAACCGTATGCCGTCGAGACGCGTCCCCACGGAATGATGCCGAGGATGTATTTGCGCTTCGGCTTGGCATAGGGCTGGAAGCCCGACTCGACATAAATGGTCGCCATCAGCACCGGTACCGGCACGCCGTATTCGCGCTCCACGCGCTTGGCATCCCGTGCCCAATTGTTGAAGAGCCCGCCTCGCTGTTCGAAAATCGCGCAGGCGTTGTTGATACGGCTCGGCGCGGAGGCACAGGCGGTGAGGGTGACTGCCACAAGGGCGATGAAAAACGCAATACGCATCGCTCGGTCTCTCGTGTTCCAGAGATTAATAACCTGTAAAATTTAAGGAAAAGTTTAGAGATCGCGGAGGTGGGCCTGGGCACCATGCAGCATGTTCGCCCCCACCCGCTTTGTGCCGAAAAGGGAAAAAGAGCGATTTCGCTAAAATTGCAGCAATCGGCTTAAGCGCGCCGAAAACGCTTTTGCGTAGAACTCTCTCATCAAGAAGCGAGACGGCGATCAAGTCGTCCAATTTGAAACAGGGTGCAGTGTTATGATCAAGAAGCTCGTACTTTCAGCGGTCGTCCTGACGGCCCTCATCTATTCCAAGGAAGCCAGTGCATTCGGCATCGGCGGCTTCACCCGGGGCCTCGCCTCCAGCAGCGCGATTGAACTCGCCGCCGCGGACATGCCGAGCTTTGAAGGACGCTCCACGGACAAGGAAACCGTGACGCTGACCTTCACGAAGCGTCGCGAGCTTCTGAACGCCAACATGGCGATCGAGACGGCAATCGGCGAAGTCGACGGGTACCTAGACAGCCTCCTCGCCGGCAGCGAACTGAAGCTTGGTGCGTCTTCCTGCATCGACTGCGCCGACCTGAAACGCAATCACCTCGTCGCGCTCGGCTGGTCGGAAGAGGCGATGCGCATCGACTATTCGATCACGGCGGAAGGCAGCATCGAGCGTGTGCTGGTTGTCACCACGGATCGCGGCGACGTGGTGCTCGGCGGCGAGGCATCCACGCTCGCGTTCCCCACCTCCGCTCCGGTGATCGAAGCCACCAAGGCGAGCCCGAACATCTATTTCGACATCTAATTCCTGCGCGACTGCCCGACGCCAGGTCCTGTCGCCATCGGCAGGCTTTTCCCGCCTTCATTGGATGAAGGCGGGCTTTTTATTTTGCGGAAAGCTTGCCGCGCTCTGCGATCGCGATGCCGCCGAGTGCGAGAACCAGCGCCACGACGTGGAAAAGCTGCAGGTCTTCGCCCAGGATCGCCACCGACAACAGCGTGCCGAACACCGGGACAAGGTTGATGAAGAGGCCAGCGCGATTGGCGCCGATCCTTTCCACACCGACGATGTAAAGCACCTGCGCGACGAGCGAGGCAAACAGCGCCGTGTAGAGCACGATCACCCAGCCCCGCTGGTCCGGCCAGATCAGGCTATCGGTGGCATGTTCCCAAAACACGAGCGGTACCGAGAACATCAGCGCCACGAGGGCGGGGATCGCCATCATCGTGCGCCAGTTGATCAGCGGGCGCCAGCGCAGCGCCACGGTATAGAAGGCGTAACCGACGATCGCGATCATCATGATGGCATCGCCGATATTGACGGAAAGCGTCATCAGCGTGCTGAAGTCGCCATGAACGGCGGTGATCAGGCCGCCGATGAAGGTGAGGGTGAAGCCGAAGATCTGTGCCCAACTGACCTTCATGCGAAACAGCAGGAAGTTCAGGACGAAGATCAGCATCGGGATCAGCACCTGCTCGACCGATACGTTGATTGCGGTGGTGTAGTTGACCGCGGTGTATTGTGCCGCGTTGAACACGACATAACCCGAGAAGCCGAGGAAGATCAGCACCGGCAGGTTCTTCTTGACGACCGGCCAGTCCTTGCGGATCTGCGGCAGCGAAATCGCGAAGATGACGATGACTGCGACGAGCCAGCGCAAGAAGGTCAGCAGCATCGGGCTGACATGGCCAACGGCCAGCTTGCCGGCAACGGCATTGCCTCCCCAGCACAAGGTTGCGATGGCAAGGGCAAGGTATGCTTTCTGATGCACTTTAAGAATCTCCGCGCGGGCCGTGACGCCGCGGTTGTAGTTTTGGGCGGCAATAGCCTCTGGCTGACGCCTTTGTCACGCAAAAACCAGTGGAACAGCACAAACGGGTCGCTTTCCTTTGATCGAGGCGATATAGATGCGCGCGTTTGTAGTGACGTTGAGGCTCTGGTTCTTCGGCGGCACCGAGAAATATCGGAGTGGCATACCGACCCCAGATCAAGATCGACTGTGGCAGGTGTGCGTTTGGTCGCGTGGCCGTATGGCCCGGAACGCAGGATTTGAAGATGACGAACGTAGTGGTCGTGGGTTCACAATGGGGTGACGAAGGCAAGGGCAAGATTGTCGACTGGCTTTCCGAGCGCGCCGATGTTGTGGTGCGCTTCCAGGGTGGTCATAACGCGGGCCATACGCTCGTTATCGATGGTATCAGCTACAAGCTTTCACTGTTGCCGTCGGGCATCGTTCGCCCGGGCAAGATCGCCGTCATCGGCAATGGCGTGGTTCTCGATCCGCATGCACTGCTGGCCGAAATCGAAAAGCTTGGAAAGCAGGGCGTCAAGGTGACGCCTGAGAACCTGCGCGTTGCCGACAATGCGACGCTCATCCTTTCGCTCCACCGCGAACTCGACGGCATGCGCGAAGATGCTGCCTCCAACAGCGGCACGAAAATCGGCACCACCCGCCGTGGCATCGGCCCTGCTTATGAAGACAAGGTCGGCCGCCGCGCGATTCGCGTGATGGATCTCGCCGACATGGATACGCTGGCTGGCAAGGTTGATCGCATCCTCACCCACCACAACGCGCTGCGCCGTGGCCTTGGTGCGCCGGAAGTCTCGCATGAAACCATCATGCAGGAACTGACCTCGATCGCCGACCGGGTGCTTCCGTTCCGCGAAACCGTATGGGAACTCCTCGACAAGGAACGCCGCAAGGGTGCGCGCATCCTGTTTGAAGGTGCGCAGGGTTCGCTGCTCGACATCGACCATGGGACCTATCCCTTCGTCACCTCGTCCAACACCGTGGCCGGCCAGGCAGCTGCCGGCTCCGGCATGGGCCCTGGCGCGCTGGGCTACATCCTCGGCATCACCAAGGCCTATACGACCCGCGTTGGCGAAGGCCCGTTCCCGACCGAGCTGACGGACGAAATCGGCCAGTTCCTCGGCGAGAAGGGCCATGAATTCGGCACCGTGACGGGCCGCAAGCGTCGCTGCGGCTGGTTTGACGCGGCACTCGTGCGCCAGTCGGTTGCCACCAACGGCATCACCGGCATTGCTCTGACCAAGCTCGACGTGCTCGACGGCCTGGAAGAACTGAAGATCTGCGTCGGCTACATGCTGGATGGCGAGCGGATCGACCACCTGCCGGCAAGCCAGGGTGCGCAGGCACGTGCCGAGCCGATCTACGTGACGCTCGAAGGCTGGAAGGAATCCACCGTCGGCGCCCGGTCCTGGGCGGATCTGCCGGCCCAGGCAATCAAGTATGTGCGTCAGGTCGAGGAATTGATTGGCGCACCGGTCGCCCTACTTTCCACAAGCCCTGAGCGGGACGATACCATACTTGTGACCGATCCATTTGAAGATTAAGGTTCACGATTGATTACCATCGGCCGGCAAATTGCCGGCCATCATGAGAAAGTGCTGATGGCTGATTTTGTTGCGGTTATCCGCCGCGCCGTTGACGGTCTGGCGAACAACACGCCGGAGATGCGCGCGAAGGTCTATGACAAGGCTCGTGGCGCCGTTCAGCGGCAACTCGAGAACATGAAGCCGCGCCCGCCGGAAGACATGCTTCGCCGGCAGATGGAAAAGCTTGAAGCCGCGATCCTCAGCGTCGAAAGCGAACATGCAGAGGCATTGCCGGCGGAAGAGGATCTCGCCGTTGTCGATCCCTCGCGCGACCCCTTCGATGATGACGTGCCATCGGCAGCGCCCGTAGCGGCAGAAGCACCTGCGCCTGAAGCGGCAACGCCGGTTTCCGCAGAAGAGCCCGTTGAGCCGGTGCGGGATGAAGTGCCGGTTTATCATGCGGAAGAGCCTGCATCGGCCGAGGCCGATCCTGCAGAATCGGTTTCCGTAGTGGCTGAACCCGAACCGCAGCATTATCCCGAAGAAGAGGTCGCTGCCGCGGAACCGGCAGCGTCTCATGCTTACGAGGAGCCTCAGCATTACGACGCGGCGGAGCCGGCATCCGATACCGCCACGGAAGAGCCGGCCCAGCAATATGGTGACTGGCGCGACGATCTTCCGCCGGAAGAGGCGGCGCCCGCCGCCGCATCTGCCCCTGAGGATTACCATGATGTGCAGCCGGTTTCGCCGGCTGTTGAACCGTCTTACGACGAGGCACCGGAGCATGTCGCGGCGTATGAAGAGCGCGCGGCCGAGCCGGAAGAAGTGCCTTATGCGGAATCGGAGCGCGCGCCCGAAGCTGTCGCCGAGGCCTGGAACCAGCCGGAGCCGGTGCAATCCGAGCCTGTCGCTGATCCGTGGCTCGAACCGGAGCAGGTCGAGACCGGTGCGGCTGAGCCGGATCACGGCTTCCATCATCCGGCCGAGCCCGAACACGAGCCGGCGCCCGCCGAGCAGGCTGCCGCTCCCTGGGAGAATGACGCTTCCGAGCGTCCGGTCGTTGCACCGGCTGCCGGTGCGCCCGCCGTTGATGAATGGGGCTGGGAAGCGCAGGCACCCGCCGCAGCACCGGCGCACGAAGCCAAGTCCACCACCGATGTCGCGGCTGCCTGGGACGAGGTCCCGGAGCTTGTTCCAGCCGGTCCGACGGAGCCGGTGCATCAGGGCGCGCATGGCGCGACCGCCGAGGCACACTTTGACCCGGAAATGAACGTGCAGGCGGAATCTGTGCGTATGCCGCCGGTTTCCGATTTCCCTGAACTGTCTGCCGCGGCCCCTGCGGCAGCGGCTGCCGGTGTTGCTGGTGCAACGGGTGCAACCGCTGCCACCCCGGCCAACGACGACCCGTTCGCGGAATTCTTCGACCCGCAACCGAAGGCGGCGGAAGCCGAACCGGCCAAGGGCGATACCAAGCCGAAGACCGAGGCAAGTGACCCTTGGGGCGACCTGGAAGAGTTGATCGGTTTCTCCGGTGACCAGCCGGACCAGGCGAATGCCTCGCGCGGCACGCTGCACGGCGACGTTGATGCCGACGAACTGCTGGCAGCACCGGCCAAGCCTTACCGCGTTACGCCCGTGCGCAAGCGCAATTATGCCGGCATGCTGCTGGGCCTCGTTGGCCTGCTTCTCGTGGCCGGTGGCGGTTATGCGATCTGGATGAACCGCGACTCGCTCAATGATCTGGTCGAGGGACTGGTGCCTTCGGGCCAGGTCGCCACGCAGACCGCCGAGCAGACGCCATCCGCGCCTGAAACGCCTGCGGCCGATCCGGCGCCTGAGGCAGCGCAGACGACGCCACCTGCTAACGAGACGGCCGCAGCACCAGCGGCGCAGCAGCCGGCAACGCCTGCCGACAGCAACGCCAGTGCCGCAACGCCGTCGACAGCCGGTGCGGCTGACGGTTCCGTCGCGGGCGAGAAGTTCACGCAGCGTCTCATGGCAGACGGCAGCGAAATGGATGCAGGCCCCGGTGGCACCGGCGGGTTGGCGCAGAACGCCGAAGGGCAGTCTGTTGCCCAGCTGAATGCACCGCCGGCCCAACCCGCGCAGACGCCGCCTTCGGCGACGGACGCTGCGCCTGCCGATGAGACCCCGGCGGCAACGCCGTCCGATGCACCTGCGCTCGCTGGCGAAAAGATGTTCCTCTATGAGGAGCGGATCGGCCAGACGGCGCCGACGGCGATCGAAGGCGCTGTGTCGTGGTCACTGCAGCGTGAACCGGGCGAGAATGGGCGCCAGGAACCGGTCGTCCAGGGACGCCTCAACATCCCGGGCCGTGGCCTCACCGCTCTGCTGACCTTCAAGCGCAACACCGATCCGTCGCTGCCCGCGAGCCACCTGGTCGAGATCGTCTTCGCCGTCCCGGCTGATTTCGAGGGTGGCGCGATCGAGAGCGTCCAGCGGATCGCGATGAAGTCGACGGAGCAGGATCGCGGCAACGCGCTGATCGCGGTTCCGGCCAAGATCACCGACGACTTCCACATGATCGCGCTCAACGACTTCCCCGACGCGCGCAACACCAACCTGGAGCTTTTGCGCTCGCGCAACTGGATCGATATCCCGCTTGCCTATCGCAACGGCCGCCGTGCGCTGCTGACGCTCCAGAAGGGTGCCGACGGCGAACGGATCTTTGCGGACGCGATCAAGGAGTGGAGCGCCATGGCGCCCGCCAGCGGCCAGTAAGAAGAGTGGTGTCCTTCGCCTGAAGGACACCCTCGACCGGACAAAAGAAAAGGGGCTGCCTGAGGCAGCCCCTTTTTCGTACGTGTTGCTCTGACCGTAAGGTCAGGCGTCGACGACGCGAAGGGCGTTGGCCTGGGCCAGCGCCTCTTTCTGCACCGCGTCCTGCACCTTTTCAAAAGCGCGCACCTCGATCTGGCGCACGCGCTCGCGGCTGATGTCGAACTCCGCCGACAGTTCCTCGAGCGTGATCGGATCCTCGGCGAGGCGACGTGCCTCGAAGATGCGGCGTTCACGATCATTGAGCACGCTCAGCGCCTTGGACAGCATCCGGCGACGGGTCTCCAACTCGTCCTGTTCGATCAGGACTTCTTCCTGGCTGTCGTGGTCATCGACCAGCCAGTCCTGCCACTGTCCCGACTCGCCTTCCGTTGCCCGGATCGGGGCATTGAGCGAGGCGTCGCCGGACAGGCGGCGGTTCATGGAAACCACTTCCTCTTCGGACACATTGAGCTTGGTGGCGATTTCGGCGACCTGGTCAGGCTTCAGGTCACCTTCCTCGATCGCCTGGATTTTGCCCTTCAACCGACGCAGGTTGAAGAACAACCGCTTCTGGTTGGCAGTCGTACCCATCTTCACGAGAGACCACGAGCGCAGGATATATTCCTGGATCGAGGCCTTGATCCACCACATGGCATAGGTTGCCAGGCGGAAGCCGCGTTCCGGGTCAAACTTCTTGACGGCCTGCATGAGGCCAACATTCCCCTCGGATACGACTTCGCCGATCGGCAGGCCGTAGCCGCGGTAACCCATGGCGATCTTGGCAACGAGCCGCAGGTGGCTCGTCACGAGCTTATGGGCCGCGTCACGATCCCCGTGTTCGGCATAACGCTTGGCGAGCATGTATTCCTGCTGCGGCTCAAGCATCGGGAACTTGCGAATTTCATCCAGGTAGCGGTTGAGGCCGGCTTCACCGGCAGTGATGGAAGGCAAAGTATTTCGGGCCATAAAGCACCCCTTTCCGATCGTTGTCGGCTCCCTCTGGAACGATAGTCATGCACTTAAAGGCGAACCGATGTGGCGCGGATCTGTTCCGACCCCGCACCAACCCGTGTAACAAATAAGTGCGGCAGAACAGTGATTCAAGAGATCACGGGAGCGTTATATCATTACGTTTTGTTAATGCTTTTCGAACGGGAGGTCGCGCGGCAGGTGTCCGCGATGGCACCACGGGCGAGCGGTTTTCCTCACGCCCTCAGCGCGTCGATCAGCCGAGCAAGATCACCAGGCATAGGTGCTTCGAACTCCATCACTTCGCCAGTGCGCGGATGTTCAAATGCGAGCAAATACGCGTGAAGCGCTTGGCGGTGAAAACGGCTGACAGCGGCCCTCGCTTCATCCGGCAGGCGGTTCGCCTTGGTCTTGAAGCCGGCGGAGTAGTCCGGGTCTCCGATCAGCGGATGGCCGATATGGGCCATGTGCACCCTGATCTGGTGCGTGCGGCCGGTTTCGAGCCGGCATTCGATCAGCGAGGCGAGCGCAACCGCATCTGGCGTCTCGTGGAAACGCTCCAGCACTTCGTAATGGGTGATCGCCTCGCGGGCATCCTCGCTGTCCTCGCGCTTGACGGCACGCTTCGTCCGGTCGCTTCCCGAGCGTCCGAGCGGCACGTCAATCGTGCCCTTCAGGCCTGAGGGGCGGCCCCAGACCACGGCCTGGTAGGCGCGCTCCAGCGGTCCGGTGCGGCCGTGGTCAGCGAACTGGTCTGCGAGGTGCCGGTGGGCGATGTCGTTCTTCGCGACCACCATCACGCCGCTCGTTTCCTTGTCGAGGCGATGGACGATGCCTGGGCGCTTCACGCCGCCGATCCCCGACAGGCTGTCGCCGCAGTGGTAGATCAGCGCATTGACGAGCGTCCCATGCCAGTTGCCGGCGGCAGGATGCACGACAAGGCCAGCGGGCTTGGCGACCACGATCAGGTCGGCGTCCTCGTAAAGCACGTCGAGCGGGATGTTTTCGCCCTTCGGCTGCGGGTCCTCTGGTTCCGGAAGATCGAGCTCGATCACGTCGCCGACGTTGACCTTGCGCTTCGGCTCGGTCATCAGCTTGCCGTTCAGCGTCACCGCGCCCTGTTCGATCAGCGCCTTGATGCGGCTGCGCGAAAACTCGCCGGCAAAGACTGAAGCGATCCAGGCGTCGATGCGACCTTCGGCATCCTCGCCGGCAGTCAGTACTTTCCTCGGACGCTCTATCTGGGTAAAGGGGTCGTTCATTCAGCCATTCCGACAGCAATTCGAAGCAAGGACGTCTTCATGCCCCAACCGATGATCGAGGAACAGGAAGAGCCGCTTGATCCGGCGATGGAGAAAATCCGCCGGAAGATGATGCTTCTCATCCTCGTTTCGGGCGGTATCTTGTTTCTCTGCTTTATGGCGGTCCTCGGCGCCATTGTCTACAAGGTCTCGCAACGGCCGGCCGCACCGGCGGCTGCCACGCCATCGGGCGGCTTTTCCATTCCTGAAGGACAGCCGCTGGCGGCAACAGCCGAGCTTCCGGCCGGCTTTGCGATCCAGTCGGTATCCGGTACCGGCGGACAACTGACCTTCTACGGCACGCTCAACGGCACGCCGAAGGTGCTGCTGTTCGACATCAAGGCCGGTCGGGTAATTGCCGACATAACCGTCGCCATTCCGCAGTGAGGGAACTGATCCGCATCCATGAGGCGGACGACCCGCGGATCGCCGAGTTCCGGTCGATCCGCGAGCGCGATCTGACGGGCCGCGACAGCCGCTTCATTGCGGAAGGTACAGTTGTGCTTCGCATGCTGATCGGGGCGCATTGCGCAGGGGGTGATTTTGCGGCCGAAAAGCTGCTTCTCCTGGAAAACCGGGTGGAGGGGCTGGCGGCTCTCCTGCAGGAGCTTCCCGGAGAGGTGCCGGTTTATGTGGCGTCGCAGCCGGTGCTGGATGCCATTGCCGGCTTCCATTTGCATCGCGGCGTGCTGGCGCTCGGCCATCGCCGGCGTAACCCCGCTCCAGCACAACTGATCGAGAGCCTGCCGGCCAAGGCACTGGTCGTGGCCGCCTTTGGTATCTCGAACCACGACAATGTCGGCGCGATCTTTCGCAATGCTGCTGCCTTCGGGGCGGATGCGGTGCTGCTTGATGAGACCTGCTGCGACCCGCTTTACCGCAAGGCGTTGCGCGTTTCAGTTGGTGCGGTGCTCGCTGTGCCCTATTTCCGCGCAGGAAGCACAGCCGAGATCCTGACGACACTCGCTGGAGCAGGCTTCTCCATCTGGGGCCTGTCGCCTGCCGGAGCGGTGGAAATTCGCGAAGTGCCGGCGGCCGACCGCATGGTGCTGATCACCGGCACGGAAGGCGAGGGGCTGTCACCGGAGGTTCTTGCCCGCGTGAACACCGCCCGGATTGCGCAGGCACCAGGCCTCGATAGCCTCAACGCCGCGACGGCGACGGGTATCGCTCTTTACGGGATGGCGATGGCGCAAGGCCGCCTGTAGCTCAGCCGGCCGTGTCCTGCGCCTCGGCAAGCGCCTTCTTCGACTTCGCCGCAAGGCTTTCCCGCTGGCCGCTGCCTGACTTGCCGGAAAGGATCGCGTGGATCGGCGAGGTCGAGCCCTCGGAAATGGCGGTCAGTGCCACCATGTTGGCAGCGATCGACGCCAGTTCCTGGCGGATTGCCGCGTCATTGCTGCCGTCGGCGCTATAGATGCGTTCCGAGAGCGCCGTCGCCCGGTTGCGAGTGTCTTCGACCATCTCGGCGATCCGCGGCGTCGTTTCCGCAGCCTGTGCAATCAGCGCGTCCTCGCGGCCAGGCCCCTGCGGCAGTTCCTGCGCGCCCAGCGATTGGGAAACGGCGGCGATCTTGGATAGGTTGATCTCGGCATCGTCGGCCATGCTGTCGGTGACCGGAGCAGCGTTCGGGTTCAGCTTCTCGCGCAGGCGCAGGATTTCCTTCTGCCGGCGCTCCAGAACTGTCTCCTGATCGGCGCGGGCCGCAATCTCGCGATTGAGCTTGTCTTCGAGCCGCTTGGCGCGATCAGCTTCCTGGGCCAGGCGGGTTTCGGCATCCTTGGCGCGCGCCGTCTGGACCCGCAGGTCGTTGCGCAGCGTTTCGCGTTCGTCGCGCAGGCTTGCCAGCCGCAGCTTCAGGTTCTCCATCTCCGTGTCGCGGGTGGAGAGGTCGATGCGGAAGTTGTCGGCTTCGGCCATCATCATCTTCTGCCGCTGCCGCAACCCGTCGATTTCCTGCTCCTTGGCGGCAAGCGTTTCTTCCGTCTCCTCAAGGGCGGCTTTCAGCTGCTGGATATAGCTGTCTTCCTCGCGCAGGCGCGCCCGCATCTCCGCCGCTTCCTGGTCGAGGTTGTCGATCTGGTTGCGCAGTTCAGCGGCCTCGCTGTGGAGGCGCTTGGCTTCTTCCGACAGCCGATCGGCGCGCAGCTGCAGCGCCACGCCTTTTTCCCGCTCCTGGACCAGTTCCTGCTTGG
Organism: Neorhizobium turbinariae; assembly: GCF_023223505.1. Lineage (NCBI taxonomy): Bacteria > Pseudomonadati > Pseudomonadota > Alphaproteobacteria > Hyphomicrobiales > Rhizobiaceae > Neorhizobium > Neorhizobium turbinariae. Next base: position 54,896 of record NZ_JALPRY010000024.1, read on the forward strand.
TGCGAGCGTTTTCCGCCGCATAAACGGCGCGAGCCATGTCGCGCTGGGCGCGCACTTCCTGGGGGCTGATCGGCAGCGTCGCCTTGATGCGATTTTCCGTGTAGCGCACGATCCGTGAATGAACCGCCGGCGCGATCAGCATGACGAGGAGGGCGGCGCTCAGGAAGCCCAGGCCGAACAGGAGAGCAAATTGGATCACAACAACGCCGCTTCTTGATCTGTGTAGGTAAGGGCGTTCTGTTTAAGCACGCCAACCGCAGGGCAGCAAGCGCGGCAACGGTGACCCTCGAGTACTGGATGAGTGAGATGGTATTTCATGGATCCCCCGGCTGGCGACGGAAACCGCCGCAAGTGGGGAGATAATGCCAGACCTCAGAATGGGTTCCATGTCGGCGTCGGTGTCAGCTTGAGATAGCCGACATTGATGCCAAGCCGTGCACCAAGCCCGGTGCGGATCGGGACGAGAATGACATTGTTGTTACGCAGCACAGTCATGCCGACGCCGGCGACCACGAAGGCCGAGCCCGATACGCCGCCAAAGCGCGCATAAAGGCTGTTCACGGACGGAAGGTCGTAGACGAGCATCATGGCGCGGGTGCCCTGGCCGCCGTAGTCGATGCCAAGCGACGGGCCCTGCCAGAAGACGGGGTGCTGGCCGGCATTCTTCGTATAGAGCTCGCCTTCGCCATAGGTGAGACCAGCGATGAAGGCCCCGGAGCCTTCCTGGCCAAGGATATAGCCGTTCGGCAGGCCATATTGCGCAAAGGCATTCTCGACGACTTTTGCAAGGCCGCCGCTCGTATTGCCAAAGAAGCCGTGGCCGGCATCGACGATTTCCTGCACCGAATACTGGCTACCATTCTGTTGGGCGCTTGCGTGGCCGGCAAACAGTGCAGCAGCAATGGTCATCGCGGCAATGGCGAAACGGACAAAAGCGGAGGATGTCTGGACGCGCATTTTCAAATCCATCGATTGTGTCATCCGGGGCATAACCTTTCGCATCATGCTGAAAGTCGACATATCTTGCGGGCATGGTCTTAACAATCGGTTTACCAAAAGTGGTGTCATTATGACGCCAGCAATCGCACCATCCTCAAGCAACCTTGAGCGGCTAAGCGGGCGATAGAGGCAAGACGTTTCACAGGAGATACACATGCCGAAGAATCCCAACCTCACGCTGAGTGGGCCTGATCTCGCGGCACTTCTTTGCAGTCGCGTCTGCCATGACGTGATCTCGCCTGTTGGCGCCATCAACAACGGCCTCGAGCTCCTGGACGAGGGCGCGGCCGACAGCGACGCGCTTGATCTCATCCGCACCTCGGCGCTGAACGCCTCGGTTCGTCTCAAGTTTGCACGTCTTGCGTTTGGTGCTTCCGGTTCAGTCGGGGCCTCGATCGATACGGGCGAAGCGGAAAAGGCTGCCCGCGATTTCGCCACGGCCGAGAAGAAGACCGAAGTTACCTGGAGCGGCCCGCGCGCCATCATTCCGAAGAACCGCGTCAAGCTCCTCCTCAACCTCTTCCTCGTCGCCTATGCCGGTATCCCGCGCGGCGGCTCGGTCGATGTCGTGCTTGAAAACCCGGAATATGATGCGAAGTTCATCATCACCGTGAAGGGTCGTATGATGCGCGTGCCCGCCAAGTTCGTGGAAATCTCCACCGGCACGCTGGACGAGCCGATCGACGCGCACACCATCCAGCCCTATTACACGGTGCTCCTCGCCGAAGAGGCCGAGATGGAGCTGAAGCACATCGTCTCGGAAGACAAGATCGTTTTCATCGCCGAATCCATCAAGTCTGAAAAGACGGCCACCGAGTAACCATTCCTTAGCGACATCTGCCGCAATCTCTGCCCGACCATGAGCCCGTGAGCGATGGGCGGGCAGCGGATAGGGGTAGATGATGCAGCGTTTGATGATTGCGGACAGCTCCGACATCGTTCGCACCGTAGGCAAGCGCATCCTGACGGAGCTTGGCTTCCTTGTTGTGGAAGCCAGCAACTCGCTTGAGGCCGTCACCCGTTGCCGGACGGATCTTCCGGCCCTCCTCATCGTTGACGCCGCCATGGATGGCGCCCTGGACCTCCTCACCTCGGTTCGCGCAATGCCGAACGGCAAGAGTGTGCGCATCTTCTACTGCGTTATCGAGGCAGACCTCAAAAAGATGATGGTTGGCAAGCGTGCCGGAGCGGATGACTTCCTGCTCAAGCCGTTCGACCGCAAGATCCTTACCTCGGTCTTTGCACGCCTGGCACAGGCAGCCTGAAAATCTGACAGCGACATTTGCAAGACAGATATCGGCAGCGACGAGCCGCCGTTTCGTATCCAGCTTTCCAGGCGCTGGTACCGAAACGAAAAACGCCCGCCGGGATAACCAGGCGGGCGTTCGAAAAAGGGGATCGGCTCAGGCTCAGGCGGTTTCGGCGTATTCGGCGCCGTCCGGCTCGCGCAGCACATAGCCGCGACCCCAGACGGTTTCGATGTAGTTCGCGCCGCCGGCAGCGTTTGCGAGCTTCTTGCGGAGCTTGCAGATGAAGACGTCGATGATCTTCAGTTCCGGCTCGTCCATGCCGCCATAAAGGTGGTTGAGGAACATTTCCTTGGTGAGGGTCGTGCCCTTGCGGAGCGAAAGGAGCTCCAGCATCTGGTATTCTTTGCCGGTGAGGTGAACGCGCTGGCCACCGACTTCGACAGTCTTGGCGTCCAGGTTGACGATCAGTTCGCCGGTGATGATGATCGACTGCGCGTGGCCCTTGGAGCGACGGACGATCGCATGGATACGAGCGACCAGTTCGTCCTTGTGGAAGGGCTTCGTCATGTAGTCGTCGGCGCCAAAGCCGAGGCCGCGAACCTTGTCTTCGATGCCGGCCATGCCTGACAGGATAAGGATCGGCGTCTTGACCTTCGAGAGCCTCAGAGTGCGAAGCACTTCATAACCTGACATGTCGGGCAGGTTGAGGTCGAGAAGGATGATGTCGTAGTCGTAGAGCTTGCCGAGATCGACACCCTCTTCACCGAGATCGGTCGTGTATACGTTGAAGCTTTCCGATTTCAGCATCAGCTCGATGCTCTGGGCAGTCGCGCTGTCATCTTCGATGAGTAGAACCCGCATAATTTTCCCCTTTACCGCCGCGCAAGGTGTTCATGCCCCCTTACTCGTTACGGATCCAGACTGTGCCTGATTTGGAAGCTGCCACTAAATGGTTAACAAATTATGAGCCCCCCTGACAAGGTGCATCATTTCATTAAGCAAAATTAGTATCAGCCTGTTTTCCTTTACGGATTGGCCATCACCAGACTGACTCAACGGACGAGGAAATCCCGCTAAGTGATTCAAGCGACTCAACATTGTCGCGGCCGATTTTCGGCCCTGGCATTTACCGACCCTTAAACGATCGGCCCTATCATTAATGATGCCTGTAAATGAAAGGTTAATCCGGGGAGCCAATTATTAACCCCTCGGAAAGAATTCGAACCGGAGTGTAACAAACCGGATACAGGTCTGGGTCTCGCTATCCATGAGGTATTGCGTATGAAGTCGCGTGACAGTCTGGTTCGCCTGAAGAGCTTTCAGGTCAACGAAAAACGCCGGCAGCTCCAGCAGCTGCAGATGATGATGGCCGAGTTCGAGCGGATGGCCAAGGAACTCGAGCATCAGATCACGGTCGAGGAAAAGAAGTCGGGCATTACGGACCCGAATCATTTTGCTTACCCGACCTTTGCAAAGGCTGCGCGCCAGCGCGCCGACAATCTGCAGGTGTCGATCCGGGAACTGAAGGTCCAGCAGGACGCGGCCGAACTCGCGCTCGAGGAAGCCGAAGCAGAACTCGCAAAGGCATCCGCGCTCGAGGAGAGGGACGGCGGCATGCGGGCTCGCGCCTGACCGGCCGCAAGCCCGACCTTCCTATCTCAACACTGATGTCACGAGGCTGTGCCTCGTGCAGCTTTTTGTCAGTTCATGATCCCGGCAGCCAAGACCGGGCTCACCGCAGCACGTCCTGCCATTCGGGATGACGCTCCGCCTGGCCCTTGAAGAAGGTGCAGAGCGGTATGATCTTCCAGCCGCCCTTGCGCGCGGCTTCCACGGCATGGTCCGCCAGTGCCTGGCCGACACCTTTCCCACGAAGTTCGACCGGAACGCCTGTATGATCGACGATGATCAACTCCGGCGAGGCGCGGGAATAGGTCATTTCGGCGACGTGACCATCGACTTCAGCCAGGTAACGGCCGCCGGACTTCGTCTCTTCATGCGTGATGTTCATCATCAGCCCTCGATTTGCTCCAGCTTTGTTTAGTATGGTCACGACCGAACGGAAATAGCGGGCGGGGTAACGGCATGGGGCGGGATCGATGAAACTAGGAAAATGGCTGGCCCCGGTTCTGTTTACCCTCGCTGTCGTCTGCCTCGGGCTTGGCCTGTTTTTGCCGATCATCCGCTTCGAGAAGCTCTACTTCTTCTCTGACGAGCCATCGCTGATCGAGCTCGTGGCGGCACTGATCGAGGAGGACGATCTTCTTCTTGCCCTGGTCGTTGGCCTGTTCTCGATCGTGTTTCCGGTGCTGAAGCTGATGGCGATTGGCCTTCAGATGACGGGAGGGCAGGGCGATGGCCATGTCATGCGTGTCATGCCGCATCTGTCAAAATGGTCGATGATGGACGTGATGCTGGTCGCGATCGTCATCGTGGCGGCGAAAAGCAGTGGCGTCGCGAGTGCGACCGCCCAGCCGGGGCTCTGGTTTTATGCCGCCTCGGCCGTGATTGCCGGCTTTCTGCCGAGCCTTGTCGGCGGCCGGTCAGGCGGACGCGGGATGTGAAAAATGCCGCTGCAAACCTGCGGCGGCATTTTTCATTCCCCAGCACTGTACGTCAGGAGGAACCTGTCGGGTCGGTCCTAATGGCGATATTGTTGGATGCGCGTGGTGCGCAAGCCGGCAAGGCCATGGTCGTTGATGGACGCCTGCCAGGAAAGGAATTCTTCGACCGTCAGCGTGTAACGCTCACAGGCTTCTTCCAAGCTCAATAGGCCACCACGAACCGCGGCTACCACCTCTGCCTTGCGGCGAATGACCCAGCGGCGCGTATTGGCCGGCGGGAGATCCGCGATCGTCAGGGGGCTGCCATCGGGTCCGATGACATATTTAACTCGAGGACGTATCATTTCGGTCATTGGACTCTCTACACAACACAAGACCACGTCCGAGAGCCTAGCCCGGCAGATTTAACATTTGACTAAACAGGTTCGCGCATTTGTTCCCACTTCTACGGAAAGTCGCACTGTTGTGGAACAAATCCGGCGACCTCCCGGAAAAGCGGGCTTTTCAGGGCTCAAATGAGCAGGATAGAAAGCTCCGTCTTGCCGGCGCCGGCCTCGAAAGTCGCTGATCCTGCATGTCCTAGCGTCAGAAAATCACCGGCAGACAGCGCAAAAATTCCGGTGGACGACTGGGACTGGGAACCACCGGAGGTGCCGACCAAGGTCAGGATCGGTTGGGTGCCGTTCACCAGCAAGGTTGTTGTATACCCGAACGAAGAGGCTGCCCTGACCTGCAATGAGACAAGGTAGAGCCCATCCACCGGCACGACGACACGGTTGCCGCCACCGGCCGTCGATGCCCCCAGCGTGACGCCGCCCTGGTCGACCGCGAAATCGGTGAAGCCGCTTTGCTGTCCATCGGTCGGTGTAAAGCTGAACCCGGACCTGAACAGGCGGGCGGCCGGCTGTTGCGGCCGGGTCACGTGACCGGCGGGTGATATATGAAGTGCGGTTTTCCAGATCGAGCCATCACTCAACTTGATCGAGAAGGCGTCGTCCCCCGCAAGACCCATCTCGGCGCGGCCGCTCCAGTTCGTCTGGAACAGCAGCGAGGCGGTGTCTCCTGAAGCAGCCTTGTTCACCTTGATCTGGTGCCCCTGGCCAGCGTGATTGAACAGGCTGGCTGGGGAGGAGACGGCGAGCCGGTTGCTCTCGTCGGCGGTGGCGTTGATGCCAAGTTCGGTAAAATCGGCGCGGTCGGGCAGGGGGATCTCCTGCCATCCGGCATCGGCATAGACCTTCAGGCGATCTTCCTCCGTGAACCAGGCGCGCCAGCCGGTTTTCGGGTGCAGGTAATTCCAGACGCCGTCCTGCCAGGCGGCAATCTTGCCTGCTTGGTCGGCCCAGGCCCCCGTCGCCCCGGTCGCGATCGCGTAACAACGTCCATCCGCCGGTGACTCGGGTGGCGCCGCACGTTCTTCCGCGATCGTCAGATGCACAAGCGCGTCAAGCGCCAGCAGTGCCTCATTATGAGTCACGTGTTTTTGTGCCTGCGACGGCAGGATGAAGGGCATCTTCAGATTCGTCGTGCTGTCCGCCATGGGGCTCTCCGCTGTTGTTCGCGGGAAAGTCTATCGCTGCCGCGGGAGGCGGGGATGATTGCGGGCTTAAGTCATTGATATTCGGTGGAACAAGCTCTCGAATATCCACGCAGTCGCAGCTTAGTCTATCATGGATAGAGATGTGTGCGGCGCACAATAAACAGCCGCAAGGTGCCGATTTTTTGGATTTTCTGACCGAGATGGCGTCAGATTGTTGAGAAGTGCCCAGATTTCGACAGCACTCCGGCTTTTTGTCTTCACATTTCATGCGAAACCGTTATGCAATGCGGCAAGAACGCAAGAACCCGCAAGGGACAGCAATACAAGAGATGCGCCCATTCGAGGATCGCATCCGGGGGAAAGTGTATGGATTACTTTATCCAGCAGCTCATCAACGGGCTGACTCTTGGGTCCATCTATGGCCTTGTCGCTATTGGCTATACGATGGTTTACGGCATCATCGGCATGATCAACTTCGCCCATGGTGACATCTTCATGCTCGGCGGCTTCGCCGCTCTCATCGTCTTCCTGATTCTCACATCCTTTTTCGCCGGCATCCCGGTGGCACTGCTTCTCCTGCTGATGCTCGTCGTCGGCATGTTGATGACGGGGTTGTGGAACTGGACGATCGAGCGCATGGCCTACCGGCCGCTGCGCGGTTCGTTCCGCCTGGCGCCACTGATCACCGCGATCGGCATGTCGATCGTGCTGTCGAACTTCATCCAGGTCACGCAGGGTCCGCGCAACAAGCCGATCCCGCAGCTCGTCTCGGACGTCTACCATATCGGTGCGATCACCGTTTCGCTGAAGCAGATCCTGATCGTCGTGATTACCGGCATCCTGCTTGCCGCCTTCTGGTACATCGTCAACAAGACGCCGCTTGGCCGTGCCCAGCGTGCCACCGAACAGGATCGCAAGATGGCGGCCTTGCTCGGCGTCGACGTCGACCGTACGATCTCCGTCACCTTCGTGATGGGTGCAGCGCTCGCCGCTGTCGCCGGCTCCATGTATCTGATGTATTATGGTGTCGCATCGTTCAACGACGGCTTCATCCCGGGCGTCAAGGCGTTTACGGCGGCCGTTCTCGGTGGCATCGGCTCGCTTCCGGGCGCTGTGCTCGGCGGTCTGCTGATCGGCCTCATCGAGTCGCTGTGGTCGGCGTATTTCACGATCGCCTATAAGGATGTCGCGACGTTTGCGATCCTCGCTTTCGTGCTGATCTTCAAGCCCACGGGTATCCTTGGGCGGCCGGAAGTGGAGAAGGTATAATCATGAACGCCGCTTCCGAAACCGGTTCGACGAACATCATGTCCAAGGCATTGCGCGAAGCCGCTTTCGCGGGTGCCATCGCCTTCGGCATGTTCCTGCTGTTCGTCGGCATCGAAACCTACCAGGACATCGACAACAGGCTTGTCTGGCGCACCCGCTGGGGGCTGCTGGCGATCTTCGTGATCATCGCTGCCGTCGGCCGCTTCGTCACCGTCGGCTTCATCCGGCCGCATATCGACCGTCGCAAGCTCGCCAAGGCGAAAAGCGGCGTGCTGGAGATCTCCGAGGAGAAGGGCTTCTTCCATCGCCACTTCCTCAAGATCGCGCTGATTGCGCTGCTGATCTATCCGCCTATGTCGGTGATGCTGTTCGGGCCCCAGGGTTCGCTGAAGTACGTCGACAACTTCGGTATCCAGATCCTCATCTACGTGATGCTTGCCTGGGGTCTCAACATCGTGGTTGGCCTCGCCGGCCTGCTCGACCTCGGCTACGTCGCCTTCTACGCGGTCGGCGCCTATTCCTACGCGCTCCTGTCGTCCTACTTCGGCTTGTCCTTCTGGGTGCTGCTGCCGCTCGCGGGTATTCTTGCCGCGATGTGGGGCGTTATCCTCGGCTTCCCGGTGCTGCGCCTGCGCGGTGACTACCTTGCCATCGTGACGCTCGCGTTTGGTGAAATCATCCGCCTCGTTCTCCTGAACTGGACAGACGTCACCAAGGGCACGTTCGGCATCTCCGGCATCGCAAAGGCCTCGGTGTTCGGCATCTGGTCGTTCAATGTCGGTGCGCCGGACTATTTCCCGAAAGCACTCGGCCTGGCCACATCCTCGGCCTGGTACAAGATCTTCCTGTTCTACGTGATCCTGGCGCTCTGCATGCTCACAGCCTACGTCACCATCAGGCTGCGCCGGATGCCGATCGGCCGTGCATGGGAAGCGCTGCGCGAAGACGAGATTGCCTGCCGTTCGCTCGGCATCAACACCGTCACCACCAAGCTCACTGCCTTCGCAACAGGCGCGATGTTCGGCGGCTTTGCCGGCTCCTTCTTCGCAACCCGCCAGGGCTTCGTTTCGCCGGAAAGCTTCGTCTTCCTGGAATCGGCCGTCATCCTGGCGATCGTTGTTCTGGGCGGTATGGGCTCGCTCACAGGTATCGCCATCGCGGCCGTTGTCATGGTCGGCGGCACCGAACTTCTGCGCGAGATGGAATTCCTGAAGCTGATCTTCGGACCAGACTTCACGCCGGAACTCTACCGCATGCTGCTCTTCGGCCTGGCGATGATCATCGTCATGCTCTTTAAGCCCCGCGGTTTTGTCGGTAGCCGACAGCCCACCGCCTTCTTGAAGCAGCGCAAGGCAGTCTCCGGAAGCTTTACCAAGGAAGGTCACGGTTGATGACCTTCGGAACAGACATGATGACGTCCAATACTACTGGCGACACCCTTCTCAAGGTCGAGCACCTGTCGATGAAGTTCGGTGGTCTGATGGCCATCAACGACCTCTCCTTCGAAGCCCGGCGCGGCGAGATCACCGCGCTGATCGGCCCGAACGGAGCCGGCAAGACGACCGTCTTCAACTGCATCACCGGCTTCTACAAGCCGACGATGGGCATGATCACGCTTCGGCAGCGGGACGGGAAGGAACATCTTCTCGAGCGTTTGAACGATTTCGAGATCACCAAATCCGCCAAGGTTGCCCGTACCTTCCAGAACATCCGGCTCTTTTCGGGCCTGACCGTGCTGGAAAACCTGCTGGTGGCGCAGCACAACGCGCTGATGAAGGCGTCCGGCTACACCATTCTCGGCCTGCTTGGCCTGCCGGCCTATCGCAATGCGGCCAAGGCTGCGATCGACAAGGCAAGCTACTGGCTGGAGAAGGCGGAACTCATCGATCGCGCCGACGACCCGGCCGGCGACCTTCCATATGGCGCGCAGCGTCGTCTCGAGATCGCCCGTGCCATGTGCACCGGTCCCGAACTCCTTTGCCTCGACGAGCCTGCCGCGGGCCTCAATCCGCGTGAATCGGCGGCGCTTAACACGCTTCTCTACGCGATCCGCGACGAGGGCGTTTCGATCCTGCTGATCGAGCACGACATGTCTGTCGTCATGGAGATCTCGGATCACGTCGTGGTGCTGGAATACGGCCAGAAGATTTCTGACGGGACGCCAGATCACGTGAAGAACGATCCGAAGGTCATCGCCGCCTATCTCGGTGTCGAGGATGACGAGGTGGAAGAGGTAATTGCAGTGGAACTCGAGGGAGGCGATCACTGATGGCCGGTGAAGCGCTTCTTAAGGTGCAGGGCGTCGAAACCTATTACGGGAACATTCGCGCGCTTGCAGGTGTCGATGTCGAGGTCAACCGCGGCGAGATCGTCAGTCTCATCGGCGCCAACGGCGCCGGCAAGTCTACCCTGATGATGACCATCTGTGGCAGCCCGCAGGCGCGCCACGGCCAGGTGATCTTCGACGGCGAGGACATCACCAAACTTCCGACCCATCTGATCGCGCGCAAGCGCATTGCCCAGTCGCCCGAAGGCCGGCGCATCTTCCCGCGCATGACGGTGCTGGAAAACCTGCAGATGGGTGCCAATCTCGACAACCTGAAATTCTTCAAGGAAGACGTCGAGAAGATCTTCACGCTGTTTCCGAGGCTCAAGGAGCGTCAGAGCCAGCGTGGCGGTACGCTGTCAGGTGGCGAGCAGCAGATGCTGTCGATCGGCCGAGCACTGATGGCGCGTCCGAAGCTTCTCCTGCTGGACGAGCCCTCGCTCGGTCTCGCACCGCTGATCGTCAAGGGCATCTTCGAGGCGATCAAGAAACTGAACACGGAAGAGGGGCTCACCGTGTTCCTCGTCGAGCAGAACGCCTTTGCCGCGCTCAAGCTTTCCGACCGGGCTTACGTCATGGTCAACGGCAAGGTCACCATGTCGGGATCGGGCAAGGAGCTTCTCGCCAATCCGGAAGTGCGTGCGGCTTATCTCGAAGGCGGAAGGCATTAGGAGTTCGACATGCAGGGACTTTTCTTTGAAGAAGCCGATGGCGTGCACTTCGTGCTCCGCTTCCTGGTGCTGCTCCTCGGCTTCTGGACGGCATGGCGCACCGGCAAGGCCGTGGCCGAGGGCTGGAGCGGGCTTGGCACGGTCGTCGTCTACACGCTGCTCCTCGCCATCGTAATGCGTTTCATGCATTTCGCGCTGTTCGAGGGGCCGTTCATCAACGCCACCTACTACCTCCTCGACGTGGTGGTGTTGCTGGTGTTTTCGATTGCCGGCTTTCGCATCCGCAGGACGCGCCAGATGGTGCAGAACTACTACTGGCTGTACGAGCCGACTTCCGCTTTCGGGTGGAAGAAGAAGCATTGACAGCTTGAGTTTTCTGCCCTCAGATTGCTCCAGGTCAATCCAAGAACTGGAACCTGAGGGAACAATTACCGGGACGATCATGGTGGGTATCGTCCTGGCTAACTAACTCGACCCGCTTAAAAAAACTGGGAGTAAATCAATGAAGAAGTCTCTTCTTTCGGCTGTTGCGCTGACCGCCATGGTCGCTTTCAGCGGCAGCGCATGGGCTGATATTCTCGTTGGCGTTGGCGGTCCGGTCACCGGCCCGAACGCGGCCTTCGGCGCACAGCTCCAGAAGGGTGCTGAACAGGCTGCTGCAGACATCAACGCTGCCGGCGGCATCAACGGCGAGATGATCAAGATCGTTCTCGGCGACGACGTATCCGACGCCAAGCAGGGCGTTTCGGTTGCCAACAAGTTCGCGTCCGATGGCGTGAAGTACGTCATCGGCCACTTCAACTCCGGCGTTTCGATCCCGGCTTCGGAAGTCTACGCTGAAAACGGCATCCTCCAGGTGAGCCCTGCCTCGACCAACCCGGTCTTCACCGAGCGCGGCCTGTGGAACACGTTCCGTACCTGCGGCCGTGACGACCAGCAGGGCGGCGTTGCCGGCAAGTACATCGTCGACAACTTCAAGGACGGCAAGATCGCCATCGTTCACGACAAGACGCCTTACGGCCAGGGTCTTGCCGACGAAACCAAGAAGGCCATGAACGAAGCTGGCCTCAAGGAAGTCATCTACGAAGGCGTAACGCCGGGCGACAAGGACTATTCGGCTCTGATCGCCAAGATGAAGCAGGCTGGCGTCACGCTGGTCTACTGGGGCGGTCTGCATACCGAAGCTGGCCTGATCATGCGCCAGATGAAGGACCAGGGCATCCAGGCTCCGATGATGTCGGGTGATGGTATCGTTTCGAACGAACTTGCTTCGATCGCTGGCGACGCTGTTGACGGCACGCTTATGACGTTTGCTCCGGATCCGCGCAAGAACCCGGCTGCGACCGAACTCGTTGAGAAGTTCCGCAAGTCTGGCTTCGAGCCGGAAGCCTACACGCTCTACGCCTACGCTGCCCTCCAGGTTATCGCACAGGCTGCGGAGAAGGCCGGCACGACCGAAAGCGAAAAGGTTGCCGAAACCATCAAGTCTTCCGGTCCGTGGAAGACCGCGATCGGCGAACTCGGCTTCGACGAAAAGGGCGACATCACCCGTCCGGACTACGTCATGTACAAGTGGGGCAAGGGCGCCGACGGCAAGTACACCTACACCGAGATGTGATTTCGGCCATCTGGCCAGATCTCTCGATCTTTTGGAGAAGCCCGGTATTGCCGGGCTTTTTCGCGTTCAGGCATGACGGTGAGGGCCGGGCGGAGCATGCCATCGGAACATTCGCCGCGAAAACGGGTTGGTTTCTGCACAACAGGAGAACAGCCCCATGTCATTGCACGTCTCAGATATCAAAGGCACCATCACCAGCTTCCTGGTCGAGGTAGGCCTCGCAGACCCGGAAAAGGTCGTCGCGAATGAGGCGCACCCGCCGCTGCTGACCCGGGAGCAGGAGCTTCTTGTCCAGTGCTACCGGTCGGGCCAGATCGACGCTGACCAGTGGCGGATCCATCTGGAAGAAGATCCGGCGCTCGCTGCATATTTTGCCTCCGGCGTCACCCACTGACGCGGACTGTGACGGAATCCAGTGCCTGTAGACATGGGCACTGGTCATCCTTGACGCTCTTCCCTTAAACCTCAGTTCGCCGCAGAAGGTAGTCGAGCCCGCCGACGCGGAACCAGCGATAGCCATAGGCGTCGAGCAGGAGCTTGTGCTTGCCGTTCTCGTCCGCCTCGGTGTTGGCGTGGTCGGCGATGTCGATCAGTTTGTTCCCGTGCTCCTCCAGCCCGACGTCGAAGGTCACTTCGATCGGCACCGAGTTGAGGTTATGGATCAGCAGCACAGAGTTGCCGCGCCAGTCATACCGCAGCGCCAGCACGCCCTTGTCGCTCGTCTCGACCGGCGTGCAGACGCCGACGCCAATCTCGGGCGCTTCCTTGCGCATGCGGATCAGCCGCTCCGTCCAGTTGAGGAGAGAGTTCGTTTCCCGGCGCTGATGCGCCACGTTCAGGTGCTCAAAGCCGAACGGGCCGCCGCTGATCACCGGCAGCACCGGCTTGTTGCTCTTCGTGAAACCGCCATGCGGTTCGTCCGACCATTGCATCGGCGTGCGGGCGCAGTTGCGCTCGGGTAGCGACAGGTCGTCACCCATGCCGATCTCGTCGCCGTAGCGGATCACCGGGGTTCCGGGCAGCGAGAACATCAGGCTGTAGGCGAGTTCCAGCCGCCGCCGGTCATTCTGCAGCATCGGCGCCAGGCGCCGGCGGATGCCGCGATCGTAAAGCTGCATGTCCTTGTCCGGCCCGAACTCCTGGAACACCTTCTGGCGCTGCTTTTCCGTCAGGCGCCCAAGGTCGAGTTCGTCGTGGTTGCGCAGGAATAGGCCCCACTGACCGGTTGCCGGCCGGTCCCGCGTCTCATTGATGGCCTTGGCAAGTGGCTCGGCATCGGCTGCCGCCAGTGCGTAGAACATCGCCTGGTTGACGTGGAAGTTGAACATCATCTGCATGCGGTCGCCATCGTCACCGAAATATTTCAGCGTTTCCTTCGGTACCACATTGGCTTCCGCCAGAATGACGGAGTCACCCTGGCGCCACTGCAGGAATTCGCGGAAGGTCCGCAGCATGTCGTATTGAGGCTTGGATTTGGTGACCTCGGCGCCTTTCTCGTCGATCACGAAGGGAACGGCATCCATCCGGAAGCCGGACACGCCGAGCTGGATCCAGAAACCCATGATCTTCAGGATCTCCGCCTGCACATGCGGGTTCGCGGTGTTGAGGTCCGGCTGGAACTTGAAAAAGCGGTGGAAGTAATACTGCTTGGCCTTCTCGTCATAGGTCCAGGTGGTTTTCTGCACCCCGGGAAAGACCATGCCTTCGTCGGCATTGGCCGGCTTCTTGTCCGACCAGACATACCAGTCGCGGTAGAACGAGTTCGGGTCGGTGCGCGCGTCTTGGAACCAGGGATGCTGGTCGGAGGTGTGGTTGACGACGAGGTCGATCAGCACGCGGATGCCGCGCTGCTTCGCGCCATGGGTGAACTCCACGAAGTCGCCCAGCGTGCCGTAGCGTGGATCGACATTGTAGTAGTCGGACACGTCATAGCCGTCGTCCTTCTGCGGGGAGACCTGGAAAGGCATCAGCCAGATCGCCGTGACGCCGAGACCCGCGAGGTAATCGAGACGTCGTTGCAGCCCCTGGAAGTCCCCGACACCGTCGCCATTGGCATCCATGAAGGTCTCGACGGACAGGCAATAAATGACGGCGTTCTTGTACCAGAGGTCGTTGATCACGCGGTAGCTCCTAGGATGGGGGTCCCGGGGGCAATCCGTTTATCGCGATTTTGTTCCAGGAGCAGAAGCGGTCGCCATTTCCGGCCGGGATCACCTGCGTGAAGCGGCTGCCGTTAGGAATGTGTCAACGAAGATGGCAAGACTGTGCCGTTATACCTGAGAACGATGGCAGATGCGGCAGAAACGCGGCAAACCAGGCGTGTATATCGCCAGTATTTACTGGTGAATGTTTGGGGCAGGGTGCAACAAATCGTTCCTGTTAAAGGCTTTTTAGCTGTGTTAGATACACTGCATCGGACGGGTTGGGCACACTGATCCAGTCAGGGCATGTACCCCGCATATAACGAACACACAGCACCCACCATGAGGCGTTGATGGCTTTTGCTTGCGTTGCCGGTACCTTCTCACGTTCAGCTCTCGCACGCAGTTTTGCCGTTGGAGCTGTTTTTTTTGGCGCCATGACCGGCGGCGCTTTTGCAGGTTGCGGCCAACCTCTTCAACCAGGCCGTCACGTAATGACGATCGAGACGGATGATGGCGCGCCGCGCCGTGCAGTCTATTTCATTCCTTCTGGTTACACCGGCAAGGACAAGGTCCCTGTTGTTTTCGATCTCCATGGTAGCCATAGCAATCCTGAATCCCAGCTGAACAGAAGCTCCTGGGATAAGGTTGCGGAGAAAAATGGCTTCATCGCCGTCGCCTTGCAGGGCAGCCTACCGGGTAACGCCTCCGGAACCTATGCCTGGAACGTCCCTTACGTGACGACCCAGGAAGGTGGCCGCGACGAGATCGGCTACATCCACGCCGCGATCGATACGGTGAAGGAGCAGTTCTGCGTGGATCCGTCGCGGATTTATGCCTCCGGTTATTCCGGTGGCGGACGCATGTTGTCCGCCTTCCTCTGCTCCGGACAGGACGTGTTCTCGGCTGCTGGCTTCGTTCATTCGCTGCGCGCCGGCCGCCCGGTGCAGAGCGATGGCAAGTGGGAGCCGGACAAGACCAACTGCAGCCCGGCCAAGCCCATCTCGATCATCGCCTTTGCGGGTGTGAAGGACCACGCGAACCCCTATGGCGGTGGCGGCAAGGCTTATTGGCAGTACAGCTTCAAAACGGCCGTGCAGCGCTGGACGGAGCTTGATGGCTGCACCGGCAACGGCGACTCCAAGAGAGCCGACGGCGTGATCTTCAGCCTCTACGGCACCTGCAAGAACGGCGCGCGCATCGCGGCCTATACCTTCGAAAACGGCGGCCACGAATGGCCAAAGCCTGCTCCGGCGACGGAAGCGGTGCTTGCAGCCGCAAAGGATAGCGCGGCGAGCGTCACCAAGGTTGCAGCGGTTGCCCCGAGCAAGCCTTCGTTCGAAACGAATATTGATCCTGCCTCGCGGATGTGGGAGTTCTTCGGCAAGGCCGACAGCACGGATGTGATTGCCACTGCCTCTCCCGCGAAGGGCGGCGCAACGCCCAAGTCTGGCACAGCCGTTGCATCGGATTGCCAGATGCAGGCGGAGCTTCAGGGGACATCGTGCAGCAGCAACCAGCCGATCGATATGCGCCGCAGCGGGCAAGGGGCAAAGGGCGCCTTGTAACCAAGGCTTTCGGCGGGCGCACGCGGCTTGCCGAATTATTCCAGGAAGGCTGCGCAAAAATTCGCCTTCCGGAAACGTTTTCGCCTGAAATGGAGGCGATCCTCATCAATACGTCAGGGGGACTGACGGGCGGCGACGTGATCGAATGGTCCGTCGCCGCCGCGGCTTCCACCCGGCTTTCGGTGACGACGCAGGCGAACGAAAAGATCTACAAGGCATCCGCCGATACCGCCTCGGTTTCCACCCGGATTTCCGTCGGGCCAAGCGCATCGGTGCATTGGCTGCCACAGGAAACCATCCTCTTCGACCAGGCGTCGCTGACGCGGCGGCTTGATGTCGAGCTTTCCGATACTTCCGAATTCCTGGCCGTGGAGGCCGTTCTGCTTGGCCGCAAGGCAATGGGCGAGGCCGTTGCCAACGGCACGTTTCGCGACCGCTGGCGCATCCGCCGCGATGGCCAACTTCTCCATGCCGAAGACATGAAGCTCGAGGGCGAGATTGAGCGCCTGACCCGGGCGACGGCGGTGCTCTCCGGCCAGGTCGCCTTCGCGACACTCTTCTATGCCGGGCCACTGACCGACGCGCTTCTTCCGAAGCTGCGTGCGTGCCTGGAAGGTACGGCCGGTGGCGCCAGCACCTGGAACGGCAAGATCATCGCGCGCCTTGTTGCCGCCGATGGATATGCCCTGAGGAAAATCCTGACACCGGTAATTTCCGTATTGCGTAACGGCGCTCCAGTGCCGAAAGTCTGGAACATCTGACCTTGCCGAACCTGCATCCCGAAGCGGTATCCCAATGAACCTGACGCCACGAGAAAAAGACAAGCTGCTGATTTCCATGGCAGCCATGGTTGCCCGTCGCCGGCTGGAGCGCGGCGTGAAGTTGAACTACCCGGAAGCGATCGCCCTGATCACCGACTTCGTCGTCGAAGGCGCGCGTGACGGCCGTTCGGTTGCGGACCTGATGGAGGCCGGTGCGCATGTCATCACCCGCGACCAGGTGATGGAAGGCATCCCCGAGATGATCCACGACGTGCAGGTCGAGGCGACGTTTCCCGACGGCACCAAGCTTGTCACCGTCCATGAACCGATCCGTTAACGCGTTGGGAGATTGATTCGTGATCCCTGGTGAAGTCATTGCCGCAACAGGTGAAATCGAGCTGAATGCCGGCGCGCCGACCGTCACGATCGAGGTGTCGAATACCGGCGATCGCCCGGTTCAGGTCGGCAGCCACTACCATTTCTATGAGACCAACAACGGCTTGGTCTTCGATCGCGAGAAAGCACGCGGCATGCGGCTTGATATCCCCGCAGGCACGGCGGTGCGGTTCGAGCCCGGCCAGACGCGGCAGGTAACGCTCATCCCGCTGTCGGGTCGCCGTGCCGTTTACGGTTTCCAGCAGAAGATCATGGGTGCCTTGTGAAACGGGTCCTTTTCCTGCTCGGCGTGTTTGCCGGCATCTCGTACGTGCCGGCCGTGGCGCAGCAGCCGCAGATGAACTGCGAGGACCCGCAGAAGCAGATCGAGATGACCATGTGTGCCGGTGAAGACCTCGCCGAAGCCGACCGCGCGCTAAACGCCGAATACCAGGCGCTGCGCAAGTTGACGAAGGCGCGTGATGCCGATGCCGGGGAAGGGCAGGCGGGTTTTGACACGGCGCTGGTGAAGGCGCAGCGTGCCTGGGTGGCTTATCGGGATTCCTGGTGCGAGGCCTTCGCTTATCAGGCGCATGGCGGCACCATGGAGCCGCAACTCAATGCCGAATGCCAGGCTGAACTGACGCTCAAGCGCACCGACGAACTCAAGGCTCTCGCCGACAATCTCTAGACCGGTCGTTGCAGACGATGACCCGACCCGCTTTGACAAGGTAGACCGCCCATGCCCCACAAGATGTCCCGAGCGGCTTATGCCTCCATGTTCGGCCCCACCACAGGAGACAAGGTGCGTCTCGCTGATACCGAACTCTTCATCGAGGTGGAGAAGGACTTCACCACCTATGGCGAAGAGGTGAAGTTCGGCGGCGGCAAGGTGATCCGCGACGGCATGGGCCAGAGCCAGGCGACGCGTGCCGAGGGAGCAGTGGATACCGTCATCACCAATGCGCTGATTGTCGACCATAGCGGTATCTACAAGGCTGATGTGGGCCTCAAGGACGGGCGCATCCATGCCATAGGCAAGGCCGGCAATCCGGATACGCAGCCGGGCGTGACGATCATCGTGGGTCCATCGACCGAAGCAATCGCGGGCGAGGGCAAGATCCTGACGGCCGGCGGCATGGATGCGCATATCCACTACATCTGCCCGCAGCAGATCGAGGAGGCGCTGATAAGCGGCGTCACCTGCATGCTCGGCGGCGGCACCGGCCCGGCGCACGGCACGCTCGCCACCACCTGCACCGGCGCCTGGCACATCGAGCGGATGATCGAGAGCTTCGATGCCTTCCCGATGAACCTCGCCCTTGCCGGCAAGGGCAATGCCTCGCTGCCGGCACCGCTGGAGGAAATGATCCTTGCGGGGGCATCGTCTCTGAAGCTGCACGAGGACTGGGGCACGACGCCGGCGGCGATCGACAACTGCCTCACCGTCGCCGACCAATACGACGTGCAGGTGATGATCCACACCGATACGTTGAACGAAAGCGGCTTCGTGGAGGACACGATCTCCGCCATCAAGGGCCGCACCATCCATGCGTTCCACACCGAGGGCGCGGGCGGCGGGCACGCACCCGACATCATCAAGGTCTGCGGCAACCCCAACGTCATCCCGTCATCGACCAATCCGACCCGGCCCTATACGGTCAATACGCTCGCTGAGCACCTCGACATGCTGATGGTCTGCCATCACCTGTCACCGTCGATCCCGGAAGATATCGCTTTTGCCGAAAGCCGCATCCGCAAGGAGACGATCGCGGCTGAAGACATCCTGCACGACATCGGCGCCTTTTCGATCATCTCCTCGGACAGCCAGGCTATGGGCCGCGTCGGCGAGGTCGCGATCCGCACCTGGCAGACCGCCGACAAGATGAAGCGCCAGCGCGGCCAGCTGAGGGAAGAGACCGGCGATAACGACAATTTCCGCGTCAAGCGCTACATCGCCAAATACACGATCAATCCGGCCATCGCCCATGGCGTGTCGCATGAAATCGGGTCCGTCGAAGTCGGCAAGCGCGCCGACCTCGTGCTCTGGAGCCCGGCCTTCTTTGGGGTGAAGCCGGAAATGGTGCTGCTGGGCGGGTCGATTGCCGCGGCGCCGATGGGCGATCCGAACGCGTCGATCCCGACGCCGCAGCCGATGCATTACCGGCCGATGTTTGCTGCTTACGGGAAGCTGCGCACAAACTCTTCCGTTACCTTCGTTTCCCAGGCGTCGCTGGATGGCGTGCTTGCGCAGCGGCTTGGCGTCGCCAAGAAACTGGTCGCTGTGAAGAATGTGCGCGGCGGCATCGGCAAGGCATCGATGATCCATAATTCGGCCACCCCGCATGTGGAGGTCGATCCGGAAACCTATGAAGTGCGCGCCGATGGCGAACTGTTGACTTGCCAACCGGCCACCTTGCTGCCCATGGCGCAGCGCTACTTCCTGTTCTAAGGACACCTGCATGCAACATATTCATTCCTACCGCCCGGCCGGTGAAGTCAGTGATCCGCCGATCGATGTCGTGACGCTGCCGCACGATCTTCGCCACCTGCGCCGCAAGCTGCTCCACCTCTCGAATGGCGACATGGTGATGCTGGACCTGAAGGAGGCCGTGCTGTTCCACCATGGCGACCGGCTGGTACTGGAGAATGGCGATACGATCGAGGTAAGGGCGGCGCCAGAAAAGTTGTTCGAGGTGAAGGGGCGCGACACGCTGCATCTCATCGAGCTCGCCTGGCATCTGGGCAACCGGCACCTGTCGGCGCAGATTGAGGAAGGCCGTATCCTGATCCTGCGCGACCATGTGATCCGCGCGATGCTGGAGGGGCTTGGTGCCACCGTCAGCGAGGTTGAGGAAGGTTTCCAGCCGGCGCGGGGCGCCTATCATTCGCATGGCCACAGTCATTCTTACGATCACCACGGACACTGACCGGTTGTGAACGAGAATTCCCAGACACGGGCCCTGTTGCGACTGATGGCCTGGCTGTCGCCGGCCTTCCCCATCGGCGGCTTTGCTTGGTCCGGTGGGTTGGAGCGGGCCGTTGCCGATGGGCTGGTGAAGAGCGGTGAAGACCTCGGCGCTTGGCTGCATGTGGTGATGCATCACGGAGCGCTGTGGACAGACGCGGTGCTGTTCGTTGAGGCATGGCGCGGCGCGGACGATCGGGCCCGGCTGCAGGAACTCTCTGAGCTGGGCCTGGCGCTGGCCGGATCGGCGGAGCGCTTCACCGAAACTCTTTCGCTCGGCAAGGCCTTCACCGCGGCCGCAGCCGCATGGCCCGACGAGGTTCTGCATCGCGTGCCAAAGGACATTCCTTATCCGGTAGCCGTTGGCGCTGTCGCGGCCGCCCATGGCGTTCCGGTAGAGCAGGCGCTTGCGGCTTACCTGCATGCGGCGGTCTCGCAGGCGGTGTCGGCCGGCATCAGGCTCGGCTGTTGCGGTCAAACGGAAGGCGTCGGCATCCTCGCCAAGCTCGAGGAGCCGATCGAAGCGCTGACGAGCCGGGCAGCGGCCCTGACGCTTGATGATCTCGGCACGGCAACGGTGCAGGCGGAGATCGCTTCACTTCGGCATGAGACACAGCATTCGCGCCTGTTCCGGAGCTGAGGTACGGCCTAGAATTTGGACGGATTGAAAGGACGGCACATGAAATCGGCAAATGGTCCTCTGCGGGTCGGCATCGGCGGCCCGGTCGGCTCCGGCAAGACGGCGTTGACGGAAAAACTTTGCAAGGCCATGCGCGAGGACTATTCGGTGGCCGTCGTCACCAACGACATCTACACCCGCGAAGATGCCGAGGCGCTGGTGCGCATGCAGGCCCTTTCCTCCGACCGCATCGTCGGCGTGGAAACCGGCGGGTGCCCGCATACGGCGATCCGCGAGGATGCAACGATCAACCTGCAGGCTATTGCCGGGCTCAATGATCGCATCCCGGATCTCGACGTGATCTTTATCGAGTCAGGTGGCGATAATCTCGCCGCGACCTTCTCGCCCGACCTTGCCGACATTACCATCTATGTCATCTCCACCTGCCAGGGTGAGGAAATCCCGCGAAAGGGTGGGCCAGGCATCACCCGCTCCGATCTTCTGGTCATCAACAAGAAGGATCTCGCGCCTTACGTGGGCGTCGATATCGATGTCATGGATCGTGACGCGGCGCGGATGCGCGAGATGAAGCCGCATGTGTTTACCGACCTCAAGCGCGGGGAGGGCGTCGACCATGTCGTGCGCTTCCTGAAGCAGCAGGGCGGGCTTTGAAGCCATGGTCGGATGCTAGAACTTATCAAACTCCTCCTGGCGCGGTGGTTTCCACCCAAGCCAGACGAAGAGACCGCTCATGAGGTCGCGACCGTTGCCGTCGACCAGGCGGATGCCGCGGCCGAGATCCGGCGGCTCGTCTGGAGCGGCTTTGAGGCGCAGGACGCGATCCTCGACATCGTGCTCGAAGGTTACCCGCAGCCCAGCCTGTTAAGCCAGGCGGACCGCCAATGGCTGGCGGAAGAGATCGAGCGGCAGTTTGCCCTGAAGCTTCGAGAGGAGGCGGATTGGCCGCCGAGGACAGATTGGGATCGGCTGGATTCAGCCTTTGTCGTGCTGCGGGCGAATGGCGTCATCGCGCTTCATGATGCCGGTGTTACCCAGGCGGATGCCTTTGCCGAGGTCGCCGCGGAATATCAGATGCGCAAGGAAGTGGGCGTCGGGTCCGAGGGCTTCGTTTTTTACGGCGACGAGGACATCACCGCGGCCCTGGCGGGCGACTCCCTTTACCTCACCTTCGGCGCGTTCCAGAATCGGGTGCAAAACACGTCGGTGATCGCCGAGGAGATCATCGAGACGCTCGCCAAGAAGGGGCTTCGTGCCACCTGGAGCGGCGACATCGGCAAGAAGATGCTGATCACGCCCTTCGAGTGGCAGAAGCGCAGCCCCGCGATCGGTTTCGAGGATACAGTGCTCTGAGGGCGGTACCGCCCCTCCATCAAGTCCGCAGGACGTCCCGCAGCGCCTGCACGTCGCCTACCTGGATGATGCGTCCGCGAACCGTGACGCCGATCTCGCGCAGCTTGGAGAAGGCACGAGACAGGGCTTCCGGCGCTAGGCCAAGCTGGCCCGCGAGCAGGCTCTTCTGGAAAGGCAGGCGCACCGCCGCCGGGCCGCCATCCACGGGACAATGGGCAAGGATATAGTTCGCGACCCGCTGCGGCGCCGTATGCAGCCGGTCATTGGCGACGCAGTCCAGCGTCGTCAGCAGGTGTTGAGAGAGCATCGTAAGGAGGGCGGCCGCCACATCCCGTTCCTGCTCGGCAAGTGCGCGGACAGCCTTGAGGTCGAATGCGGCTACCGTTGCGGATTCTGCCGTCTGCGCGTGGTAGCGGTACCTTCTGTCGCCAAACAGCAGGCATTCGGCGAAGGTATCGCCCGGGCCGCAGATCCTGAGATCCGCTTCGCGGCCTTCACGGTTCAGGCGGTAGAGGCGCACATAGCCGCCCAGGACGCAGAAGAAGGAGCTTGCCGTCTCGCCGTCGCGAAAGATCAGGTGGCGGGCCGGCAGGCTGGAGACCGTCATCGCCGCCATCACACGCGCAGCCGATGCGCTGCTCAGGTTCGACATGAACGGTGTCTTCATGAGCATTGCGTGGTCACGACTGCTGAGCTTTAGGTTGGTATTCATCGTCCCCGATGTCCGATTGAGCTGCTTGATCGCCGCGCACGATAGCGTCTCGGGAACATTGCGTTTTGACATTGATCAAACTGCAGGCGGGCCGGCTATAAAATCCAGTTTGGCAACGAAAAGCGCCGGACCCTGAGGGCCCGGCGCTTGATGTCTTAGCTTGAATGCAGCGGTTATTCGGCAGCCATCGGCGGCAGGCGAAGTACCTTGCTGCTGGCATGCGTGCCCGGCGACCGGTCGTCGTTGGCGCTGGTCTGGCGCTCGATATGCGCCAGCCGCTCCTCAAGGGTCTGGATCGCCTGGGCGTTCTTGCGGGCTTCCTTGCTGAGTTCTTCCGTCGTCAGGCCCAGGTCTTCCTCTTCCTTCTTGCCAACGAGGCGGCCGAAGATGCGGCCGAGCAGGCGCGACAGGTCGTCCATGATGAGGAAGAAGGATGGAACCACGACCAGCGACAGCACGGTCGAGACGATAATGCCGCCAATCACCGCAATTGCCATCGGGGCACGGAACGAACCACCTTCGCCGACGCCGAGAGCGGACGGCAGCATGCCGGCGGACATGGCGATCGAGGTCATGATGATCGGGCGGGCACGCTTGCGCCCAGCTTCCACCATGGCATGAACGCGCTCCAGCCCGTGCCGCTTCATCTCGATTGCGAAATCGACGAGCAGGATGGCGTTCTTCGTCACGATGCCCATCAGCATCAGGATGCCGATCAGAACAGGCATGGAGAGCGAGTTCTGGGTGATGATCAGCGCCACCGCCACGCCGCCGATTGCGAGCGGCAGCGAGAACAGGATGGTGAACGGCTGGATCACATCCTTGAAGAGCAGGATCAGCACCACGAGCACGAGCATCAAGCCGAGCAGCATGGCATTGCCGAAGCTCTGCGTCATTTCGGCCTGGACCTTTGCGTCACCGCTTTCGGCGAGACGCACGGTCTTCGGGAACTCGGTGGAGTCCACGATGCGCTTGAACTCGTCCGTTGCCGTATCGAGCGCGGTGCCGAAGGGCACGTCGGAGCCGATGGACACGACGCGGTTGCGGTCGTTGCGCTTGATCGAGCTTGGACCTTCCGCGTAGTCGATGTCTGCGACGCTGTAGAGCGGCACCGTCGCACCGGTGGCCGTCTTGATCTTCAGCGAGCGGATCGCTGCGAGATCGCGACGCACGTCAAGCGATGCCTGCACCCGGATCGGGATCTGGCGATCGTCGAGCGAGATCTTGGCAAGCTGCGCATCCACGTCACCGATCGTGGCGACGCGCACCGTCTGCGAGATCTGCTGCGGCGTGATGCCGAGGCGCGATGCCTGGTCCATCCGCGGACGGATCTGCAGTTCCGGACGGGGCAGGGCGCCTTCCGAAGACACGTTCGCCAGGATCGGCGAGGCGCGCAGCTTCGATTCCAGGATGCTGACCGCCTCGTTCAGGTCCTCCTCGTTGGTGGACAGGAAGTTGAACGACAGCTCACGCTCGGCGCGGTCATTGACCTTGGAGATGCGGACATCGGGGATGGAACTGACGGCCGCGAAGATTTCCTTCTCGACATCCCATTGCGGACGGGTGCGGCCCTTATCCTTGATCTTCGGGATCAGGTCGCCCACCACCGGGAGGCCTCCCAGGCCCTTGTTGACGATGGTCTTGAGCAACGAATGGTCGATATTCTTCAAGATCACACGCACAGTCGCGCGGCGAAGCTCGAGGTCGCCCTTCGGGGAGGCACCACCCAACACGAAGACGCTCTGGACGCCGTCGATATCGCGCACGGCATCGTAGATGGTATCGGTCGAAGCGGCCGTCTCGTCCAGGGTGGCGTTCGGCGGCAGTTCCACCGAAAGCACGACGCGCGAGCTATCGTCCGGCGGCAGGAAGCTGCCCGGAACCTGGGCGAGAAGCATCATCGAGCCGATGAGGAAGGCAATTGCCGCCATCAGCGTCGTGTAGCGCCAGTACCACTTGCGGGTCGTGCCGGTGACGAGGCGCGTATAGCCGCGCATGATCCAGCCGTCCTTGTCGTGGTGCTCGTCCATCCCGTCTTCAGGGCTCATCAGGTAGGCGGCCATCAGCGGGGTGATGAGACGCGCCACCATCAGCGAGAAGAAGACGGAGAAGGCGACCGTCAGGCCGAACTGGATGAAGTACTGGCCCGGGATGCCCGGCATGAAGGAGACCGGCACGAAGACCGCGATAATCGTGAAGCTCGTCGCGATAACGGCGAGGCCGATCTCGTCCGCTGCCTCGAGCGCCGCCTTGTAGGGCGTCTTGCCCATCTTGATATGGCGGGCGATGTTCTCGATCTCGACGATTGCGTCATCAACCAGGATACCGGTCGCGAGCGTCAGCGCCAGGAAGCTCACGAGGTTCAGCGAGAACCCCATGACGTCCATGATCCAGAAGGTCGGGATCGCCGAAAGCGGCAAGGCAACGGCGGCAATCAGCGTGGCGCGCCAGTTCCGCAGGAACAGGAACACGACGATAACGGCAAGCAGTGCGCCTTCCATCAGGGTGTGGAGCGCGGCCTCGTAGTTGCCATAGGTGAAGTAGACCGAGTCATCGACCATCTCAATCGAGACGTCCGGATGCGCCTTGCGCACCTCGTCCAGGCTTTCCGCCACGGTCTCTGACACAGAGACTTCACTGGCGCCCTTGGCGCGGAACACGGCAAAGGTGACCGACGGACTGCCGTTGAAGCGCGAGAACGACTTCGGCTCCTCATAGGTGTCGGTGATCGCGCCCAGCTCGGACAGCTTCACGAACTGGCCATTCGGCAGCGTGATCGTCGTGTTGGCAAGCTGCGGCACGCTGCGGGCGTCGCCGAGCGTGCGGATCGTCTGCTCGTTGCCAGCCACCTGGCCGCGGCCGGAGCCGAGATCGACATTGGTGCCGCGCAGCTGGTTGCTCACGTCCGCTGCCGTGATGCCATAGGCATCCAGCTTGGCGGGGTTGAGCGACACGCGCACTTCGCGGTCGGCACCGCCGTAGCGGTCGATCTTGCCGACGCCCGGCTGGCCCTGCAGGCTGCGCTTGATCGTGTCGTCCACGAACCAGGACAGCTCTTCGAGCGTCATGTTGGGCGAGGTGACGGCGAAGGTCTGGATCGCCTGGCCTTCGACATCGACCTTGGTGACGACCGGCTCTTCGATGCCGGCCGGCAGGTCGCTGCGGATCTTGTCGATCGCGTCCTTGGTGTCCTGGACAGCCTCTTCCGTCGGCTTTTCGATACGGAAGACGACAACCGTTTGCGACTGCCCGTCGGTCACGGTCGACTGGATTTCATCAATGCCGCTGATAGAGGCGACTGCGTCTTCGATCTCCTTCGTCACCTGCATTTCGAGCTCGGCGGGTGCGGCGCCGCTCTGGACGACGGTGATCGACACGACCGGAACGTCGATGTTCGGGAAGCGGGTGATCGGCAGCCCGAAGAAGGATTGCATGCCGACGACAAGCAGCAAGGCAAAGCCGAGCAGCGGCGCAATGGGGTTACGGATCGACCAGGCGGAGAAGTTCATGATGGAGGACCTCAGTTCCCAACAGCAGCCGGCTCAGCCGGAACTGGCGCGATCTTGTCACCGTCACGGACAAAGGCACCCGCCTTGGCCACGACCAGGTCGCCGGCCTCAAGGCCGCTGACGACCTGAATGAAGCCGCCATCCTGGATTCCGATTTCGATCTTCACCTGCTTGACGACATTGTCTTCGACCTTGCGCGCGGTGGAACCCTCGCGGCCAGTCGTGACGGCGGAAAGCGGCAGGGCGAGCCCTTCTTCTTCCGCAATGATGATTTCTGCACTGGCATACATGCCGGCACGGGCGCCGGTTTCATCGTCGTTGATCACGACATGAACCGCACCGAGGCGCGTCGTCGGATCAACGGTTGGGGAAACGAGCCTTACCTTGCCTTCGATCTTGTTGCGACCACCGGCAACGGTCACCATGGCCTTCTGTCCGACCTTGATCTTGCGGATGTCGGATTCGGACAGGTCAGCGACGAGTTCGATCTCGCCGTCCTTGATGACCGTGAAAAGCGGATTGCCCTGGCCGCTGGCGATCGCGCCGATCTTGGCGGTGCGCGCCGACACAATACCGGCGACCGGCGTCTTCACCCCGGTGCGCTGGAGCTTCAGGTCGATGTCGGCGATCTGTGCGTCCACCACCTTGATGTCCGACTGGCCCACGGCAACGGCCTGTTTGGCGGCGTTGAGGCGCGCCTGGGCGACCTCGACCAGTGCCTCTGCCTGTTCGAGCTGAGAAACAGTACTGGTGCCGCTCGTGCTCAGCCGCTTGGTGCGATCTCGCTGCCGGGTCGCGTCTGCCAGGTTCGCTTCTGCCTCGATGACCTGCGCCTGGTATTGTGCAACACCGGCCTCTGCCTTGGCGCGGTTCGCTTCGAGCTGGCTCTTCTGCAGAAGAAGCGCGTCGTCGTTCAGCGTGGCGAGCACGCTGTCGGCCTGCACCTCGTCGCCGACATCGGCATTGAGGCCCTTGATGGACAGGCCTTCGACGAGCGGCTGGACATACACCTCTTCAACCGGCTTGATCGTGCCGGTGGAGATGACACGGTCGACCAGCGGCTTCTTCACCGTTTCGGTGACGACAATCGAAGGTAGCTTGATTTCCGCCTGTGCGGGTGCGGCAGGCTCCTGCGCATAAGTTGCGCTGGTCGCAAGCAAAGCGACCAAAGCCGTGATACCGGCGGACTTCGGGAACGTACGAAACATGCGAATAATTCCAACCTGAAGTTAGGGGAGAATTTTTCGCTCGGGCAAAACCCGTTTCGCCGCACCCCCCTCAGTGCGTGCTTTTTCCAGTTCAGGTGGTAACCACCCAAAGGGGTTACAAGACTGGCTGCGAAAGATTCCTCAATGCCCGTCGTTTTACGGGTTTGCGCTGCACAAATCAATCGGACATTGTTATATGAAACATGACTTTTGGTTATGATTTACGTCAATGAGCGGACGCGGGTGATGTAACCCGCATCCGTCAAGATCGTTCCGTTGCAGATGTACTACTTCAAGGCTGCGTCGGTAATCTCTGTCGTGTAAGCGTTTTCCGGCATCTTGCTAATGATCTTCTGGTCCATCAGCGCCTTTACCGTGCGATCATAGGTCGCCATGTCGAGCTTGCCGGTACCGATGAGTTTTGCGACTTCTCCCATCATGCGCTTCTGGTGGTTTTCGTCCTGGCCGCCGTTGTCCATGACGATTTCAGCCGCTTCATCCGGATTTTCCAGCGCGTAATGCCAGCCCTTCATTGAGGCGCGGACGAACTTCACCATGGTTTCCTTGAACGTCGGGTCCTTCAACTTTTCTTCGCTGGCATAAAGGCCGTCCTCGAGCAGGTCGTTGCCGAGTTCGGTGTAGTTGAACACCGTCAGGTCTTCCGGCTTGAAGCCGGCATCGATCGCCTGCCAGTATTCGTTATAGGTCATCACCGAGATGCAATCCGCCTGCTTCTGCACGAGCGGCTGCACGTCGAAGCTCTGCTTGAGCACGGTCACGCCGTCCGGGCCGCCATCGGTGCTCAACCCAAGCTTGGTCATCCAGGCGAAGAACGGATATTCATTGCCGAAGAACCAGACGCCGAGCGTGCGGCCCTTGAAGTCAGCTTCGGTTTTTACCGGGCCATCCTTGGGGCAGATCAGCTGCAGGCCGGACTTCTGGTAGGGCTGGGCGATGTTGACGAGCGGCACGCCCTTTTCGCGCGCCACGAGGGCGCCACCCATCCAGGCGACGATCACGTCGGCACCGCCGCCGGCGATCACCTGTTCCGGAGCAATGTCCGGCCCGCCCGGCTTGATCGTCACGTCCAGGCCTTCTTCTTCATAGAAGCCCTTGTCCTTGGCGACGAAATAACCGCCGAACTGGCCCTGGGCCACCCATTTCAGCTGCAGCGTCACCTTGTCGGCCGCCAGCGCCTGCGCGGCCATCAGCGACACCGCCCCGGCCATCAATGCCATCATCATCTTTTTCATTGCGGTTCCCTCTTTTGTTGCCGGCACCGTGGGGCAGTGCCGGATATTCTCGTCTAACCCCTGCGGTTAGACGGATGCCAGAATGTCGTCGCCCGCTCGCCAAGCGCGACGATGCCGTAAAATGCAGAGCCGATGACCGCCGCGACAGCGATTTCGGCCCAGACCATGTCTACGTTCATGCGGCCGATCTCGGTGGAGATGCGAAAGCCCATGCCGACGATCGGCGTCCCGAAGAATTCCGCCACGATGGCACCGATCAGCGCCAGCGTCGAGTTGATCTTCAAGGCGTTGAAGATGAAGGGCATGGCGGCCGGCAGGCGCAGCTTCACCAGGGTCTGCCCGTAGCTCGAGGCATAGGAACGCATCAGGTCGCGCTCCATGTTCCCGGCCGCGGCAAGCCCGGCCACCGTGTTCACCAGCATCGGGAAGAAGGTCATGATCGTCACGACCGCGGCCTTGGACTGCCAGTCGAAGCCGAACCACATGACCATGATCGGCGCCACCCCGATAATCGGCAGCGCCGACATCATGTTGCCGATCGGCAGCAGCCCGCGCCGCAGGAAGCCGATGCGGTCGGCAAGGATCGCCACGACGAAGCCGCTGGCGCAGCCGAGGATGTAGCCGAACAGCACTGCCTTGAAGATCGTTTGCCGGACATCCGACCAGAGCACCGGAAGCGAGGCGGCGATGCGGGCGCCGATGGCGGAGGGTGGCGGCAAGAGCACGAAGGGAACGCCGAAGCCGCGCACCGCCGCTTCCCAGAGGATCAGGATCCAGGCGCCGAAGATGCCGGGGATCAGAAGCCGCAGCAGCCATTGGGCTCCGTGGGAGCGGGGCGCGAGATAGGAGAGTTCGGAGACACAGGCCCAGGCCAGCAGCCAGCTCGCGCCGATCAGCAGGAAGAAGGCGGTCGACATCTGCCCTTCATTGCCGGTGACGGTGCCAAGCAGCAGGAAGGCCGGCAGGTGTGCCCCGACAAAAAGCACTATGGCGCGCAGATAGTGGCCCGCGCCATCAAGTGCGACCACGGCGACGATCGCGACCACCAGCACCGCGACCACCAGCGTGCCGCTGCCCTGCGGCCCCGTCGCTTGCGTCGAGGTGAGGGGAAGGTAAGCGAGTGAAAGGATCACCAGGAGCGCGGCAAGGAATGCCTGCCAGTTGCGCTTCAACCGCATCATACCGCCCTCCCGCCCATCGAGCGATCGACAAGCCTGCCAATGAGGCCGATGATGGCGACAAGAGCTGCAGCAAGCAGCGAGCCGACGATGAGCGCCGCCCAGATCTCGATCGTCTGGCTGTAATAGGAGCCGGCCAGAAGTTTGGAGCCGATGCCCGCCACAGCACCGGTCGGCAGTTCGCCGACGATGGCGCCGACAAGGCTTGCGGCAATCGCCACCTTCATCGAGGTAAAGAGGTAGGGGATGGAGGCGGGAACGCGCAGTTTCCAGAATGTCTGCGAGGCGCTGGCGTTGTAGGTGCGCATCAGGTCGAGCTGGATCAGTTCAGGTGAACGCAGACCTTTCACCATGCCGACCGCGACCGGGAAGAAGGACAGGTAGGTTGAGATCAGCGCCTTTGGCACAAGGCCGGTGATGTTGATCGCGCCAAGCACCACCACCACCATCGGTGCGATCGCCAGGATCGGCACCGTTTGAGACGCGATGATCCAGGGCATGAGGCTGCGATCGAGCGCCTTGACATGCACGATCCCGACCGCGATCAGGATGCCGAGCAGCGTACCGAAGGCAAAGCCGACAACAGTCGACGAGAGCGTCACCCAGCCATGGTAGATCAGGCTGCGGCTCGAGGTGACGCTGCGCATCATCGTGTTCTCGAAGACATTGACCGCCACCTGGTGCGGCGCCGGCAGGACCGGCTTCGGCTGCACCATCGTTTTCCCGATCAGTTCGATCGTCGTGGAGCTCACGTTGCCGCGCCGGTCGAGGTCGCGCTGGAACGGCGCGTTCATGAAGAAGGCGGCCATGTACCAGATCGCTACGATGGCGATCAGGATGACCGAGACGGGGATGAGGTGGCTGCGAAAGCCGTCGGGACTGCTATTCTTCATAGCTGTGCCCCGCTCGCAGGCCTTCACGTACCCGGTGAGCGATCTCCAGGAATTCCGGCGTCTCGCGAATTTCCAGCGGCCGCTCCCGCGGAAGGGTCGACTCGATCACGTCGGTCACGCGCCCGGGGCGCGGTGACATGACAACGATCTTGGTGGAGAGATAGACGGCTTCAGGGATCGAATGGGTCACGAAACAGATGGTCTTCTGCGTGCGCGCCCAGAGTTTCAGCAGTTGCTCGTTCAGATGGTCGCGAACGATCTCGTCCAGCGCCCCGAACGGTTCGTCCATCAACAGAAGATCGGCATCGAAGGCGAGTGCGCGGGCAATCGAGGCACGCTGCTGCATGCCGCCCGACAGCTGCCACGGATATTTCTTGCCGAAGCCCGAAAGATTCACGAGGTCCAGCGTCCGATCGATGCGTTTTGCCCGCTCGGCAGCGGAATGGCCCATGATCTCCAGCGGCAGGGCGATGTTCTTTTCGATCGTCCTCCACGGATAAAGCGCAGGCGCCTGGAAGACATAGCCGTAGGAGCGCGACTTTCGCGCCTCTTCGGGGCTCATGCCGTTGACGGTGATGCTTCCCGATGTCGGCTGCTCCAGATCGGCTATGACCCTGAGAAAGGTCGTCTTGCCGCATCCGGATGGTCCGATGAAGGACACGAAGTCGCCTTTGCCGACCTCCAGATCCACGTTCGACAGCGCATGCACCGGACCGTCGCTTGTTTGAAATGTAAGGCCCAGCTTCTTGGCTGAAACGACGGATGACTGATTTTCTGTCATAGTGACCCAGTTTACCTGATCATGTTCCCCGGACTTGATGTCCTGTTTTTCTAGGAGGTCGTGCAATGTCATCCATTCCAGACCTTGATTGCAAGCTGATCCGGCCGAGCGGGGGCTATGCCGGAAAGCAGGGCTTTTCTTATGTCGAGGGCATTTCCGCCCAGAGCAGCGGCGCCACCGGCATCGCCATGATGCTTGTGACGATCCCGCCGGCCGGCCGGGCGAAGGCGCATATGCATGCCGCGCACGAAACGGCGATCTACATCATGGCCGGCGAGGCGGTGACCTATTATGGCGACCGGCTGCAGCACCGTGTCGTCACGCGGGCCGGCGACATGTTCTATATCCCGGCCGGCATGCCGCATCTGCCGCTCAACCTCGGGACAGAGCCGTGTACCGCAGTCATCGCCCGCACCGATCCCAACGAGCAGGAAAGCGTCGTCCTGCTGCCGGAACTGGAAAGCCTGGTGAGCGAATAGCTGCGCCATCGGCTCTTCCACCGCTCACACGCCCGAAGCGGGGATGCCCGTCCGCTCCACCTTGCGCGGCGCCGTCAGCTCCTTCCAGGTGGAAAGCGCCTTGTTGACCGCCTGGAAGGGCTCGCGCTTGACGAACTGGCCGTGGCCTTCCTGTGTCTTCATCAAGCTTTCCTCGACCGCCACCACGCCGCGCGTCAGCGTGTAGCGCGGCAGGCCGGTCACTTCCTTGCCTTCAAAGACATTGTAGTCAATTGACGACTGCTGGCTCTTGGCGCTGATCGTCTTGGAGCGCTTCGGATCCCAGACCACGAGGTCAGCATCGGCGCCGACAAGGATCGCACCCTTGCGCGGATAGATGTTGAGGATCTTGGCGATGTTGGTGGAGGTCACGGCGACAAACTCGTTCATGGTGATGCGCCCGGTCGCCACCCCATAGGTCCATAGCATCGGCATGCGGTCTTCCAACCCGCCTGTGCCGTTCGGAATCTTGCGGAAGTCGCCAAGCCCGGTGCGCTTCTGGTCTGTCGTGAAGGCGCAGTGGTCGGTCGCCACCACCTGCAGCGAACCGGATGCGAGGCCTGCCCAGAGGGAATCCTGATGCTGCTTGTTGCGGAAGGGCGGCGACATCACCCGGCGGGCGGAGTGGTCCCAATCCTTGTTGAAGTATTCGCTTTCATCGAGCGTCAGGTGCTGGATCAGCGGCTCGCCATAAACGCGCATGCCGTTCTGGCGCGCGCGCCGGATTGCTTCGTGCGACTGCTCACAGGATGTGTGGACGACATAAAGCGGCACGCCCGCCATGTCGGCAATGATGATGGCGCGGTTGGTAGCCTCGCCTTCGACCGACGGCGGGCGGGAATAGGCGTGGCCTTCCGGCCCGTCATTGCCTTCGTCCATGAGCTTCTGCTGCATGGCGGCAACGACATCGCCGTTCTCGGCATGGACGAGCGGCAGGGCGCCGAGTTCCGCGCAACGCTGGAAGGAGGCGAACATCTCGTCGTCGTTCACCATCAGCGCGCCCTTGTAGGCCATGAAGTGCTTGAAGGTGTTGATGCCGTGATGCGCGACCACCGCCTTCATCTCGTTGAACACCTGCTCGCCCCACCAGGTGACCGACATGTGGAAGGAATAGTCACAATTGGCGCGGGTCGCCTTGTTGTCCCAGCGCTTCAGCGCATCAAGCAGCGACTGGCCCGGGTCCGGCAGGCAGAAATCCACGACCATCGTCGTGCCGCCGGCCAGCGCCGCCCGCGTGCCGCTTTCGAAATCATCGGCGGAATAGGTGCCCATGAACGGCATTTCGAGATGCACATGCGGGTCGATGCCGCCCGGCATGATGTAACAGCCTGCCGCGTCCAGGGTGGTGTCGCCGGACAGGTTCGGCCCGATCTCGATGATCTTGCCGCCGTCGATCTTCACATCCGCCTTGTAGGTCAGGTCGGCCGTGACGATGGTTCCACCCTTGATGACTGTGGTCATTGTTGTTCCCCTAGATGTTGCAGTCCTGCGATCGGCAGCACCGACTGGCGCAAACCGGTAATGGCGATGACGGCAGCCTCCAGTCGCTGCATCTCGTCATCGTTCAAGCGGCCGATGACACGGCCTATTGCGGGCTTCCGCAGATGGGTCATCTTGTCGACCATGATCTGGGACGTCGCCTGCAAGCCGTTTTCCGGTGAGGGAACGACCGTTGGTCGAAAAATGGCCGCGTCCGTGAGGAAGGTTGAAAACGGGCACAAGAGAAGAGTGACGTGATCTTCGATGCATTCATCGGCTTGCAGAATGACGGCCGGCCTCGGTTTCCCCAGGTCGCCTTGAAACGCTGCCGTGACCATGTCACCCCGCCTGAGCTTCACGGTTTGTCCCAATCCTGTGCCGCGTTCTCATCAACGAGTTCTTCGATGCCGGCCTGGCGATCCGCCTCGACTGCTGCCCGCACCTGCCGCGCAGCTTCCTTGCGGTAGGCCTCGTTGGAAAGATCCGGCACCCAAATCTCCACCGGACGATATCCTTGCCGGATCAGGTCCGCTCGCTCTTGCGCGGTGAGTTCCCTTGGGCGTCCCATGCGAGTCTCCTTCGTGCGAAAGATGCGGTTGAAGCCTACTCCACAATCTCCGCGGTCTCCAGAACCGCATGGAAAAGCACGTCGCAGCCGGCAGAGGCCCATTCCCTGGAAATGTCCTCGGCCTCGTTGTGGCTGAGGCCGCCGACGCAGGGGCACATGATCATCGTCGCCGGTGCCACCTTGGCAGCCCAGCAGGCGTCGTGGCCGGCACCGGAGATCACGTCCATGTGGCTGTAGCCGAGCCGTTCGGCAGCACCGCGGACACGACCGACCAGGGTCGGGTCGAAGGTCACCGGGTCGAAATGCCCGACCGCCTCGACCGAACAGCCGACCCCCAGGCCCTCGCAGATTTCTGCCGCACGTTTTTCGATCGCGGCGCGCATGCGGTCCAGCTTTTCCTGGCTCGGGGTGCGGATATCGACGGTGAAGACAACCTTGCCGGGCAGCACGTTGCGGGAGTTCGGAGTGAAGAACATCTGGCCCACGCCACCAACGGCGCCCGGCTGTTCGGACATTGCCACTTCCTGCACCATTTCCAGAATGCGGGCCATGGCAAGCCCGGCATTGACGCGCATGTTCATCGGCGTGGAGCCGGTATGGGCCTCGCGGCCGGTGAGGGTGAATTCGAGCCACCATAAGCCCTGGCAGTGCGTGACCACGCCGATCTGCTTGTTTTCGGCCTCCAGGATCGGCCCCTGCTCGATATGGTACTCGAAATAAGCGTGCATCTTGCGGGCGCCGACCTCCTCGTCGCCCACCCAGCCGATCCGCTGCAACTCGTCGCCGAACGTCTTTCCTTCCGGATCCTTGCGGGCGTAGGCGTAGTCGATGGAATGGACGCCCGCAAAAACACCCGAGGCCAGCATGGCGGGCGCAAATCGCGCGCCTTCCTCGTTCGTCCAGTTTGTCACGACGATCGGATGCTTGGTCTTGATGCCGAGGTCGTTCATGCTGCGAACCACTTCGAGGCCACCGAGCACGCCGAGCACGCCATCGAACTTGCCGCCGGTCGGCTGGGTGTCGAGATGGCTGCCGATGTAGACGGGAAGCGCTTCCGGGTCGGTGCCGGCGCGGGTGGCAAACATCGTGCCCATCTTGTCGACGCCGATCGTCATGCCTTCGACTTCGCACCAGGTCTGGAACAGCTTGCGGCCTTCGCTGTCGGCGTCGGTCAGGGTCTGGCGATTGTTGCCGCCGGCGACCCCGGGGCCAATCTTGGCCATCTCCATCAGCATGTCCCAGAGACGGTCGCCATTGACGCGCAAGTTCTCGCCTGGTGCTGCCACCATGTGATCTGTCCTCACCTGTTATACCCGCCAAAGAAAGCGGTCTTCTGCTGTTCCCGTGGTCGCCTCGGTGCCGCGTTTCGACACCTGAAGTTTCGGCGTTGCGTTTGTTATGCTTGTCGCCGATAATTTGACCGATTGGTAAAACATTACAATTTCCGCGGCTTCACTCAAGCTCTATTTCGGGAAAATCCCAGAGGAAAATCTGGCGGCCGAACTTCTTGGGGTGACGGGCGGGAAGGGGGCGTAAGAAAAGCATGGCCATCCCGCGTGCGGCGAAAACCCAGAGACGAACGCGCATCCAGGAGGAGAAGGAGGAACGAATCCTTGAAGCCGCGCTCGACGTGTTTTCAGTCAGCGGCTTCCGCGGCACGACCATCGACCAGATCGCAGAGGCGGCCGGCATGTCGAAGCCCAATCTCCTTTATTATTTCCGCACCAAGGAGGCGATCCACCGGCAGCTCATCGACCGCGTTCTCGATACCTGGCTGGAGCCGTTGCGGGCCTTCAATGCGGAGGGAAACCCGGAAGCCGAGATCCGCTCCTATATTCGCCGGAAGCTAGAGATGGCGCGCGATTTCCCGCGCGAAAGCCGGCTGTTTGCCAACGAGATCCTGCAGGGCGCGCCGCATATCGAGGATGAGTTGAAGGGCCCGCTCAAGGACCTCGTCGACGAGAAGGCGGAAGTGATCCGCACCTGGGCGCGCGCCGGAAAGATCGCCAAATGCGATCCCTACCATCTGATCTTCTCGATCTGGTCGACGACGCAGCATTACGCCGACTTTGACGTGCAGGTGCGCGCGGTGCTTGGCCATAACCTGTCAGGCGAGGGTCGTTTCGAAGATGCCGCGCGTTTCCTCGAAAAGCTATTCATGGATGGTCTGCGGGTGACTGCCACCAGCTAGAGACGGCGGGTCTTCATCGAACGCCACGAACGAAAACGCCGGCACGGAGCCGGCGTTTCCAATCCTTGGGAGGATCAAGATTTAGGCAGCAGCCGAAGCGTAGCCTTCGGTAGGCACTTCCGAGATGGTCTTCAGGACCTGGGAAGCGATCTGGTAAGGGCAGCCCTGCGAGTTCGGGCGGCGGTCTTCCAGGTAACCCTTGTAACCGTTCTTCACGAAGGAATGCGGTACGCGGATCGAAGCGCCACGGTCAGCAACACCGTAGGAGAACTTGTCCCAAGGTGCCGTTTCGTGCTTGCCGGTCAGGCGCAGGTGGTTGTCCGGGCCGTAAACGTTGATGTGGTCCAGCAGGTTCTTTTCGAACTGCGCCATCAGCGCCTCGAAATATTCCTTGCCGCCCACTTCGCGCATGAACTTGGTGGAGAAGTTGCAGTGCATGCCCGAACCGTTCCAGTCGGTGTCGCCAAGCGGCTTGCAGTGGAACTCGATGTCGATGCCATACTTTTCGCAGAGGCGGAGAAGCAGGTAGCGCGCCATCCAGATCTGGTCGGCGGCCTTCTTGGAGCCCTTGCCGAAAATCTGGAATTCCCACTGGCCCTTGGCCACTTCGGCATTGATGCCTTCGTGGTTGATGCCGGCAGCCAGGCAAAGGTCGAGGTGCTCTTCAACGATTTCGCGGGCAACCGAACCGACGTTCTTGTAGCCAACGCCGGTGTAGTACGGACCCTGTGGAGCCGGGTAGCCGGTTTCCGGGAAGCCGAGCGGGCGCCCGTTTTCGTAGAAGAAGTATTCCTGCTCGAAGCCGAACCATGCATCTTCGTCGTCGAGGATGGTGGCGCGTGCGTTCGACGGATGCGGGGTGACGCCATCCGGCATCATGACTTCGCACATGACGAGAACGCCGTTGGTGCGGGCCGGGTCAGGATAAACGGCGACCGGCTTCAAGACGCAGTCGGAAGAGCGGCCTTCGGCCTGCATCGTGGACGAGCCGTCAAAGCCCCACAGTGGAAGCTGCTCAAGCGTCGGGAAGCTGTCGAATTCCTTGATCTGGGTCTTGCCGCGCAGGTTCGGAACTGGGGTGTAGCCATCGAGCCAGATGTACTCGAGCTTATACTTGGTCATGTTTGGTCTCTCACGCCGTGTGTCATGGTTGAGCATCCCGGGCAACATCACGCTTTTTCAAGCGCGCCATCCCCGGCATGACACACACCTTGCATATCCCGTGCCAGATTCGAAAACGCCTCGACAATTCGCCCAATCAAGTGCGGAAGTTTCAGCCGGACCCACCGCTCGATTGCAAGCGCGCTGCGGAATCATTCGCCTTTCTGCGGCTAATCAGGCGGGTGCCGGAACTCAATCTTCACCAGCACGTTCCGAAAATAGGCAAAGCTGAAGCGATTTCGGCAAACGGGCCGAAATTTGTTTCTGGTTTTCCTTCGTAAATGATGTAAAATAGTGCAATCAGCACAAAAAATGTGCATTCGCGCTGATCTGGTAACGCAAAAAGCATTTTGACGGTGAGGAGCCGATAGGATGACCACCCACATCCATCGTGAAACAGCCAAGATCTTGAGTTTTCCGCTGCGGCCGCGCCGCCGGCTGGAAAACGGAATGACGGCGCCGGCCCTTTACGAGGCCGCGCCTGCGATCGTCGATATCGGATGCTGGTATCACGAAGAGGCCGTGCAGGCCGACACTTCGAAGTCGGAACGTCCAAAACCCTGCTGATCGCCTTTAGCGATCGCGCGGCGCCGGCTGGGCTGGCGCGCGTCCGGATGCGTCTTGTCTCCTAGAAGCCAAAGAGCTTCAGCATCACCAAGCCAAACGTGGCGATGAAAAGCCAGCCGAAGGCGCCGAGCGCCAGTGGCCGCCAGCCTTCCGCCCGCAACTTCCCGATATTGGCCTGAAGACCCATGGCGGCGAGCGCCATGGCAAGGAGGAAGTTCGTCAGCACGACGATCTTGGCCGTCACGTCGGCTGGGATGGTGATCGCGCTGTTGAGCAGCATCATCCCGATGAAGCCGAACACGAACCACGGCATTGGCGCCGACGCCCTGGCGCCTTCACCTGAGCCGGAACGCCTGGCAAGCGCCAGCGTCATGATCAGCGGTGCCAGCATCACCACGCGGGCGAGCTTCGAAATCGTGCCAAACTGACCGGAAACTTCACCACCCTGGAAGGACGCGGCCACCACCTGTGCGACCTCATGGATGGTGACGCCGGACCACAGGCCGTAGCCGCGCGCATCGAGCCCGAGTGGTGCAGCGAGCAGAGGGTAGGTGAGCATCGCAAGAGAGCCGAACAGCGTTACGCAGGCGACGGCATAGGCTACATGCTCCTCCCGGCCACGAACCACCGTATTGGCGGCAATGATCGCTGACGCGCCGCAGACCGAGGTGCCGGCGGCGATCAGGTCGGTCAGAGACCGATCGACACCCATCAGGCGGCCGACGATGCGGATGGCGACAAATGTGGAGACCAGCGTCAGCGCCACCATCACCAGTCCAGCGCCCCCGAGCGACAGGATCTGCATGGCGGTGACCTGCAGGCCGAGCAGCACGATGCCGACGCGCAGGATGCGCTTCAGAGAAAAGGTGATGCCGGCATCCACCGCCGTCGGCAGCGAAACAAGGTTGCGTACCGCCATGCCGAGGATGATGGAGACGATCAGCGGGCTGAGCGCCGCGAGCCCTGTCAGGCTGCGGATCGTCAGCGCGGCAAGCGCAATGGCTGCCGTCAGCAGGATGCCGGGAAGGACCGGCGGGAGCGAAAGCTGGCGAGACCCGAAGCTGGTTTGTTGTTCTGTCACAGAGGCGGCAGGCTTCATGTTTTTTCTTCAGATTCCGTCATTTGTCGAACACCATTCTCCTTTCTCTTGAATGACAGTTCCAATTGATTGATGTTGTCATTCCAATCGATGTAGCCGAACGATCACCGATGACACTGGATCAACTGCGGATTTTTCTTGAAGTCGCGGAGCGCGAACACGTCACGCGGGCCGCTGAAGCACTGCACCTGACGCAGTCTGCGGTGAGTGGCGCGATCTCGGCGCTGGAGGCGCGGCACGCGGTGATCCTGTTCAACCGGGTGGGCCGTCGCATCGAGCTGACGGAGGCGGGGCGGCTGTTTGTCCCGGAGGCGCGCGCGGTGCTTGAGAGGGCACGTTCAGCCGAACATCTGCTCGCCGATCTTGCCGGTGCCGCATCTGGCGTCTTGCGGGTTCATGCCAGCCAAACGGTTGCAAGCTATTGGCTCCCGTCGCGGCTGGTCAGCTACCACGAGCTTTATCCACGGGTGGACCTGCGCCTGACGGTCGGAAATACGCAGAGCGCTGCGCAGGCGGTGCTTTCCGGTGCCGCCGAACTCGCGGTGGTGGAGGGTACGGTGGCCCTGGCGGGTCTTCAGCGCATCCGGGTTGCGGAGGATCACCTCGTCCTCGTGGTGGGCAAGCGTCACGCCTGGGCGGACGGGCGACGGCTGACGCCGAACGAGCTTCTGGAGACCAACTGGATCATGCGCGAGGAGGGTTCGGGGACGCGCTCCGCCTTCGAGGCGCATCTGAGGAGCCTGGGGCTCGAACCGGAGTCGCTGTCGGTCGTGCTCGAACTGCCGTCGAACGAAGCAGCAATCGCCGCCGTCGAGGCCGGGACAGCAGCAACGGTCTTGTCGAGCCGCGCCGCCGCGTCGCACTCACACGCCGGCAACCTGCACATCGCCGATTTCCCGATGCCGGCGCGTCAATTCTGGGTCCTTCACCATGCAGAACGGCATGTAACCCGTGCCCTCCGCGCGATGCTGGATCTTCTTACCGGCAAGGCAGGGTGAGCGGAACGCTTTAAGCGGTGCGGGCCCGGTAGGGCTTCACGTCGATCGCGTCTTCGTGTCTTCGTGCTTCGGCAATGTCGTAGCTGTTTTGCATGCGCATCAACGTCTCCATCGAAAGGCCGAACGCTTTTTCGAACCTCAATGCCATCTGAGGAGATAGCGATGAGCGCGCGTTGAGTAGCGCGGAGAGGGCAGGGCGGGTGACGCCGAGCACGCGCGCCGCTTCAGCAACGGACAATTCGAGATCCTCGAGCACCTCGTGCTTCAGAAAATCTCCCGGATGCGCGGGACGCTTTAATCGGATATCGTTGGCCTCGGTCATCAGTGATAATCCTCATAGTCTAGATCGAGGATCTCGATTTCGTTCGCATCAATACGGAAGGTCAGCCGCCAGTTCTTCGTCACGAACAGGCTCCAGGTGTCCTTCCTGTCGCCGGTTAGCTATGTGCCTTCCAGCTCGGCACATGCCGCAACTCGTCTTCTTTTTGCATGTCCTGCAGGAAGGAGATCATCCGGCGCAGCTTCGGGACCACTGCCGGCTGCAAGCCGGATGTGTCATCATCCAGAATGAAGCGGCGAAGTCCCTTGTGCAGGACATTCCTGATCCTCATGGAGAGAATGTAGAATGCGCGGCAACAGGTGTAAAGTCATCCTTTACACCTGTTGCTTCCGTCCTCTACTCCGCGGCCTGGCGGGCCATCGGGTTGTTCGGGTGCGTCGTCCAGTTCGCATAGGTTGGGTCAACAATCCGGCCGGTGCGCTTGTCGAGGCTGCCTGCAGCAAGTGGCTCCATCGTGATGCAGTTCTCGACGGGGCAGACGTTGACGCAGAGATTGCAGCCGACGCATTCCTCTTCCATCACCTCGAAATGACGCACGCCATCGACAAAGTTGGTGATCGCCTGGTGCGAGGTGTCCTCGCAGGCGATGTGGCAGCGCCCGCACTTGATACAGAGATCCTGGTCGATATGCGCCTTGGCGACATAGTTGAGGTTGAGATACTGCCAGTCGGTGACGTTTGGCACCGCGCGCGAGATGATGTCGTCCAGCGTCCGGTGGCCCTTGGCGTCCATCCAGTCGCTCAGGCCGGTGATCATCTCCTGCACGATCTTGAAGCCATAGGTCATGGCCGCGGTGCAGACTTGCACGTTTCCGGCGCCGAGCGCCAGGAATTCAGCTGCGTCGCGCCAAGTGGTGACGCCGCCGATGCCGGAGATCGGCAGCCCATGGGTTTCCGCATCACGGGCGACCTCGGCCACCATGTTGAGCGCGATCGGCTTCACGGCCGGACCACAATAACCGCCATGCGAGCCCTTGCCGCCCACTGTCGGCATCGGGGCGAAATTATCGAGGTCGACCGAGACGATCGAGGAGATGGTGTTGATCAGCGACACCGCGTCCGTGCCGCCGCGTTTTGCGGCCCGTGCCGGATAGCGGATATCGGTGATGTTGGGCGTGAGCTTGGTGATCACCGGCATGCGGGTGTACTGCTTGCACCAGCGTACCACCATCTCGATATATTCCGGCACCTGTCCGACAGCCGAACCCATGCCGCGCTCCGACATGCCGTGCGGACAGCCGAAGTTCAGTTCGATGCCGTCGACTTCGGTCGCTTCCACCAGCGGCAGTATCGATTTCCAGGCGCTCTCCTCGCAGGGCACCATGATCGAGGCGATCACGGCGCGATCCGGCCAGTTCTTCTTCACCTGCTTCATTTCAGTGAGGTTGGTGTAGAGGTCGCGGTCGGTGATCAGCTCGATATTGTTGAGGCCGAGCAGCCGGCGGTCGGCGCCCCAGATTGCGCCATAGCGCGGGCCATTGACGTTGACGACCGGCGGGCCTTCCTCGCCCAGCGTTTTCCAGACCACGCCACCCCAGCCCGCCTTGAAGGCGCGCTCGACGTTATAGGCCTTGTCGGTTGGCGGCGCGGAAGCGAGCCAGAACGGGTTCGGAGACTTGATGCCGATGAAGTTGTTGCGGATATCAGCCATGATCGAGGTCCTCAGGCGACAGCAAAAGCTGGCTGCGTTTGAGCGGCCAGAACACGGTTGATGGATTCTGCGGCATCACGTCCCTGCGCCACGGCAGAGACGGTGAGGTCTTCGCCAACGTCGACACAGTCGCCGCCAGCCCAGACACCATTCATCGAGGTGCGCCCCTCGCCATCCACGACGATCTTGCCCTTTTCGAACTGCAGCGCGCCAAGGCCCGACGCCGAGAAACTCTGGCCGATCGCCTTGAAGATCTGGTCGGCGGCAAGGATGCCGGTCTCGCCGGTCCCGGCGAGCCTGCCGTCAGTCATTGCGGTATATTCGACCTCGATGCCGGCGACCGCGCCGTCCTTGCCGATGATCTTTTTCGGCGCAAGCCAGTGGCGGATGATGACGCCATTGGCGGCAGCCAGATCCTGCTCGTAACCGGACGCGTTCATGTTTTCCTTGCCGCGGCGATAGCAGATCGTCACTTCCTCCGCACCGAGGAGCTTTGCCTGGATCGCGGCATCGATTGCCGTCATGCCGCCGCCGAGAACAACCACGCGCCGGCCGATCGGCAGCACGCTCT
This sequence comes from Neorhizobium turbinariae, assembly GCF_023223505.1. Taxonomy (NCBI): domain Bacteria; kingdom Pseudomonadati; phylum Pseudomonadota; class Alphaproteobacteria; order Hyphomicrobiales; family Rhizobiaceae; genus Neorhizobium; species Neorhizobium turbinariae. Next base: position 97,591 of record NZ_JALPRY010000024.1, read on the forward strand.
TATCCTTGGCCTGGCGAAGGGCTGCGATGAAATCAACCGCATCCTCAACGCCCGTCAGGTCTTCGCCTTCGATGCCGAGACCGTTGACACCCTGCAGGCCCATGCCGAGGAAAACGGCGTCGAAGCGCGCTGTGAGATCCGCCAGTGTAAGCTCGCGGCCGAGGGCCTGGCCGTGCTGGATGGTGATGCCACCGATCGCGGTGACGTAATCCACCTCGCGCTGGGCAAAGTCATCGACGGCCTTATAGGTGGCGATGCCATATTCATTGAGGCCGCCGGATTTCTCCCGCGCCTCGAGGATCGTTACTTCGTGGCCATGCATGGCAAGGCGGTGCGCGGCGGCGAGCCCTGCCGGACCTGCGCCCACCACTGCAACCGTCTTGCCGGTCGGGTTGGCACGCGAATAGAATTGCCGGTCGGCTTCCATGGCAATGTCGGTTGCATAGCGCTGCAGCTTGCCGATCTCGACCGGCCGGTCTTCAGCCGTGTTGCGCACACAGGCCTGCTCGCACAGCGTTTCGGCGGGACAGACCCGGGCGCACATGCCGCCAAGAATGTTCTGGTCGAAGATGGTCTTGGCGGAGCCGAGCGGGTTGCCCGTCGATATCTGCCTGATGAACAGCGGGATATCGATGGCGGTGGGACAGGCCGTCATGCACGGCGCGTCATAGCAGAAATAACAGCGGTCGGCGGCAACAAGCGCCTCGTGTTTGTCGAGGCGCGGGTGAAGGTCTGCGAAGTTTACCTCGTACTGAGCATCCGGAAGACGCCCAGCAGCAATCCCGGCCAGATGGCCGCTTCCCAGTCGTTCCATCTTATGTTCCCTCTTTTATGGATTCATGGACAACTATTGGGAAAAGGCTACCACAGGCCAAAAATTTATCAAACGGTAAAATTTTTACCGCCAGAAGCCTCAAGCAAACATGAGCGCGTGCGTCAACTTTAATCTTTACTGGGATAATCATGTTAAATATGGTGCCGCCGTCGAAGGGGTCCGCCCCGAGGAGATTCTGCCAGACGGGGAGCGCCATGGCGAAGAAACAGAAGCGGAAGAACGGCAACGTCAATGAGGATGCGGCCAAGGCCAATGCCCGCAAGGATGCAGGCGCGATCGACCTGCGCAGCTTCCTTTACGTCGGCGGTCGCGATTGCCAGGTAGCGCATCTGCGCGAGATCGCCAGCAAGCACGGCGCGGAACTCATCCACCATGATGGCGGTTTGCGGGAAGCGGTGTCGCGCATCGATACGGTGCTTCCATCCGTCGACTGCGTGTTCTGCCCCATCGACTGTATCAGCCACGATGCGTGCCTGCGGGTGAAGACCGGCTGCAAGAAGTTCGGGGTCGCCTTCGTGCCGCTGCGCAATGGCTCGAAGTCCAGCCTGGAGCGTGCACTCCAGACGATCAAGGAACGGAATGATGAACGAAGAACGTCGTGACGGCAGCCTGTTGCTCGGCCTGCACGCGCTTGCCCAACACAAGGGCGATGGCCTGATGCCGGAGCTTCATGCGCTGCTGGCCGAAGGGCGGGATGCGCCGGCTGACATGACGAATGTAATTGCGATGCCCGTACGGCCGCGGCTTGCTGCAGAAGCGGCAGTATCCCAGGATGAACCAGGGCGCGTGCTGGCGTTCCGCCGTCGCTGATTACTTCGGAAGATCGGCACGTCTGAAGAAGGCGCCGAGCGCCACCAGCAGCCAACCGAGCATCATCAATGTGCCACCGGCCGGCGCCGCCATCGGAAACAGGCGGCTGCCGAGATAGTGGCGTGAGACGAGGTCACCGGCAAACAGAACGGTGCCGAGACCAAGGACCAGTCCCGCAAGCGTTGCCGTACGAAACTGCCGGTAACCGAGGAAAAGCGCCAGCAGCACCGGCGCATGCGCCAGGCACATCGTGGAGGCCGAGCCGAGAAACAACGTATCGCCGCCATGGCTTGCCGCGGCAGCGAGTGCGACGCCGCAGGCGCCCATCAGGCCGCTGACGAAAAGGATCAGGGGGCGCAGGCGATCCAGTCTTTCCACCGCGTCTATTCCTTGTTCTGCATATGGAAGGCCAGCCGCTCGATCGGCGGCCAGATGATTTCGCGCAGCTTCGGGTTCTCGATGGTCTCTTCCATGGCGCGACGGAAACACAGGATCCATTCGTCGCGCTCCAGCGGGCCGATCCCGGCGCCGAAGTGACGCGAGCGCAGGCGCGGGTGGCCGTATTTCTCGACATAAACCGGCGGTCCGCCAAGATAACCCGTCAGGTAGTCGTAGAGCTTGGCCTCGCTGCCTTCGAGGCTTGCAGGATGAATGGCGCGGCAGCGCGCCGCTTCCGGCAGCGTGTCCATCAGATGGTAGAAGCGCTTCACGAGGGCGCGGATCGTCGCGTCGCCGCCGATCGCTTCGTAGAGTGTGATGGTTTCGCCCGCCATGGAGGATCTCCGGATCTCTTGGCGGGCTAGTTAAGACGCCAGGGCTTCGAGAACAAGCGTCACGGCGTCGCATCAGGCAGGGTAGGGGGCAGCGTCACTCCGATCCGGCATCCGCTTCGGTATCGGTGCTGTTCGGTAGCGCGCCGGTGCCGGGCGTCTTTTCGTTATCCGTCAGCTCTGGCTTCGCGTGCGGGCCAGCCTTTGGATATTTCCCTTCCTTGGTCGGCTTCTCCACGTTTTCGACCGCATCCTGCGCCCGCTTGTCTTCAGACATCCTAGCCTCCAGCATCTTTCGTTTCTTGCTGGTGCAACGCTTCGCCTGATGGACGGGTTCCACGCCGGGCGAGGGGCCTCAGAACGGCTCGTAGGGCAGGAAGGCCTCGGCTACCAGTGACGGTTCCGGATCGACGGATGGCAGGAGTTCGCCCTTGGCCCATATCTGTTTCAAGTCCTCCAGGTCGACGGCTGCGACATTGACGTCGATATCGGTCAGCGTGCCGGGCACCCGATAAGGGCAGTGCCGCTTGGAGCAGTTGCTGGCAGAAGAAAACTGCCAGAGGAAATAGTTCGACCAGTTGCCGGCCGGGAAGGCGGTGGAGATATCGGGTTTGTAGCGTGCGTACCAGATCGGCAGGCGCGACAGCAGCCGGTAGTCCTTGCGCCGTGCGGCGATATAGCGGGAAACATTGTGGTTGGTGTAGAGGATCGGGTAACGGCCGGTCCGCGCCTTGATATGGCGCACGAAGATCTCCGCATCCTCCAGAGACATGAACTTGTCGCTGAGATCCTCGAGATCGAGCACCATCAGCTCTTTGTCATCGGGTTCGGCATAATCGAGGAAATGGTTCGCCTGGTCGATCGGGTTGCCCGGCCGCGCCAGGTGGTAGGCGCCCCAGAGCAGGCCGGCCGCGCGGGCAACGAGCCGGCGTGTCTGGTAGAGCTCCTTGCTGACCGCATATTTGCGCCACATGGTCTTGCAGTGCGCCACGGTGTCGCCGCCGTGGTCACCGGTGCAGCTAAAGCTTTCCGGCAGCCCATCGGATGCTTTGTGGATGAAACCGGCGATGCGCTTGTCGGTAAGTAGCTTCTGCCAGTCGATGATGTTGAGTTCGTAGGCGTCGATGACGAGGGGCTTGCCGGGGTCCTTCCAGGGCTTGCGCTTGCCCGCTTCCGCGTCACCCGAACCGATGAGGCTGGCGACAAGCGCGGCGATCATCCCCAGTTTCTGAAGCTTTGCCCTGTCCATTAGCGAATGGTGAAGCGCGATGGTTAACCGGTGGTTAACTCCGCCAGGTGGTTATCCACCGATGGAAGTTTGCATTCGTCAACTTCTCGTGTGGAAGCGACAAGTCTTTCATGTAGATGTCATGAGGGCAGGTGATAGCTGCCGGGTTGTTCGTCACCGCCAGACACGAGGGGTACCCTTGACTGCATCGGAAACGTCAGTGCCCGAGAAGGCCGCACATCGTCCGGCCGGCACGGCTCGCGAGGTGTTGGGAGCGTTCCTCAAGCTTGGTCTCACCTCGTTTGGCGGGCCGATCGCCCATCTCGGATACTTCCGCGATGAACTCGTGGTGCGTCGAAAGTGGGTGGACGAGGCGGGTTACGCCGATCTCGTGGCGCTCTGCCAGTTCCTGCCGGGACCGGCCTCCAGCAAGGTCGGCTTCGCGCTTGGCCTGCTGCGCGCGGGCCCGCTCGGTGCGCTTGCTGCCTGGACGGCTTTCACGCTGCCTTCGGCTTTCCTCCTCGTTGCCTTCGCCAGTGCTGCCGCAGCCTTTGATGGTCCGGCAGGTGCCGGCCTCCTGCATGGCCTGAAACTGGTTGCCGCGGCCGTTGTCGCGCAAGCCGTCTGGGGCATGGCACGCAGCCTGGCGCCCGATAGGCCAAGAGCGAGCATCGCGGTTGCGGCCATTCTCGTGGTCGTGTTTCTCGGTGGGGCCTTCGGCCAGATCGCAGCGATTGCCATGGGTTGCCTTGCCGGACTCCTCCTCTGCCGCAACGGAGCCTCCGTTGCGACCGGGCATCTTGCCTTCCAGGTCAGCCGCAGGACCGGCGCTCTCTGCCTCGTCTTGTTTTTCGGGCTGCTCGTGCTCCTGCCGATCGTGTCGGCTGTCACCGGGTGGCAGACGCTCCTGCTGATCGATGCTTTCTATCGATCCGGCTCGCTTGTGTTCGGTGGCGGGCATGTCGTCCTGCCTCTGCTGCAGGCGGAAACGGTGGCGCAGGGCTGGGTGAGCGAAGGCGCATTTCTCGCCGGTTACGGTGCGGCGCAGGCGATCCCCGGGCCGCTTTTCACCTTTGCCGCTTATCTGGGAACGGTGATGGAGCCGGAGCCCAATGGTTTCCTGGGCGCTGCCATAGGGCTCGTTGCGATCTTCCTGCCCGGCTTCCTGCTGCTGGTCGGCGCGCTGCCTTTCTGGAATGCGTTGCGGCGTCGGCCGCTGGCGCAAGCGGGTATGCGCGGCGCCAATGCCGCCGTGGTCGGCATCCTGGCGGCTGCGCTTTACAGCCCGGTCTGGACGGGCGCCGTCCTCGATGCCTACGATTTTGCCATCGCCGCCACCGGCTTCGTGCTGCTCACGGTCTGGAAGGCGCCGCCATGGAGCGTCGTTTTGCTCACCGCCATCGCCGGCACCATCATGGGCCTGCTCTAGGCGACCAGTATTTCGGGCTCCGGGATCATCTGCGCCGCGTCATAGGCCGCCAGCACGGTCTGCATCTGCGCCGTATGTCCGTCGATGAAGGCCTCGCCGTAAATGGTCTCGTCCGGATATTCGGTTATCATCGTCAGCGGCACGGTCTGGTGCTCGACCACCGAGACGAGGCAGGGGAAACCGTTGATCATCCGGAAGCCGGGATCGCCGGCGTAGAGCTCGAACAGTTCCTTCTGCTGGCGGTTCATCTCCACCACCGTCGTGTTCTGCATCAGGCGGCGCGTCACATGGTCCAGCACCTGCTCGGCCTGTTTTGCCCAGGCTGCATGGTGGCGCATGATCAGGAAGAAACCCCGCGGGATCGTCCACATCGCAAAGCCGCGCGGGATGTAGCCGGAAAGCGGCCGCGTCCACTCGTGTGACGGATAACCATGCAGGTTGACGTGCAGCCAGGCGCCTGTCAGCCGCTCGGCCTCGTGGCGGATGGCCTTTTCACCGGGGTCTCCTGCCGAGCGATATTCGAGGTCATCACCATGGGCCGTGTAGCGTGCAGCATGGTGCATGTGGCGCGGATTGTTTTCGCGCAGCCTCCAGTGGATCTGGTAGCCGTCCGGGTTCTCGAGCGGCGAGATGACGAAATGCGCGTTGGGCATCGTCGCCAGTTGCCGGGCGGCACGCAAGGCGCCAACCACGCCCGTCGTTTCATTGGCGTGCTGGCCGCCGCTGATGATGACCGGCCGATCCGTGCCCCTGCGGTAGCGCGCGTTGACGCTGCGGCCGGCCCGCGTCGCGGCGGTGAAGGCATGGCCGCCGATCTCTTGAAGTTCGGCCTTGATCTGGCTCGTCGGCAGCGGCGCGACCGCGGTGTCCAGGGGCTGGTGCTCGGCTTCAAGTTCACCGCTCGAAAGCGGCCGCATTTCGACGCGCACGCTTGGCTTCTCGCCGTAGCGGATGTCCGGCACGATCTGGCCGGGCCTCAAGGTCCGGTCGCCGACGGGCTTGCCGGAATGTTTCTGGAAGAACTCCAGCAGCGAGAAATAGAAATCTTCGTGCAGGCCCTCGCGCAGGCTGATCACTTCGTCTCCATAAGGCAGCGCACGATCTTCGATCGGCAGCGTGACCGTGATGGACAACTCCTCGAAATACGGCTCGACCACTCCCCAGTCACGCGCCGCGATCGCCTTCATCGCCGAATGGAACAGGATCTCGTAGTCCGTCTCCAGTTGTGACCCGGCATCCCCGTCGACTGCGAGCCAACCGGTGGGCGACAGCGAGGTCTCGCCGATCATGTCCTGATGGAGGTGATTGGGTGCGAAGACCTTGTGAATTGCCGTCGCGCCATCCTTGAAGGTCAAGTTCACCTCGTAGGACAGCGCGTCTCCTGTACTTGCCTCGAAGGTTACTGCGAGGTCCTTCGCCAGTGCTGAAAGCGGGTATGCCTCGAGCAGGAAACGATTTGCGGGTGCCGCCGAGTGAACGGGGTAGATTACATGCGCGGCCTCAAGCGCGGTCCAGTCGACCTCTTCCAGGAAGAAGTGCAGCAGCGGCTTGTAGGCACTGCGGATTTTGGCGTTCACGCCAAGATCACGCAAACGCGCTTCCGCCCGCCGGCGGCTCGGCTCGTCGTCGAAGGTCCACGCTTCGATCCGCTTCGAATTGCTGGAGGAAAACCGGGAAACAAGCGCGTCCAGGGTGCGCTCGAGCTCATGTTGAAAAAGGATCGTCATGAAATACGTCTGCCCAGGCTGAGGGTATCCCGGTGACTATAGGCGGCGGGCTGGGAAAAGCTTTCATTTTTTCGAGGAACCGGCGGCACAAAACCTAGTTCGGCCCATCCAGAGAGATGCGGGAGCCGACATGCACAGCCGACAGCCCACCAAGCGTAGCGATCTTGTGATCCGGAGCAATCTTCCCGGTTGGTTGATCAAGGCGCTACGCGAGAGTGGCGTGAAGCGGCTGAGCCGGCTGCAGCAGATGAGCGACAAGGAAGTGTTGGACCTGCCGGGGGTGGGCACGCGCTCGCTGCAAATCATTCGAACGGCTTTGGCGCCTGACCAGCAGATGCATTAGAGGCGAAACGTCAAGATAAAAGCGAGGGCGGCGCCATCCGGGTGCCGCCCCCTGTGTATCAGCACTTGGCTTGTGGCTGCGGTGTCTGCTGGCCGGCAGTCGCCGGACGCTGCGCCGAAACAGTGCCGGGCATCTGCTCGCAATCATTGCCGCGCTTGCCGACGTCGTTCGGGGTTGCCGTCTTTGGCCGATCCACCGCCTGGCTCCCCACCGGGCCGCCGGAGTTGGTGCCCTGCGAGGTGGTCGTGTCAGGCGTGAAAGTCCCGCCCTGCTGGGCGACGCTTGGTGAAGCGAACACGAGGCCGAGAAGCAAGGCGGCGGAAATCTTGTAGTTCATATTGAAACTCCTTTGATGGCCGAACCCTGCGCATCGGCAAGGTTCCGCTTCATCCGTCTGTGACGACTTGTGGGTCAGAGCTGGCTGGGCTTGATTGTATCGACCCGCACCATGCCTTCGAGAACGCCGCGCTGCAGTCCTGGCCGGCCGTGCTCGATCTCGATCACGGTGTAGGCCTTCTCGTCGCGGAATGCGCTGGCATGGGCCGTCGTCATGTCCTCGCCGGGCAGTGCGTCGATATCGAGGAAGTCGAGTTCACGGCCTGCGGCGACAATGCGCGCGTCGCCCGCCGTGCGTGCGGCTACCACAACTTCGCCCATCGACGGCGCCTTTTCCCAGCGCGCATCATTCGGCGGCGCCACCGGCACGAGCCGGTAGACGTTCAGCAACTCGCCTTCCTCACTGCCAGAGGCAAGGATGGCGGCATCCTCGATCTGCGCCTTGCTTTCCAGCGAGGCGCCGAAGCGGTTCGGGCTCACACCATTGTTGGCGGCGTTGCGACTGTTGTCTTGGGTAGCGTTCGACATGAAAAACCTCATCAAGCTGGCTGCCTAACCAACGACCTGGCGGCCATTGCGTTCCGCTCACCTGTTGGGGTGTCGCCTCAGGCCTTGATGAACAGGCAGCCTGCCATCAGAAAAAGAACTGCCGCCTGCATGATGAACATTGGCCATTCGCTGGACATCGTTTCCTCCGTTTCCGGGGGCAAAGCCGCAGCCGCCGCGATTGTTCCAACGCCGCCCGAGATTAACCGGTGCGTTTGGCGCCTCTTGCTATTTTGCCGGTGGATGGGGATATGCTGCTTGGCACGCCGCATGAAACCGCAGGACAAGAGCCGATGATCGATCCAGACCACCCGTTTTATCGACCGCTGTGGCGCCGCTTGCTCATTCCGGCGGTATGCCTTGTCTGGGTGATCTTCGAACTGGTGGCAGGCGAGGCATTCTGGGCCGTCATCGTCGGCGCCATCGGCGCCTATGCGACCTACAAGCTCTTCATCGAAAAGCGGGATCCACCGCCGCAGCGTCCGCTCGACACGCAGGAAGACTAGTCTAGCGCCAGAAGCTGTTCTTGATCGCCCGGTCGATCAGCAGGTTTGCGGTCGTCATGCGGATTGTTGCCATCTCGCGATATTCCGGGGCCACGCGATCAGGATGGTTTGCCTTGGCGAACTGTCGGCGCTTTTCGCCCAGACTTGTTTCCGTGTCCGCATCGCTCAATCGCAGATCCTCGGCGATTTCCCTTTCACTCAAGCGCAGGAGATGCGCAGGGACAGGCGGCGGCGCTTCAGGTTCCGGCTCCACTTCAAGTTCCGCGATCTCCGGGTCTGGCTCGAAGGCGAAGTAGGCGTCGGTTCTTGTGGCCGGCGCTTCATCGGTCTCGACCGTTGCCGCGACAAAGCCCATGCCGAGGCTCCTGATCCGGAACTCCACGCCGGTGTCTTCCGCCTCGTCGCTTGCGCTTTCCTGGTCCAGTCGCGTCAGCACGGACTGGAAGATCGACTGGCCAAACAGCATGGTCACCTCGCTCACATGGTACCACATAACCATGCCGAGGTGGCGCCGAGCTTGACTGAGTTACCCCTGGCTCTGGCTTTGCCCGTTCTGGCTCTGCGACTGCGTCTGTGTCGCGGCGACCGTCAGCGACACCTTCAAGTCTTCCTCCGCGCGGCCAATCCGCAATCCGGAAACCGGGGCGCAATCTCGGTAGCAGAGGCCCGACGCGATCCGCACGTAACGGTCGTCCGGGCAGATCTTGTTGGCTGCATCAAAACCCACCCAGCCCAGGCCCGGCAGATGCACCTCCGCCCAGGCATGCGTGGCGACCTGGTCCTCCCGGTCCTCCATCATCAGGTAACCGGAAACATAGCGTGCCGGGATGCCCAGCACCCTCGCTGCCGCGATGAAGATGTGCGCATGGTCCTGGCAGACGCCGGATTTCGCCGCCAGTGCCTCTTCCGCCGTCGTTTCGGTCGTGGTCGTGCCGGGGGTGTAGGCGACGCCGTCGTGGATCGCCTCCATCAGCGCATGCATCTGGGCAAGCTCGCTGTCGCCGTGGACGCTCTTCGCCAATGCCTCGACCAGCGGGCCGGGCGCGGTGAGCGGCGTTTCGCGCAGGAAAAGCCAGAGCGGGCAGAACCCCTGGTGCGGCCCGAAAACGCCAGCGCGATCTTCCGTCTCGACCTCGCCGAAAGCGGTGATCCGGATCGTATGTTCGGCGCCTTCGATCGAAACAAGTTCGACAGGGTTGCCGTATTGGTCGCCGTAGCCTGCTTCCACCTTGGCGCCATCGACGGAAACCGCCCAGTTCAGCACCTTCTGCGTCGGGCCGCTCAAGGGTGTCAGCCGCAGCCGCTGCAGGGAATAAGGCACCGGCGCGTCATATAGATATTCGGTCGTATGGGAAATCTTCAGCCGCATCGGCATCATCCTACTCGTAGAAGCGGTAGCCGGTGGTGATCTCGGCGCTGAGCTGGTTGTTGCGCGTCACGAAGTCTTCGAGGAATTCGTGGAGGCCGATGTCCATGATCTCGGCAATCGAGCCGCGCTTCAGTGAGGAGCGGATCGCCGCCGCTGTCTCATGCGCCCTCAACCGTTCGCCATAGGTGTCGGCCAGGTAGTCGAGATTGCTGACGATCTTCTCGTAACAATAGGCGAGCGAACGCGGCATCTGGATCTTCAGGATCAGGAAGTCGGCGATATTGGCCGATTGCAGGTCGCCGTCATAAACCCAGCCATAGGAGCGGTGCGCCGAAACGGAGCGCAGGATCTGTTCCCACTGCATGTTGTCGAGTGCCGAGCCGACCTGGCTCACCGATGGCAGCAGCACATAATACTTGACGTCCAGGATGCGGCTGGTGTTGTCGGCACGCTCGATGAAGGTGCCGATCCGCGAGAAGTTGTAGAGGTCGTTGCGCAGCATGGAGCCGTGGAAGGCGCCGCGGATCAGTCCACAGCGATGTTTGATGACGTCGATCAGTTCCGGCAGGTCGGCCGCCTTCAGGCGGTTCGCCAGCCGTGCCTTGAGGTCGATCCAGGCTTCGTTGGTGGCTTCCCAGGTCTCGCGGGTGAGTGCGGTGCGCACCATGCGCGCATTGTTGCGGCCCCATTCGATGCAGGACATCACGCTCGAGGGGTTGGTGGTGTCGCGCAGCAGGTAGTCGATCGCGTCTGCCGCCGTCAGTTGCGGATGCACCTTGGCATAGGCCTCGCGCACGCCGGCACTTTCGAGCACGCCATGCCAGTCCTCGTCGGAGGAGCCGGCGCGCGTCAGCGAAACCCGCAGGCCCGCGTCCACCAGGCGGGCGATATTTTCGGCCCGCTCGATATAGCGGAACATCCAGTAGAGGCCGTTTGCAGTTCTTCCGAGCATTCTACGTCCCCAGCCTCAATCTTCCAGAACCCAGGTGTCCTTGGTGCCGCCGCCCTGGCTGGAATTGACCACCAGCGAGCCTTCCTTCAGCGCCACCCGGGTCAAGCCGCCGGGGATGATCTTCACCTTGTCCGAGACAAGCACATAAGGCCGCAGGTCGACGTGGCGCGGCGCGATCCCCTTGTTGACGAAGATCGGCACGGTGGAGAGTGCCAGCGTCGGCTGGGCAATGTAGTTGGCGGGCTTGGCGGCAAGCTTTTCGGCGAACTCGGCCCGCTCCTTCTTGCTCGCCGTCGGGCCAACCAGCATGCCGTAGCCGCCCGAGCCATGAACCTCCTTGATGACCAGTTCCCCGATATGGTCGAGCACGTATCTGAGGCTGTCCGGCTCCGAGCAGCGCCAGGTCGGCACGTTTTCCAGCAGAGGCTTGCGGCCGGTGTAGAACTCGACGATTTCGGGCATGTAGGAATAGATCGCCTTGTCATCGGAGATACCCGTGCCCGGTGCATTGGCGATGGTGATGTTGCCGGCGCGGTAGACATCCATGATGCCCGGAATGCCAAGCGCGGAATCCGGCCGGAAGGTGAGGGGGTCGAGGAAGTCGTCATCGACGCGGCGGTAAAGCACGTCGATAGCCTCGTAGCCCTGCGTGGTGCGCATCTTCACGCGCCCGTCAATGACGCGCAGATCCGAGCCTTCCACCAACTCGACGCCCATCTGGTCGGCCAGGAAGGAATGTTCGTAATAAGCGGAATTGTAGATGCCGGGCGTGAGTACCGCCACACGAGGGCGGCCCCTGCAGCCGGGCGGCGCCAGAGACGCGAGCGACTGGCGCAGCAGGCGCGGGTAGTCTTCGACCCGCTGGACCTTGTTCAGCGTGAAGAGCTCCGGGAACATCTGCATCATCGTTTCCCGGTTCTCCAGCATGTAGGAGACGCCGGAGGGCGTGCGGGCATTGTCTTCCAGCACGAAGAACTGGTCTTCGCCGGTGCGCACGATATCGGTGCCAACGATATGGGTGTAGACGCCGCCGGGCGGTTTGAAGCCGATCATTTCCGGAAGAAACGCCGTGTTCTTCTCGATCAGCTCGCGGGGAATACGTCCCGCCTTGATGATTTCCTGCTTGTGGTAAATGTCATCGAGGAAGGCGTTGAGCGCCAGAACCCGCTGCTCAATGCCCTGCGCCAGCTTGCGCCATTCGCGACCGGAGATGATGCGCGGGATGATGTCGAAGGGGATCAGCTTTTCGGAACTGTCCGCATGCCCATAGACGGCAAAGGTAATGCCGGTCTTGCGGAAGATGTTTTCGGCGTCCTGCGTCTTGCGAATAAGGTGGGCGGCATCCTGGGCGCTATACCACTGGTGGTATTGCTTGTAGGGATCTCTCGGAAGACCTTCCGGAGTTAACATTTCATCGAATGCCAATGGCGGGTTCCCTCGTTTTTCTGCCATTTGAGTACAACACCCTTTTTAATGCAAGAAGCATGCACAGTTGGCCGCGAGGTTTTCACGCGGCGGCAAAAATCAGGATCTTCCGCTGTGCAGATATTGGCGGGACCGCCATCAAACCTTCCTTCTGCTTTTGAAAGCATCAACTGCACAAACGCGCGCCAGTTGCTGTTCAAGCGAAATTCACCGCAACCATCAGTTTTTCTGTTTTGACCATGAAGGCATCGAGGAATAGGAAGCGGCTTCGTGCGAATTTGGCAGGTGCCGAAAGACCGTAATGCTTGACCGTCTGGCTCCGGCCGTTTTCGTTCTCCTCTGGTCGACCGGCTGGATTGTCGCAAAGTTCGCCGCGCAACATGCCGATCCGCTGACATTCCTCGCGGGCCGACATGGGCTGGCCGCCATTGCCTTTTTTGCCGTCGCAGTCGTCGCCCGGGCGAAGTGGCCGAAAAGCATTGGGCAATATGCGCATTCCCTGATCTCCGGCGTCTTCCTGCACGGGCTTTACCTCGCCGGCGTATGGTATGCGATCGGGCAGGGGGTTCCCGCCGGTCTTTCCGGCATCATCGCGGGGATGCAGCCACTGCTCACCGCCATGGTCGCGCCTTTCTTCATCACCGAGCGGTTGACGATGCTGCAGAAGGCCGGGCTCGCGATCGGCTTTGCCGGCATCCTGATCGCCATCTCGCCGCAGATCCTCGATCTCTTCGAAGTCGGCCTGAGCGGCCTCGGCTTTCCCGTCATCATCAACCTGATCTCGATGGGGTCAGTCACCTACGGCACGCTCTACCAGAAGCGTTATCTGCAGGAGGGCGACCTCCTGTCGATCGCGTCGCTGCAATTCGTGGGCGCGCTCATCGTCACCATCCCGCTGGCGCTGCTGCTTGAAGACCTGCGCTTCGACTGGACGCAGGAAGCGGTCCTCGCCATGGCCTGGTCGGTGTTCGGATTGTCGATGGGGGCGGTGGCGCTCCTCTTGCGGCTCATCCGTCGCGGACAGGTATCGCGTGCGGCTTCGCTCATCTACCTCATGCCGCCGGTCGTGGCGATCGAGGCGGTCATCCTGTTTGGCGAGCCGCTGACCTGGCCGATGATCATCGGCACGGTGATCGTGGTGACGGGCGTCTACATGGTCAACCGCAAGGCGAGAGCCGGGACGGTCGGCTGAGGCGGGGTCGAGCGGGCGGCAAGTTTCAGGTCACGAAACGGGTGTCGGCACGAGAGGTGAGGACTTAACCAGCACGGGCAACTCTTGGAGGAGATACCCAATGCTGGAAGGAAAAGTCGCAATCGTCACAGGCGCGTCGAGCGGGATTGGCCGCGCTACGGCCTTGTTGTTTGCACGTGAAGGTGCTGCCGTGGTGGTCAATGCGCGCGGTGAAGAAGCGCTAAATGCACTTGCCGCGGAGATCGAGGCCAATCGTGGCAAGGTCGTCGCGGTTGCCGGCGATGTCGGGAATGAAGACACTCACAAGCGCATGGTTGATGCGGCCATCAACCAATTCGGCGGCCTCGATATGGCCTTCAACAATGCGGGTGCTGTCGGACCCTACAAGCCGCTGGCGGAAGTGACGCTTCCCGAATGGCAACAGACCATCACCACGAACCTGACCAGTGCCTTTCTCGGCGCGGCAGTGCAGATACCCGCCATGTTGCAACGCGGCTCCGGATCCTTGATCTTCACCTCGACCTTCGTTGGAACGAGTGTCGGCATTCCCGGAATGGGCGCATACGCGGCGGCTAAGGCGGGGCTGATGGGTTTGGTGAAAGCCATCACAGCGGATTATGGCGCGCAAGGTGTCCGCGCAAATGCGCTGCTGCCCGGCGGCACGGACACACCGGCCGCAGGGGATGCGGCTCAGAAGGAGTGGGCGGCCGGCCTGCATGCGATGAAGCGTATTGCCAAGCCCGAGGAGATCGCTGCCGCGGCGCTGTTTCTCGCAAGCCCCATGGCTAGTTTCGTCGCCGGCTCTGCGCTTTATGCCGATGGTGGCAACGCCGCTGTAAAATAACCCGCGATAAAAAAGGCCGCTCGGAAGCGGCCTTTTTCAGAAGTGTTAGGCGCGGCTGCGCTTGCGCCCCTGGTAGCCGCCGCCCCGGTTGTCGGTGCGATTTTCGGCGCGGTTGTCGTTGCCAAAACGGACCGGGCCGCGGTTCTCGCCTTGCTTCGCAGCAGTACGAGCCTGGCCGGCCGGCTTGCGGTGTTCGCTACGGGCCGGACGGCCTTCGCCATTCGGTGCACCGTCGCGCGGACCGAACTGCTTCTTGCCGCCACGGAAGTCCGAGGTGCTGGCGAGATCGCTGTCTGCTTCGGCACGTGGTGCATCTTCGCCACGACGCTGGCCGCGGAAATCCTCGTTGCGGCGCTGGTCGCGCTGCGGACGATCACCTTGCGGACGACCGCCATTGCGGTTTTCCTGGCGCTGCGGGCGGGCACCGGCTTCTGCCGATGCACCTTCCGCGCCCTCTGCCGCAAAGAACGGCTTGCGGGCCGGACGTTCGCGACGCTGCGGACGGCCCTCGCCTTCACCACGGCCGGCACCCTGGCGCGCGTTTCCGCCGCCACGGTTTCCGCCGCGAGCCTTGTTGCCACCGCGATTGTTGTTGCCGCGAACCGGACGGCTCAGGGCTTCCGGACGCTCGCCAGAGGCGGTCGTCACTTCGATGCCCATCAGCTTTTCGATGTCGCGCAGCAGCAGCGTTTCATCCGGTGCGCAGAAGGCGATCGCAACACCTTCACGACCCGCACGCGCGGTGCGCCCGATCCGGTGGACGTAGGCGTCCGGCACTTCCGGCAGGTCGTAGTTGAAGACATGCGTCACGCCGGGAATGTCGATGCCGCGGGCGGCAACGTCGGTTGCCACGAGAACACGGATGTCGCCATCACGGAAGGCCTTGAGTGCGCGTTCGCGCTGGCCCTGGCTCTTGTTGCCGTGGATGGAGGCGACCTTGAACTCGACCTGCTCGAGATGCTTGTAGAGCTTTTCGGCGGTGTGCTTGGTGCGCAGGAAGACGATGGCGCGGCCATCCGGATTGGCCTTCAGCGTATCCTTGAGCAGTTGCGTCTTGTCGTTCTTGCCGGCAACGAAGTGGACATACTGCTCGATCTTGTCGGCAGCCTTGCCCGGAGGCGTCACTTCGATCTTCACCGGATCCGTGAGGAATTCAGATGCCAGATCGGCAATCGCCTTCGGCATGGTGGCCGAAAACAGCATGGTCTGGCGGCGCTTCGGCACGATCTTGGCGATCTTGCGCAGGTCATGCACGAAGCCGAGGTCGAGCATCTGGTCGGCTTCGTCGAGCACGAGGTAACGCACGGTCGTGAGGCCGATGGCGCGGCGGCTGATCAGGTCAAGCAGGCGGCCGGGCGTGGCCACCAGGATGTCGGTGCCCTTTTCCAGCTGCAGCTGCTGCTTGTTGATCGATACGCCGCCGACAACGAGGTTGACCTTCAGCGGGCGGCCCTTGATGTAATTCTTGAGGTTCGCAGCGATCTGGTTCACCAGTTCGCGCGTCGGCGCCAGGATCAGCGAGCGGGTGGTGCGGTTGTCGGGGCGGATGTTGTCGGCGAGCAGGCGCTCAACCAGCGGCAGGCCGAATGCGGCGGTCTTGCCGGTGCCGGTCTGGGCGAGGCCGATCAGGTCGCGGCCTTCGAGCAGCAGCGGAATGGCCTGTGCCTGGATAGGGGTCGGTGTTTCGATGCCAAGCGCGGTCAGCGTGGCGACAATCTGCTTGGAAACGCCAAGCGATTCGAAATTCGTCAAGTCAAATACCTTTCGGGGCGCCATGAGACGACACGCCGGACATGCTTGTCCCAGCGTCTTGGACGTCTCTGGCGTCAAGAACCCCGCGTGAAATGGGAACTTGCAGTTGGAAAAACTTTCCAGCGCGTAAACCCTCGCGTTGAGGGCGATCTATCTGTGCGCCTTGTTCCTTCTTCGCGATAATACTCTGGACGCGGGGCAGCTCACGCGGCGGCCGGAAGGTGAAAGCTGATCGGCATTTGGTGTCAAAGCGGGCGAATGTCAAGCGATTGTTTTGTCGCACCCGGTGCGGCGGGCGGCTGGTCGCACCTGTCTTTGACGCGAAAGAGCCCGCAGGGCGGTCGCGCTGCGGGCTCTCCAGATGCTGGTGGTCGTCTGCTCAGTATCGGGCGCAAACGCGGGCGCGGTAGGCTTCGCCCCACTCGTTCTCCACCCACTCGTAGTGGCAGCGCGGTGCATATTCGGCGCGGTAATAGACGCGCGGCGGCGGTGGTGGCGCGTATTCATATTCCGGCTCGACATAGACCGGCCGCTGCGATCCGGCGATGATGGCGCCGCCGATGAGGCCACCGGCAAGCCCCGCGGCAACGCCGGGCAGGATATTGTTGTGATGGTGGTGGCGGTCGCGAGCCTGGGCAGCCGGGGCGGTTGCGGCAAGGGCGCCCGCAACGGACAGAGCTACCAGACCGGACGTTATCGTCTTCTTGAAGCGGGACATGATCTTTTCCTTTCCCCTGACGTTCAAAGGGTAACCGGAATAACGCTCTTGAAACGCGGCAGTTTCATGGAAGAAAAACAGGAGTAGTCTGAACAGCTGTTCAGCTAATTGAGCGCGAAATCGCAGTATCCGCGTCCATGCCCTCGCACCGTTCCACATTATGGCTGAAATGTAGCAGGCGGCCGGCAACTTTGCGGCGGGTGTCGAAGGCGACCAAGTGCCTCTTTTTGACCCAGGCAAGGCCGGGATTGCAAGTATTCAGGCTACGCGCGCAACGCCTTGTTAACCTTACTGGTGTTTTTATCGCTTGTCGTGCTGAAGCGCGATGGCCGTATGAGGGAGCGGGCACGTGGAGACCGATAGCGAACTGTTGAGGAAAGCGTGCGCGCGCATCAGCGACCTGCACGAGCCGGCCTTCATCAAGGACAGCGCGCTCTCCTATGTCGCCGTCAACGACGCCTATGCACGCCTCTTCGGTGTTGAGCCTTCCGAACTCATCGGCAAGGTCAGCCGCGGTCTTTACGGTTCGTCAGAGGATGCGGACCGCAAGGAGAAGGAGTGTCGCGCAATCGTCTTCGGCGGTGAGGAGACCGCCTACTGTTTTGATCGCTCCGGCGCCATCGCCCAGGAAATCCGGATCGAACGCTTCCTGACGGAAGACGACCATACCTATCTGTTCGGCTTCTGCGCGCCGGCGAACGGCTTCAGTGGCGGCGAGATCCTCGCTCCGTTTGAAGATGTTGAGCCGCAGCCCGGACCGGCCATGTCGGTCACCTCGCAGGTGCAGAAGGTTCTTCTCGATGATGCGCTGGACATGCTCGAAATGGGCATCGGCATCTATGACAAGAACGACACGCTGATCTACTCCAACTCGCAGTTGATCGATTATTTCAATGCGATCTCGGTCGACATCGCGCCGGGCGCGACGCTGCCGGAACTCCTCGGCCATGCCTATGACCGCCGCAAGCGCGAACGACCGGATGTCGACCTGCCGCCAAAGGACGTCTGGCTCGAAGAGCGGATGAGGCCTTTCCGCGTTCCCTATTCGGAAAGCGTCAACCAGGTGGCCGACGGGCGCTGGATGCGCAGCCTCAACAAACGGCTTGAAAACGGCCTGCTGATCGCGATCCGCCACGACGTGACGGATTTCAAGGAGCAGGAGATCCATCTCCGTACGCAGATCGATGAAACCAACCTCTACCGCGCCGTGCTGGAGGACCTGCCGGTGCCGGTCTTCGTGCGCGACAGCGAGCATCGGCTGACCTACGCGAACGCCGCTTATGAAGCGATGCTCGGCAGCCCGCGCGATGAGTTCCTCGGCAAGACCGAGACGGAAATGTTCCCGGATGCGGCCGAGCGCTACCGCGCTGAAAACGACCGCGTTTTCCAGGGAGAGGCGATCGACAAGTCGGAGGACATCACCTTCCCGGACGGCACCGTCGTGCCGGTCATCTCGCGTCTGCGCCGCGTGACCGTCAATGACGGCAGCCACCACATGGTTGGCTCGCGCATGGACGTCTCGCTCATCAAGGAGGCCCAGAACAAGGCGGAGAAGATCAGCCAGGACCTGCAGACGATCCTGCATGCGCTGCCGGTC
This sequence comes from Neorhizobium turbinariae, assembly GCF_023223505.1. Lineage (NCBI taxonomy): Bacteria > Pseudomonadati > Pseudomonadota > Alphaproteobacteria > Hyphomicrobiales > Rhizobiaceae > Neorhizobium > Neorhizobium turbinariae. The sequence continues at coordinate 115,970 of NZ_JALPRY010000024.1, forward strand.
GGCACCGCCATCCTCGATGCCGACTTCAACTTCGAATACGCCAATCCGTCCTTCTACGGGTTCTGGGATGCGGGCGAACAGTTCGACTTGCCGGGACGCGCCTATCGCGACTTCCTGAAAGTCAACTTCAACCACGGGATCTATTCTGACACGGAGCAGAGCTTCGACGAGATCTACAACCGCCGCATCGCCGCGCTCACCGACGACAACGCGCACGAGCCGATCGAGGTCAAGAGCCGCAACGGCCGCAATATCCTGATCTCCGGCACCAAGCTATCCGGCGGAAAGATCCTGCTGAGCTACATGGATGTCACGGCGCTACGGCGCGGTGAACAACAGGTCCATGAGGCGCGGGTGGCGCTCGAGCAGCATGGCGCGCTGATGCGCGACGCGACGAGCGCGATGTCGCAGGGCCTGCTCATCCTGCACGATGGCGAGATCATTTTCTCCAACGATGCGCTCGCGGGCATGCTGGAAATCCCGCAGGAGATGGTGACGATCGGCGCGCAGTGGCGCGACATCTTCCGTTTTTCCGCCAAGCGCGGTGACTTCGGCACGCCGGAGGAAGCGGTCGCCACCCTTCGAACCTGGGAAGAAAGCGTCCTCGGCGGCAAGCCGGTGCATGCTTCCTTCCGGATCGGCACCGACAAGTGGATACAGGTCGAGGCGAACATCACCGGCAGCGACCATTGGCTGGCGATCTTCACCGACGTCACCGAGATGAAGAATCGCGAGGAGGAACTGACCCGCCTCCTGCAGCGGGCGGAAGCCGCCGATCGTGCCAAGTCGGAGTTCCTGGCCAACATGAGCCATGAGATCCGCACCCCGATGAACGGCGTGCTGGGCATGGCGGAACTGCTGGCAAAATCCAACCTCGATACCCGCCAGAAGACCTTCATCGATATCATCGTGAAGTCTGGCAACGCGCTGCTCACGATCATCAACGACATCCTCGACTTCTCCAAGATCGATGCCGGCCAGATGAAGCTGCGCAAGGCGCCGTTCGATCCGGTCGAGGCGATCGAGGATGTGGCGACGCTCCTGTCGTCGTCCGCCTCGGAAAAGGACATCGAACTCATCGTTCGCGGCGACGCATCGGTGCGCGAAACCGTGATGGGTGATGCCGGCCGCTTCCGCCAGATCATCACCAACCTCGTTGGCAATGCCGTCAAGTTCACCGAAAAGGGCTATGTCTTCATCGACCTGATGTCGAAGCCGATCGGTGAAGGCGAAATGATGCTGACGGTGCGTATCGAGGATACCGGCCTTGGCATCCCGGACGAGAAGCTGAAGGCCGTGTTCGAGAAGTTCTCGCAGGTTGACACCTCGTCGACGCGCCGACACGAAGGCACCGGCCTTGGCCTCGCCATCACCTCCGGCCTTACCGAACTGTTCGGCGGCCGCATCGAGGTGGAAAGCGAGCTTGGCCGTGGCTCCGTCTTCACCGTCCATCTGCCGTTCCAGATCGTCAGCGAGCGCAACAGCCAGCGGGCACTGCCGATCAACACGAGCGGCGCGCGTATCCTTGTGGTGGACGACAACCCGGTCAACCGCCGCATCCTCACCGAACAGCTGTCCATGTGGGGCTTTGATTGCGTCGCGGCAGAAGGCGGCGCGGAAGGCCTCGCCATCATGCAGGAATGCGCCCGCATCGATGTCGCGGTGGATGCGATCGTGCTCGACTACCACATGCCGGAAATGAACGGACTGGATTTCGCCCGCCACCTTCGGCGCGATCCGCGCTTTGACGGCTGCGGCGTGATCTTCCTCACCTCCATGGACATGGCGGGCGATGACAGCATGTTCGCGTCGCTGAACATCCAGGCGCATCTGATGAAGCCGGCGCGAGCCAACCTGCTGCGCAGCACGATCATCGACGTGGTGCGCGCGATCCGCACCAAGCGCAGAGCGAACGAGAACCAGAACCTCTTGACCCAGTTGCAGCGGGCAGGGGGCATTGCACCAAGCGTTCAGGCTCCGGGACCCGCGTCGGTTGCTTCCGGAACGCCTGCCCTGCAGGTGGTTGCCTCCGCTTCTCCGGTCGAGCCGGTGCGGTCTTCGACGCCTGCGATGCAGGCAACGCCCGGTCTTGACGTGCTTGTTGCAGAAGACAACGAGGTGAACCAGATCGTCTTCACGCAGATCCTGCAGACGACCGGCTGGCTGTTCCAGATCGTCCAGAACGGTGCCGAGGCCGTCGAGGCGTGGCAGAAGCATGATCCGGCGGTCATCATCATGGATGTGTCCATGCCGGTGATGAACGGCCACCAGGCGACGCAGAAGATCCGCGAGATCGAGCGCCAGACCGGCACACATACGCCGATCATCGGCGTCACGGCGCATGCGCTGGAAAGCGATCGCGAGCTTTGCCTACAGGTCGGGATGGATGATTACCTGTCAAAGCCGATCAGCCCCGAGGCGCTTGAAAGCAAGATCCGCGAGTGGGTCGATGGCGCGGTCGTGTCTTCGGCGCAGTGATCTGCCGGTTTTCGTGACTTCTGCTGGAACAACAAAACGTTAGAAGCGTTGGATGCAGAAGAGGTTTTAGTGTTTTGCGGTCGACCTCATTATATTAGAAAGTTCTGCACAAGCTTCGATGTCTAACATCGAGTAACGGCAGAGGCGGGAGCTGGGACAGTCGCCTGCATAGTGAGGACAACATGATTCAGCAGGGTGAGGCTCCGGCACAAGCACCGCTCGCTCCCGACGATCTCGAGTTGCTGGAAAAGTTTCTGGTCGCCTGGTGCGAAGAAAATGGCGTCGACCGTCGGGACGAAGCCGCGGCCGATGTCGCGTCGGCACTGATAGACTGGTACCGGCTGGATCCGAAGTTTGGCAAGCGGCTGAAGCCGACGCCCGACGAGGACCTTCCGAAGTCACCGGAAATCCAGATCCTGCTCCAGAAGATGGCCTAGATCGCCAAGTTTCAAGATGCAGGAACATCGGGAGTGGTTGTCAGTTCGATCGTTGCCAACCAACGAGGACAAGGCCCCGATGAAGAAGCTCATTGCGACGACAATTGTATCTCTAATGATGGGCGGAGGCGCCTTTGCCCAGTCCGGCAGTGATGGCGGCGCCGCTGCATCCAGCAACCCGGTGATGAACGGCCCGACTGATCCCACGGCTGCGGCACCCGGTGCGCCGGGCAAGCTCGATCCGAATGCCACCGGCAGCACATCCAGCACTGCCAACCCGTCGGCAGATTGCTCGTCGCACATGAGCGCGAACACGCAAGGCGACGCGAGCAATTCTCACCAGATGCACGGCAACCCGAACTGCACGCAGTAACCCTTGAGCCGTAGCCTTCCGGGCTAGTCCTGCTGTGTGGTCACTTCCTTGCGGCCGCACAGCATTTCGCGTTTTCCGGCAAAGCCCGGGCGGCGCTCGACGGTGAAACCTGCTGCCTGCAGGTTGCGGCGCACGAAGCCCGCGGTTGCATAGGTGCCAAACGTGCCTTGTAGCGCGGTCTTCTCGAAAACCGCCTGCATCAACTCCTGCGACCACATCGCCGGATTGCGCGAGGGCGCAAAGCCATCGAGGAACCACCCGTCAACGCCCGGCTCCGCGGCCGAGACGCCCTCGAGCGCCGGTCCGCAAACGACGGTAAGGCGTGTCTGCGCGTCCAGGTCGATGACGACATGGCCCTTGGGATCATCCGGCCAGGCGGCGGTGAGCGCCTGACGCTCCGCATCGATCTGAGGCCAGCGGGCGAGCGCCCGGTCGATCTCGCCGCGTTGCATCGGGTAAAGCTCGAAGGACGTGAAATGCAGATGTGCGCCGGGCTTCCGGTGGATCTTCCACTGCCGCCATGTCTCGCAGAAATTCAGCCCGGTGCCGAAACCAAGTTCACCGATCCTGAAGTCTCCACCCGGTGACCAGCGGTCAGGCAGGCCATTGCCGGCGAGGAAGGTATGCTCGCATTCGAGCCGCCCGTCGGTCTGGCAATAAAAATGATCGCCAAACTCGCGCGAATACGGCATATCGCCATCATTCCAATCCAGCGTCTGGCTTTCAGGCATTTGGCCGCTTGTCGCGGCATTCTCAGGATGACGATCGTTCATGTCACACGCGGATAATCCTGCCGGTGGTGCGGGTCAATCAATTCATGGCCGGCAATCCGCTGCGCTGCCGGCTTCTGCCGATCTCGTCATCCTCGGTGGCGGCATCATGGGCCTGTGGGCCGCGGTGAAGGCCGAGATGCTTGGGCTCGACACCCTGCTGGTCGATGCTGGTGAACTCGGGCGGGGAGCAAGCGGCGGCCTCTTGGGCGCGCTCATGCCGCACATGCCGGACAAGTGGAACGACAAGAAGCAATTCCAGTTCGACGCGCTGCTGTCGCTCGAGGATGAGATTGCCGAGATCGAGGCGGCAACAGGCCTTTCCTGCGGTTATCGCCGCTCGGGGCGCCTCATCCCGCTGCCGAAGCCGCATCTGCGGGTGATCGCGGATCGCCACTCCAAAGATGCCGAAACGTGCTGGAACCAGCGCGGCCGCCGCTTCCACTGGCATGTGCTGGATCGGCCGTTCCGGACCGGCTGGCCGGCCGCATCCTTTGCCGAGGCAGGCGTCGTCCACGACACGCTGGCGGCGCGCGTCTCGCCACGTGCTCTCTGCGCCGCACTCGCGGCTTTCCTGCGCGCCGCCCGGCATGTGACGGTGGTCGAGAATATCGAGGCGGAACGCATCGAACCGGAGGGCAACCGCGTGGTCTTCGCCAACGGCGATAGCACTGCTTTTGGCCACTGCATCATCGCGGCCGGGTGGCGTTCCTTTCCGCTTCTCCAGGCGATCTCGGCCCCGTTGCGACAGCCGGTCGGCATGCCGGTCAAAGGGCAGGCGGCGCTTCTGAAGGCCGAGATCGATCCCACGCTGCCGGTGATCTTCCTCAACGGGCTTTATGTCGTGCCGCATGAAGACGGCTATGTCGCCATCGGCAGCACCAGCGAGGACAGTTTCGAGGACGCGTTTTCGACCGATGCCCAGCTTGAGGCCTTGATCGCTCGAGCCCGCGCGCTGGTGCCGGAACTTGGCACCGCATCCGTGGTGGAACGCTGGGCGGGCTTGCGTCCGAAGGCGGTGGATCGCGACCCGATGGTCGGACCGCATCCGGACCATCCGCGTGTCATCGCGCTTACCGGCGGGTTCAAGGTGAGCTTCGGGCTTGCCCACCGGCTTGCGGATGCGGCGCTCGCCACCGTTATGTCACGTGATCCGAGGCTTCCCGCCTCCTTCACACTCGCCAGCCATCTCCTTGCCGCCTCGCGCCCGGATGCTCGCACGACAAAACAGGCCTGACGCTTCGACATTCATGCCGGTGCAAAACCGAAGCCGTGGCCTCGTGAGCTGATCTTTCCATCTCGACAGTGCCGGAACGGGTGCGCTACCGTCCGTCGACGTGTTGAAGGTGAGTGATGCAGGCAAAAGACTATCCGCGCGATCTTGTCGGCTACGGCCGCAACCCTCCCAATCCCCAATGGCCCAATGGTGCCAATATCGCGGTCCAGTTCGTGATCAACTACGAGGAAGGCGGCGAAAGCTCGATTCTCGATGGTGATCCGGCCTCCGAATCGCTGTTGTCGGAGATCGTTGGTGCCGCGCCATGGCCTGGCCAGCGAAACCTCAACATGGAGTCGATCTACGAATACGGCTCGCGCGCCGGCTTCTGGCGGCTCTGGCGGATGTTTACCGAACTCAAGGTGCAGACGACCGTCTATGGCGTGACGCTCGCCATGGCGCGCAACCCGGAAGCCGTAGCCGCCATGAAGGAAGCCGGCTGGGAGATCGCCAGCCACGGCTACCGCTGGCTCGAATACAAGGATTTCCCGGAAGAGCGGGAGCGCGAGCACATCCTGGAGGCCGTGCGCCTTCACACCGAGCTTGTCGGCGAGCGGCCCTATGGCATGTACCAGGGCAAGCCATCGACCAACACGCTGAAGCTCGTCATGGAAGAGGGCGGGTTCCTTTATTCCTCCGACAGCTATGCCGACGATCTTCCCTACTGGGTGCCCGGACTGGACGGAAAACCCTTCCTCATCATTCCCTACACGCTGGAAGCAAATGACATGCGGTTCGCGACGCCACAGGGCTTCAACGCCGGCGACCAGTTCTTCACCTATCTGAAGGACACGTTCGACACGCTTTACCGGGAAGGCCAGGAAGGTGCGCCGAAGATGATGTCGGTCGGCTTGCATTGTCGCCTCGTCGGTCGTCCCGGTCGTGCCGCCGCGCTGCGCCGCTTCATCGAATACGTGCTGTCGCACGACAAGGTCTGGATCCCGCAACGCATCGAGATCGCCCGCCATTGGCACCAGAATCATCGCCCGGCAGGTGCACCATGACTGCGCGCGCAGACTTCATAGAGCGGTTCGGTGGCGTCTTCGAGCACTCGCCCTTCATTGCCGAGCGCGCCTATGACGCTGGCCTGATCTTCGTGCCGCTCACGGCAAAGGGCGTGCACGACGCTCTCACCTCCATCTTCCGCCGGGCGAGTTATGCGGAGCGGCTTGGCGTGCTTCGCGCCCATCCGGATCTTGCCGGCAAACTGGCAATCGCCGGCGAGCTCACCGAAGAAAGCCGCAAGGAACAGGCTGGTGCCGGGCTGGATCGCCTGAGCCCGGACGAGCACGCTCGCTTCACCGAGCTCAATACCCATTACATGGCGAAGTTCGGCTTTCCCTTCATCATCGCCGTGAAGGGGCTGAACAAGGATGATATCTTGGCGGCCTTCGAAAAACGCATCCACAACAGCGTGGAAGACGAGTTCGCAACGGCCGCCGCCCAGGTTGAAAAGATTGCGCTTCTGCGCCTCACCGCATTGCTACCGGAGACATCCAAATGACCGAGACCAGCGACAACAGCCTGCCGGATTTCGCGAAGGGCTCGATCAACCTTGCATCTGCCCGGCTCGGCGCCAAGGGGCTGTATGCGACCGACGAGTTCTTTGCGCCGCTCGAGCGCATGCTGGCCGATGCGCCGGCAAGTTTCGATCCCGACCTTTATGACGACAACGGCAAGTACATGGACGGCTGGGAAAGCCGCCGCAAGCGCGTCGCCGGCCACGACTGGGCGATCGTCAAGCTCGCCATGCCGGGCCGCATTTTCGGTTTCGACGTCGACACCAGCTACTTCACCGGCAACTATCCGCCGCATTGCTCGATCGAGGCTGCCTTCATCGAAGAGGGTGACGCGATCGAATCCATCGAGTGGACCGAGATCCTCGACAAGTCTCCGCTCGGGCCCAGTGCCCACCACTTCTTCGACAACGCCGACAAGGACAAGGTCTGGACGCATCTGCGCCTCCACATCTACCCCGATGGTGGAATCGCGCGTCTTCGCGTTTATGGTTCGGCGCATTTCGACTGGTCGAAGGTCGGCGCAGACGAAGAGATCGACCTCGCCTATATCTTCCATGGCGCAAAGTCGCTCGCCTGGTCGGATGCCCATTATGGCCACCCGGACAAGATGCTGGGCCCGGGGCGCGGCATCAACATGGGCGATGGCTGGGAAACCAAGCGTCGCCGCGGGCCTGGCCACGACTGGGCGGTGATCCGGCTCGGCCATCCGGGCACGATCAAGCGCGTCACCGTCGACACCGCCTTCTTCAAGGGCAATTTCCCCGACACCTGCGAACTTCTGGGCGCATACCTGCCGGAGCTTGGCGATGAACTGTCGGAGGCGGAGATCGCAGCATCGGAAACCTGGAAGCCGATCCTGCCGCGCCAGAAGCTGCAGATGGACCACCAGCACGAATACGGCGCCGATGTCGTGGCTGATATCGGGCCGGTCACGCATGTGCGCTATGCCATGCATCCGGACGGCGGCACGATGCGGTTGAGGCTCTTCGGCACCAAGGCGTGACGCTTCCCGAAAGCCTGTCTCTCACCTATATTGCCGGCATCAGGAGTGATGCCGTCATGAGGCCATCTGAAGCTTTGGAGAAAAACCGGGACGCGATTCGCGAAGCCACGAAACGCTTCAACGCGGCAAACCCGCGCGTCTTCGGCTCCGTTGCGCGCGGCGAAGATGGCCCTGACAGTGACATCGATATCCTGGTGGACGCGCTTCCGGGATTGACCCTGTTTGATCTCGGCGGCCTGCAGAACGAACTGGAAAATATCCTCCAGAGGAAGGTCGATCTGGTGACCGACGGAGGTCTGCGGCCCTCGATGCGCCAACGCATCCTTTCGGAAGCCACCACGATATGAAGCTGGATCGCCTGAAGGAGGATCTGGACCAGATGCGGGCTGCGGCGATGGAGGCCCGCGAGTTTGTCGGTGAGATGACGATCGAGCAGTTCCTCAGCGACAGACGCACGCAGATGGCCGTGGCCATGTCGCTCGTGCTCACCGGGGAAGCTGCGTCCCGGATCGTCGCGCGGAATCCGGATTTTCCGGTGGAGCATCCTGACATCCCATGGACCAAGATGCGCGGCATGCGCAATCTGGCAGTACACGATTATTATCAGCTGGAGCTTCCGATCATCTTCGACACGGTCAGGATTGCCTTGCCGGATCTTCTGCAAAAACTCGACGCCCTTCATCACTGGCGTCCCCAGGGGGAGTAGTGAGTACTTATCTCGAAATAAAGCCGCTGACCAAGCAGGCCTTTGCTCCTTTCGGTGATGTCATCGAAGCCGATCCAGGCACGATGCGCCTTATCAATGGCGGCACCACCGAACGCTATCATGCGCTGGCCGAACCGGTTGTGGTCGGAGCACCAGAGCGGCTGATCTTCAGTATCTTTCGCGGCAGGCCGCGGCGATTTCCGTACACGATCGACATGATGGAGCGGCACCCCTACGGCAGCCAGAGTTTCATGCCGCTCTCCGGCCGCCCGTTTCTGGTTGCCGTCTCCGCCGACGAAGATGGACGCCCGGGCGTGCCGCAGGTCTTCCTGGCGCAAGCCGGCCGGGGCGTGAACTATTTCCCGAACGTCTGGCACCATCCGCTGATGGCGCTCGGCGAGGTCAGTGACTTCCTCGTCGTTGATCGCGATAACCCAGCCGCCAATCTCGAAGAAAAAACCTTCGATGCACCCTACATGATCATGGAGCCGCGCCTGTGACCGGACTGACCACCCACGTTCTTGATACTGCCAAGGGTACGCCTGCGCAGGGGCTGAAGATCGACCTCTACCGCCTGGAAGGCGAGGGGCGAGTTAAGGTGAAGACGGTGGTCACCAATGCCGACGGGCGCGTCGATGGCGGACCGATCCTCGCTGACGAGACCTTTATCGCCGGAGAATACGAGCTTGTCTTCCACGCGGGCGATTACCTGCGCGCCGGCGGCGTGACGCTCACCGAACCGGCCTTCCTTGATGTCATCCCGATCCGCTTCGGCATCTCGGACGTGACGGCGCACTACCATGTGCCGCTTCTGCTCTCGCCCTACGGTTATTCGACCTATCGCGGCAGTTGACGTTCACCCTGATTAGCCCACGGTCTCTCGTTCAATCTCGTGGATCGCAGCGCGTGCGAGGAATCCGGAGCGCGATAGGCCCCGTGCTTCGGCATAAGCATCGACCGTTTGCAGCACGTCTTCCGGTAGCGTGATGTTGATGCGCACGGCCTTGGCAGCGGAGGTCTTCAGGCTCACCAGTACCGCCACGCCGTCCTTGTTTGACCGTTCAGCCATGATGCATTCCAGAGTCGAGGGCTCTGGAATGGCGTCACCGTCCGCGATCATTCCTTCGACATGAAAAGCCAACGCTTCTTCGGCCATCTGCCGCGCCTCGTCCAGCGTGGGTGCAGCCGTTATAAGCCCCGGGAAGTCCGGAAAGGATACGCCGTAGTCACTGTCCGGTTCCTTGTGGATGAGACCGATGTAGTTGCTCATAGGCTTTACCTCAGCTTGATGCCTGCCTGCTTCTCGATGCTGCGCAGCGTACCGAGCGGGATGTCCCGCTTTGGATGTGGGACCGTTGCTCGGCCCGGTTTTACAGGATGTTTGAACTGGATGTGGCTGCCGCGTTGAGCAACTTCAACCCAGCCATCCTTGCGCAGCAGTGCGATGACCTCGGCGCTCTTCATCATCCAAACCTGTACACATCGATACACATTGTCAAGCTGAGGCTCATACGGAAACCATTCAGCAATGCTTGCCCGGAATACTCCTCGTCGACAATGAAGGAGATTCGCTCATGGCGCGCAGCAAATCCGGTTCGAGACGCAAAAGCACCAGACGGCCTGCCAAGGCGACGGGATCCGAGCTTTGGCCGTGGCTCGCCGCCCTCGTGGTGGTCGGTGGCGGTCTTGCGCTTCATGAAAATTCCGCAGCGGCCAAGCGTTTTGTCTCCAGCCACCTGACGAGCAGCAAGCCAACCGCTGTTGCGGGCAAGCCCCTGCCAGTGCCTGCCAAGCCGGTTCCGCCCGCGCCGCTTTCCGCCAGCGTATCGGGTGATAAGGCACCCAAGCCCGCGACAGCGCCCGAGGTTCGTCGCAACGCAGCGCTCATTCCGCCCGCGCCGATCGGCAAGACGGGCATGGACGAGCCCAGCAAGCCACAGATGGCAAAGGCCGATCCGAAGATTGCCGGCGCCTACCAGGGCAAGTTCTTCCTGTGCGGCACCGCCAAGCAGGATGACTGCGTCGTCTCGGCCGATCGCTTCGTCATCCATGGCCAGAAGATCCGCCTTGTCGGCATCGAGGTGCCGGATATCAAGAAGCCGCGTTGCGAAACAGAGCGGATCAAGGCGAGCGATGCGGAACTGCGGGTTCGTGCCTTTCTTGATTCCGGTCCGTTCGAACTCGTCACCTGGGCCGGCAATGATGCGGAGGTTGATGGCCACCAGCTGCGCGAAATCAAGCGCAACGGCATGGCGCTCTCGGATATCCTGGTGCGCGAGGGGCTCGCCAAGCGCCCCGGCAGCGGCAAGGGTTGGTGCTGACCGACTGGCCGCGGCTGACGCCCCCTTAGTGCCAACCTTCCTTGACCGTCTCCATCGCCACGTTTGTTGATGTGCTTGCCACATGCGGCAAGGTGGAGATGCGTTCGCCCAACACCCGGCGATAACGGCCGATGTCGCGGGTGCGGATCTTCAGCAGGTAGTCGAAGCGGCCGGCGATCATGTGGCACTCCTCGACCTCGCGGATCTTCTTCACGGCAGCGTTGAAGCTTTTCAGCACGTCCTCGCTCGTATTGGAGAGTTTCACCTCCACGAAGGCAATGTGGTCGAGCTGCATCTTCGATGGGTTCAGCACGGCACGAAAACCTTCGATATAGCCATCGTTCACCAGCCGCCGGAAGCGAAGCTGGCACGGCGTCTTTGACAATCCGACCTTTGCGGCAAGGTCGGTGATCGAGATGCGGCCGTCCTGCGCGAGGATCTCGAGGATCTTGCGATCGAACTGGTCAAGTTCACTAAAGACGCCGGATTCTGTAGGCATTTTGGTTTCCTTCATGAGACGAAAGAAGTCCCTATCAGTCTCACCGTGCGCTCTTCAAGTCAGATTGTCTCGCACCTTCATGCTATGAAGGAGGCATTGATCTCTTGCCCTCGATAGGTTGTCCATGCCGAAGTCTGCCGTTGAAGCTGCTCCGTCCCGTTCCGATGCGCCCTTTGCGGATTTCGCGCCGCCCATCCGCCCCCAGAGCAGCTTACGCCAGGCGATCACCGCCGCTTATCGGCGGCCGGAAACGGAATGTCTGCCGCCCCTCATCGAAAAGGCGAAGCTTCCCTCGGACCTGAAGCAGCCGGTGCGTGCCACGGCCCGCAAGCTCATCGAGGCGCTGCGCGCCAAGCAGAAGGGTACCGGCGTCGAAGGCCTGGTGCAGGAATATTCGCTCTCCAGCCAGGAGGGTGTCGCCCTGATGTGTTTGGCGGAAGCGCTGCTGCGCATCCCCGATACGGCAACGCGCGACGCGCTGATCCGCGACAAGATCTCCGAAGGCGACTGGAAGTCGCATGTCGGCGGCGGCCGCTCGCTTTTCGTCAATGCCGCGACCTGGGGGCTGGTCGTCACCGGCAAGCTCACATCCACCGTCAACGACCGCAGCCTTGCCGCGGCGCTGACACGCCTCATTGCCCGCTGCGGTGAACCGGTCATCCGTCGTGGCGTCGACATGGCGATGCGGATGATGGGCGAGCAGTTCGTTACCGGCGAGACGATCGACGAGGCCCTGAAGCGGGCACGTCCGCTCGAGGCACGCGGTTTCCGTTATTCCTATGACATGCTCGGCGAGGCCGCGACGACGGCGGCGGATGCCGCGCGCTACTACCGCGACTATGAGAACGCCATCCATGCGATCGGCAAGGCGTCCGCCGGGCGCGGTATCTATGAAGGGCCGGGCATCTCGATCAAGCTGTCGGCGCTCCATCCCCGTTACACCCGTGCTCAGGCAGGACGGGTGATGAGCGAGCTCCTGCCGCGGGTGCGCGATCTGGCGCTTCTGGCCAAGCGCTACGACATCGGCCTCAATATCGATGCGGAGGAAGCCGATCGCCTGGAACTGTCGCTCGATCTCCTCGAGGAACTGAGCCTCGATGAGGCGTTGAAGGGCTGGAATGGCCTCGGCTTCGTGGTGCAGGCTTATGGCAAGCGCTGCCCCTTCGTGCTCGACTACATCATCGATCTCGCGCGCCGCGCCGGGCGTCGCATCATGGTGCGGCTGGTGAAGGGCGCATATTGGGATGCCGAAATCAAGCGCGCCCAGTTGGAAGGCCTCCCGGACTTCCCCGTCTATACCCGCAAGGTTCATACAGACGTCGCTTATGTCGCTTGCGCCCGAAAGCTGCTTGCGGCCGGTGACGCTGTCTTCCCGCAGTTTGCAACCCATAATGCACAAACGCTGGCGACCATCTATCATCTCGCCGGGCCGGACTTCAAAACCGGGCGCTACGAATTCCAGTGCCTGCATGGCATGGGCGAGCCGCTTTACGACGAGGTGGTGGGCGAGGGGAAACTCAACCGTCCCTGCCGCATCTATGCGCCCGTCGGAACACATGAAACGCTGCTGGCTTATCTCGTGCGTCGCCTCTTGGAAAACGGCGCCAATTCCTCCTTCGTAAATCGTATCTCGGACCCGAAGATCTCTGTAGATGAACTCGTTGCCGATCCCGTCGAGGTGGTGGAGGCCATGTCGCCGGTCGGGCGTCCGCATGACCTGATTGCCAACCCGCGCGATCTCTATGGCGCCGCGCGTGCGAATTCCGCCGGCATCGACCTTGCCAATGAAACGGAACTCGCGCGACTTGGCGCCGATCTTGCCGCAACGGTTGAAGTGCACTGGCAGGCCAAGCCCCTGCTGGCCGACGGCTCTGAAAACGGCACGACGAATATCATCCGCAATCCGGCAGACCACGAAGACATTGTCGGTGAGGTGACCGAGGTCGAACCGCAGGATGCCGCCCGCATCGCAGCGATGGCCGGGGAGGCCGCTGCCGAATGGGCGAAGGTGCCGCCCGCGGAACGTGCCGCCTGCCTCGACCGGGCCGCCGACATCATGGAGGCGCGGATCACCAGCCTGATGGGCATCGTCATCCGCGAAGCGGGCAAGTCTGCGCCGAATGCGATCGGCGAAGTGCGCGAAGCCGTTGATTTCCTGCGCTATTACGCGGAGCAGGCGCGCCGCACGCTCGGGCCGTCGCATGCGCCGCTCGGTGCCGTCGTCTGCATCAGCCCCTGGAACTTCCCGCTTGCCATCTTCACCGGCCAGGTCGCGGCAGCGCTTGTCGCGGGCAATACTGTCATGGCAAAGCCCGCCGGCGTCACGCCGATCATCGCGCATGAAAGCGTCAAGATCCTGCATGAGGCCGGCGTGCCGCGTGGCGCCCTGCAGTTCGTGCCCGGCGGCGGCAGCCTCGGCGCCGCATTGATAGATGCGCCGCAGACGGCGGGCGTCATGTTCACCGGCTCCACCGGCGTTGCCCGGATGATCCAGTCCCAGCTTGCCAACCGCCTTTCGGCCGCCGGAAAGCCGATCCCGCTGATTGCCGAAACCGGAGGGCAGAACGGCATGATCGTTGATTCTTCCGCCCTTGCCGAACAGGTGGTGGGCGATGTCATTGCGTCGGCCTTCGACAGCGCCGGCCAGCGCTGCTCGGCGCTTCGGGTTCTCTGCCTGCAGGAGGATATCGCCGACCGCACGCTCAACATGCTGAAGGGCGCGCTGCAGGAGCTTTCGATCGGCCGCACCGACAAGCTCAGCATCGACATTGGCCCGGTCATCACCGCGGATGCCAAGGCCGGCATCGAACGGCATATCGAGGAAATGCGTGGGCTCGGCTGCAAGGTCGACCAGCTGCCGCTGCCGGAAGCCACCCGTCGCGGCACCTTCGTGCCGCCGACCATCATCGAGCTGAAGAACCTTTCCGACCTCAAGAAGGAAATCTTCGGGCCGGTGCTGCATGTCATCCGCTACCGCCGCGAGAACCTCGATCGCCTGATCGATGACATCAACGGTTCGGGTTATGGCCTGACCTTCGGCCTCCATACGCGCCTTGATGAGATGATCGCGCATGTCACGAGCCGCGTGAAAGCCGGCAACCTTTATGTCAACCGCAACATCATCGGCGCGGTTGTTGGCGTGCAGCCGTTCGGCGGGCGCGGGCTCTCGGGTACGGGTCCCAAGGCCGGCGGTCCGCTTTACCTCGGCCGGCTCGTGCAGAAGCCGCCGGTGCCGCCGCAGCACAGCTCGGTGCACATGGACCCAGCGCTGCGTGACTTTGCCACCTGGCTTGCCGCCAAGGGCAGGACCGCCCATGCTGATGCCGCGCGCGAACTCGGCAGCCAGTCGGCGGTCGGTTTGGTGCAGGAGCTTGCGGGCCCGGTCGGGGAACGCAACCTTTATGCGCTGCATCCGCGCGGTCGCGTGCTGCTGACGCCGGAAACCGAGCAGGGGCTCTATCGCCAAATGGCAGCAGCACTTGCCACCGGCAACCACCTTGTCGTGGATGATCGCCCCGCGCTTCGCCAGGCATTGAGCAACATCCCGCCGAGCCTTGCGGCGCGCCTGTCCTGGACGGCTGACTGGAACGCGGATGGTCCGTTTGCCGCCGCACTGGTGGAAGGTGACGGATCGCGTATCGCTGAGATCAACCAGCGCATCGCCGCGCTCGATGGCCCGCTGGTTCTTGTCCAGGCGGCGACGACGGCCCAGCTGGAATCCGATGTCGAAGCCTACTGCCTCAACTGGCTGGTGGAGGAGGTCTCGACCTCGATCAACACGGCAGCCGCCGGGGGAAATGCGAGCCTGATGACGATCGGTTGATCCCATCACGAGAGCCAGGAACAAGAGCCAAAGCTGGTCGTTCTCTCCCGTCACAAGAAGGAGAGACCAATGGCACATGCCGAAGACGACCAGAGCAAGGTTTGGGCACTCGCCGAGAAGATCGGGTTCTGCATGCTCACCACGCAGTCGGGCGGCGACCTTCGTTCGCGCCCGATGTCTGCCTATGCAGAGCGCAGCAATAACGCCTTCTATTTCCTGACCGACGTGGCGAGCCACAAGGACGAAGAGATCGCCCGTTACCCGGCCGTCTGCCTCGCCTTTGCCGATCCGAAGGGGCAGACATATCTGTCAGTTTCGGGGACCGCCGAGATCCAGAACGATCGCGAAAAGATCCGCGATCTCTGGGCAACGCCGGCCAAGGCCTGGTGGGACAATCCGGATGACCCGTCGATCCGCATCCTCAAGGTCACGCCGACCTCAGCGGAATATTGGGATAGCCCCGGCACCGTCATCAGCTATGTGAAGATGGCGGCTGCCGCGGTCAGCAATACCCGGCCTGACATGGGCGAAAACGTCAAGGTCGGCATGTAAAGACAAAAGGCGCCGGAGCTTCCGGCGCTTTTCCGCATCGTTCAAGGCTGGCCGATGCCGCCGGCCGCGCCCTAAACCTGGCCGGTCGCATGACTTGCATCAGCCGTAGCCAATTGCACCTAGTCGTCGTCCGACAGGCAGTTTATCGCCCACTCTGGGCCTTCAAGCGCATCGGCAATCACGGCCGCCCGTCCCGTGCCGGAATCGCCACCGGTGGTCAGCGCCCTGCGCCCGGCAAGCCACCCGGAGCCTCTGTAGCTTCCTCGCCGTGGACGGGCCGCGGATCCATCCTGTCCACAAGCCCGGGGAAGGGCTGCGACTGTGAGGGGAACGGCGGCTGCGGATATATCGTGCGCGGGTCGTCCATCTTGGTATCCATTTCCTGGGCGGATGCCGCCGATGAGCCCGGCGCCACGGCGGCCGCCGCGGCAAGCATCATCCCGCCCGCGCCCGCCATGGCGCGGCGCGTCACCTGAACCTTGTTGTCCATGTATGTCTCCTGTGCCCGACGAGCGGGGTCGAGCCCTGCCTCAGGCGCTGCGGGCCTGGGCCGGATGTTTGCCTTCCTCGAACTCCTCGACGATCTTGGCGCAGAAGGCCGGCAGGTCGTCCGGATTGCGGCTCGTCACCAGCCCCTTGTCGACCACCACTTCCTTGTCGACCCAGTTGCCGCCGGCATTGGTGATGTCGGTCTTCAGCGTCGGATAGGAGGTCACCGTGCGGCCCTTGACCACGCCGGCTTCCACCAGCAGCCACGGGCCATGGCAGATCACGCCGACCGGCTTTGCCTGCTCGAAGAAGGAATGCACGAAGGAAACGGTTGCGGCATCGGCGCGCAGCTTGTCGGCGCCGACGCAGCCGCCGGGAATGACGAGCCCATCGAAGTCGGAGGCGGAGACGTCGCCGACGGTCTTGTCGACGGTGTAGCTGCTGCCCGGGTCGAGGTCGTTGTTGTTGGTCTGCGCCTGGCCGGCTTCAAGACCGATCACCGTTACCGTGGCACCGGCGGCTTCCACGGCTTCCTTGGGCTTGTTGAACTCGGGCTCCTCGGTGCCGCGTGGTGCGATAAGGATGGCGATCTTCTTCCCTGCAAGGGTCATGTAATGCTCCACTCAAGTGAGGTTGGTTGAGGTTGTCGGGCCCCCAACAGGGAGAAGGCGACGAAGTTCCTCGCGCGGTCTCGCTTATGTGCAGCGCAGCAGGGATAAGCAGGCGCTGTACGCCAGCTTGTTGGGTTCAACAGTAATCGGAAATCGGGCGGCGGCCGACCCAGAAGGACCGGCCTGAGCAGGCGATTAAGACGAGACACACTTGGAAATTTGAGCGCTGATTTTGTTGAATTTTTCTGGGCATGAAACCAGCCCTATGTCACGTTTGCGAGCGGAGATCTGACATGGTTGCTCCAGCTTTAGGCCAGATTCGACACAAAAAAGGGCTCCGGCATTGCTGCCGGAGCCCTTTTCAACACTTTGTCCGTTAGCCTTCCTAGCTTAGGGAAGCCTTGAACTTCTCCACGTCCTCCCGCCGATAGAAGGTCGCAATGCGTCGACCCCTGCTGGTCCAGACGGGAGAGACTCCTGCTGCGTCCAATGCACGCTTCAGTACGTTATGCTTCATCCATCCCTTGGACAGTTCTGCCAGGCTTGCATGTTCCTTGAAGAACGCGTCGAATGATTCCTGTTTCACCACATCGTAGTCGAGACCGTTCCTGGATTTGAGGCGAAAGGTTTCGAAGAAGCCAGAGTCAAAGAAGTCGGTGCCGGTTGAATCGTAGAGGCCCAACTTCTCCTGGAACTCGTGTCTCTTCAGGCCATCAACACGCTGCTTGAATTCGGCCTGCAACTCGTTGATGTTCAGCAACAGTCTTGCAAGGCCGACGAGTTTCTTGTTCCTTGAGAGGTAGCGGGTAGGAAGCTTGCCCTGCGCAAGTGCGATGACGATATCCGCGATCGTCACTGTCGCTTTCTGCCAAGCGTGCTTGAGATCCACGAGATCTCCTCCGGGTTCCCTTTCTTCCAATCCTTCCGTCAAGCGTGTCATTAAAGCGTCCAAAGCGGTTCTGGAAAACTGCAGCTTCATGCCGCGCTTAGTGCCGTAGATCTGTTCTAGCAGCCCGGTCCTCCTGATCGATCGCACCGTACTTTCCGTCAAGCCCATCCGCTTGGCGATGGCCTGAATGTCAATTGCATCATGATAGGCCCCAGCGGCCGCTTCTACTTCCTCTACGCGGCACAGGATCTTGTTGTCAGGCTTATCGAGATCCTCTTCCGCTATCGCGCCGCGTTCGAGTAGAATCTTACGCAGTGTTCGCCCGTCGATTCCGAGCGATCCCGTAGCGGTGTGAATGGAGTGCCATCTGCGAAGGCCTCCTCCCCCGAGAAAGTTGTCTTCTGGCCCGATTGGGAGGTGGTTCATCGCATGCTCCCGGAGGATACCGATCAGCGGGCGCAGTTCAGGGACATCCAGCAGCGGTGAGAGGCGGTCCTGGAGTTCTCCGTAGAGACCGCGCCCCTTCGCAAACTTATCCTTGGCTAGGCGACAGATGACGTGAAGATCGGCGTCGCGTGCTCTGCACAGACTTCGTTGTGGTTCGCAAGCCAGGAGATGCGAATATGCGGCCTAAGCTCCCAGTCGCCCACACCCGTCCGCAGGTCTGACTCGATGCACCGAGGGCAGAAGCGGGGAGAGGTCCAGTGAACGTTCCGACCCAACATCCGGATCTCTGCAAACTTCACGAAGCTTCGACCGTCGTAGCTCAGATAGTGTCCGCCTAGTGTCGCCTCGTCGAACCCGGTGATCTGCGAGATGCGTTTCAAGGCGGCGCTGGATTCGACCCTGCGCCGGACATTGAAATTCATGTGTCTTCCGAACTGCGCCGCGCTGGACGCGCCATTGGCTGCGGCCAACCGGGAGACATACGTCTGAAGCGGTTCCAAAGGGTGCATCACGGGTACACGGGACAGCTTGCTCATCGTCCCTCGACCTTCTTCCTGGAAGAGCCCTTCTGGTCATCGGTGAGACGTGTGCCAAGTGAAACTGCAAGCGCGTGCTGCGGCTGAATCTCTTCCCAGTTGTCCCTCAGGAACACATTCTGCGACTTCAGGCTCGCGTTGTGGAGTGCATAGAGGTCGGCATAATGCTGCATGGTGACGCATACACCATGGTGAAGATCGAGGCATCGTGGAAGGGGGTTCACGACTGGGCGGATGCAGAAGAGGTGCTTGCAGTGAAGACTGCAGTGGTGATGGTCATCCCTGAAGGAGCACAGCCACCGCCGACCATCAACGTGGCTCTTGATCGAGTCGTTCATGTAGGAGAGGTTCATCCGGCTCATCTGGCAGCCGCGTTCAAGACTGTGCGTGGCGCCAAGGTCGACGCAGGCGTCGCGGCCGCTCTGCTCGCCCATCGGCCCGAGGTTCTTTTCCAGGCGTTGCGTCCGGGCCGTCCCATCTCCCACGCGCTCGCGCGGCTGAACGCGCTGAAGCCTGAAGTGCCTGCGGTGGAAGCCAATGAGCTCGGCATCGAGGATCTTCCCGGCTTTGGCTCGGCACGAGACTGGGCGCTGAACTTGGCTGCAGATCTCGATGACTGGCGTTCAGGCCGCATCCGCTGGACCGACGTTGACTGCGGCTTGCTGCTCAGCGGACCGCCAGGCACGGGCAAGACCATGTTTGCCTCTGCCGTGGCGCGAACGTGCCGGACCAAGTTCATTCAGGCGTCGAGCGCTCAGTGGCAGGCGGCCGGACATCTTGGCGACTATCTCAAGGCGATGCGGAGGAGCTTCCGGGAAGCGGCTCAGAATACCCCGGCCATACTCTTCATCGACGAGTTCGACGCGGTTGGTGACCGCTCCAAGTTCTCCGGTGACAACGCGAATTATGGAGTCCAGGTAGTGAACGGCCTGTTGGAGGCGTTGGACGGTGCGGATAGGCGAGAAGGCGTCATTGTAATCGCCGCGACCAATGATCCGGACGCCATCGATCCTGCACTCAAGCGTCCGGGGCGGCTCGACAGGCATGTCGCAGTCACACTTCCAGAGTATGACGATCGCAAAAAGATCATCTCCATCCACTTGGGTGCAGAGCTGCCGCCAGACGTCCTGGCGACCGCGGCCCGGGCGACGAGCGGCTTCTCGGGGGCGGATCTGGCTCAGCTCGCCAAGGACGCCCGGAAGATAGCGCGCCGTGGCAGAAGGGCGATCAGTCCGGAAGATGTTCTCGCATTTGTCCCTCCTCTGCTGGTGCCTGATATCGAGACCAGACGAGTACTCGCCGTCCATGAGGCGGGACATGCCATCGTCGGGCTAGACTTGGCGTTCGGGACTATCAAGTCCGTCGTGGTACCGCACCATCTGTCTCCGCGGTCGGGCAGCATGGGGTACGTCGAATGGCTACGCGAGCCCAATCTGTATAGGTCCGAGCGTTCATATCGACACGAGATCGCTGTACTTCTTGGAGGCCTAGCTGCGGAGCGGATTATCCTCGGTCAGATCCACGACGGCGCTGGAGGCGGAGAAGATTCTGACCTCGCGCGCGCCACAGACATAGCGACACTGATGGTCGCCTCCTTTGGCATGGGATCGCTTGTTTACCAGCATGCTTCCACTCCCAGCGAGCGAATGGAACTGAGGAATTCAGACGAGGGAATCCGTCAGCGGGTGGAGAAGGTTATGGCACACTCCCTGCAGCGCGCCGAAGGCATTATCAAAGGCAGGCGCCACCACCTCGAGATCCTCGTCGACGCTCTGATTCGAACCGAAGTCGTAACCGGCGAGCAGATCGAGGAAGCGCTTCGCAGGGGCTGACTAGAGCTTAGTATATGGACGTTGGGGGACTTTAATCTGGATGCTCTGGCAACCGGCCATGAAGGCCGCGGTCGGATTGCTAGCGGGATGCCGCAAACGTATCCACATCGATAGTGTGCGAATCCTTGCCAGATTCGAGAATTCGACAACCCTCTCCTTTGGAAATCCACTCACCGGCCTGTCGGCGGCTGCGGCCATGCACCGCGTTATCGGATACGACGAAGTCTCTTGTGAGCGGGACAGTCGATCAACGAGGCTCTTGTGCACGATAACTGCGAGTGGGTCGAGTGTCCGACGTTCCGTTCGTTCATCAGATCAAGTTGATTGCCGTCCGTTCATGGTTGCGACCAATTCCCCGAATGGTGGGACTGAAGCACCCTTTAACTAGAAACCCATCGAGAGGCTCTATGGGTCCCTTTGTTTCGGGTCGATGGGCCCCAACGTCTGCCTGCTACACGCAGAGTGCAAACAGGTGGGAAGCTCGTTAGGTACAGTGTGGAGCCGGCAGCGTTAGTTCGGGCGTACCGCGCCCTCGTAGTAGTCGCCCTGGTCAATGGGCGTCTGGGCGGGCTCGCTGGCGGATTGACGATAGAAGGGGGGCGAGGGCAAACCGTAGCGGGTCGTCGAACCGGTGCGTAGCATATCGGTCGATCCTTCCTCCCCGGGATCGTCGTGTGGAGAGATACCCTCGTAATACTCGCCTTCTTCGGCGAGAGTGGTAACCGGCAGAAGAGCTGAAGCGGCCAAAGCCAAGATCGAGATGACAAGATTTTTCATGTTCGGATTCCCTTGTTGTGGCGATCGGCTGCAGGTGCGACCTTGTCGATCGATGTCATGAATGAACTGGAGTTGATGGATAGCCGGCAAGCTACTTTTCGTCGTCGCCGAACGCGGTTGTCTCGGCGCGGACAGCCTCGGTACTCAATGGGTGCTGACGATACGCCGATCGATCAATTGCAGGTTCCGATTTTCGTCGAGTCGGTAGGTCTCTTCGACCTCCTGGCCGTAACGATCAAAAAATCTATGTGGGACCGTGCTGCCGATAGGTGCTTTCATCAACATACTCATAGGCTGGCCGCCAAAAGTAATGCTTCCGGGGATTGGCTCGATCGCTAGGGCGGGGCTGCCCATGCTTACCGCTGAGATTCCTAGCAAAGCGGCAATCTTAATCAGTTTCATGTGGCCTTCTCCTTTCGTGGGTGAGAGTCTTCCGGCGACAGCTACCAGGCTGCCGGATGCAAGCATTTCAATGTCGTGGGTTGCGTGCGAAGACGGATTTCAAAGCAGGAAATCATTTCATCGGGATACCGCTGCCTGCCGGAGCTTAACTGTGCAGATGGCGGGCAGTCAGGCAGATGTCCCGGCGGGTCCGGCGCCATACCAACGGAGTGCATCCCACGAAGCGTCGGAAAAGATTGCACAGGCGGGCCTGATCCGAGAAGCCGCAGATCGATGCGATATCGGATATGGATTCGTCTGACTGAAGCATCAGGATCTGCGCCAACTCAATGCGCTTACGCAAGATGTAGGTGCGTGGGGATTCGCCGAAACTCGCTCTGAAAGCGCGCGTGAAATGACTGACGTTCAATCGACAAAGTCCCGCGAGGGTTTCGACCCTGATAAGGTTGGCAACGTTCAACTCGACGAATGCGACGACGCTTCGGGACTGCCAGGGTACGAGCCCCCCTCGGACCAGTCGCGGCTCGGCAACAGCTATCGTCGGATGAATGTCGCCGCGATAGAAAGTTTTCGGATTTGGCAGAGCGCCGTTAAGTCGGCCGGTCAGCCGAATTGGACGTGTCGCATCTGTTGTCTCAGTATCCCGACCGACTGTCGTTCTCGGGACCGTAGCTGGAAGAGTTGACATGACGCGTTCTCCTGGGTTTGGGACGCGTTCAGGCTCTCATCAACTGTGAGTATTTCCTATTATACGACAGTGTTGCCGATACTATAGGGTAACCTCGGACCGCTGTTACTGGTGGCGCCCGTTACGTGCAGCATGCTTTTTCTATCCTTCGTTCCTCTTTTCTATCCCTCGTTGACCGACTGGGCTTGCGACCTGCTCCGACTTGACAGAATATTACGCCGTTTTTGTTGAGTGAGGTCCGTATTGGCGGCCAAGTATTCCGAGCCTCCGAAGCCCAGTGGGCGGATCAGGATCGAGCCTGCGTAGGACAAGAACATGTTACATAGCCGTTGTGAAAACTAGGTATGGAAGCCGACCTCCGCAGACTTTTCGATGACCTGCCAGGTTTGGTCTGGGCATGCGGACCAGACGGCGTAACTAATTTCGTGAACCGTCGCTGGCGCGACTATGCGGGTATAACCATCGATGAGCTGCGGGAGAGCGGCTGGATCGCAACAATTCATCCGGACGATATTCCGGCTGTCCGTGCCGCTTGGCGCAACGCCGTCGAAACAGAGAGTTCTGCCGAGTTTGAGATGCGCCTTCGCCGTTTTGACGGAGTCTATCGGCGCTTTATCGTCAAGGCAGAGCCGTTCCACGACTCCGAGGGCCGTATCGGCGGCTGGTTTGGAGTTAACTCCGACATCGAAAGCCAAAGGCGTGCTGAAACGGAACTCGAAGCAGAAAAGCAATTGCTTGAGCTCGTCGCCCACGGTGTCGCTCTTCCCGAGATCCTTCATCAGATCTGTCTTCAGGTTGAGAGAATTGCACCAGGTTCTCTCTGCAGCATCCTATTTTCCGATCCCGATGAGCTTCGCTTTCGGCTCGGCGCCGGCCCCAATCTTCCAGCACCCTACAATGCTATCCTCGATGGATTGAAGATCGATCCGTTCTTCGGTCCATGTTCGCTGGCGATAACAACCAAAACAACGATATTCGCAATTGACCCCCCGACCGACCCTCGTTGGAGCGCGTCGGCTTGGCCAGGCATGATGACCGAGTTCGGTCTGGGCTCTTGCTGGTCGGCGCCGATCATCGGGAGCGGTGGCCAAGTTCTCGGAATCTTCGCCATCTACAGACGTGAGTGCGTTGGACCTACTGCTGAAGAGGAGGAGCTTATCGATCGGTTCGCCAAACTCTCCGGCATTGCGATGGAGCGTGCGAATTCTGACGCGATGCTGGCTGCCAGCGCCGCCGACCTTCGGCGCGCAAATCATTTTTTGGCGGGCGCCCAGAGGCTAAGCAAGACCGGCAGCTTTACCTTGGATCCCTTGTCGGATGAACAGGTCTGGTCGGATGAAAATTACCGGATTTGGGAGTTCGATCCAGCCGTTACCCCAACGATGGAAATGGTTCGAGCAGCCATTCACCCGGAAGACCTCGATGTAACATACAAGGCTTTTGAAGACGCAATCCACGCTCGTGAGAACGTCGATCTATTCTATAGAATCGTGACCCCCGTGGCCGGGGTCAAGTATCTTCATACCGTTATGGAGGTGATTCCCGAGATGGCAGATCGGCTGATTTATTTGGGAAGCTCCCAAGATGTCACCGACATCAAGCTTTCTGAGATCGCATTCAGAGAGAGCGAGTCAAGTTTAGCCAGGGCTAACGTTCAACTTAGCGCCGCCCAGCGTCTGAGCCAGACGGGAAGCTTCACCTGGGACTCGAAGACGCTTGAACTGAATTGGTCGGAGGAGAACTATCGGATCTGGGATTTCGACCCTGCTATTTTGCCAGACATGGCTATGATCGTCGATGCGCTCCATCCGGAGGACCGTGCGACCGTCCTAGAGGGTATCGAGCGAGCGGTGCACGATCGGTCGGCGTTCGACGCTCACTATCGCGTCGTCACTCGCAGCGGAGCCGTGAAATACCTGCATACCGTCAGCATGCCAGTTCCGGAGATCACGAGTCACGCTGTCTTCCTAGGTAGCACGCAGGATGTAACAGACACTAAGCTCACGGAATTGGCGCTGAGGACGCGCGAGGCCGAACTCGAGCGCACGAATAGTTATCTCACGGCAGTTCAGCGGCTAAGCCAAACCGGAAGCTTCACTTGGGATCTGGAGCAGGACGAGCACAACTGGTCGGACGTGATCTATGAAGTCTTCGGCTTCGAGCCTGGTACGAACGTAACCATGGAAATGATCGCTGGTGCGATCCATCCCGAAGACATGATAAATGTGGAGGCGTTGCTTCGAGGGGCCGCGATGGGCCAGAAGTTCGCTTTGGAGTTCAGGGTTCTAAGGCAAAGTGGAGAAATGCGGTATGCTCAGGTGATTGGTCACCGTGTCGATCAGATTTCTGACCGACCGGTATTCATGGGAGCATTGCAGGACATCACGTCACGGAAGCTGGCGGAGGCCGAGCTGAACCATGCGCGGGCGGAGCTTGCGCACGTTGCGCGTGTAACAGCGCTTGGTGCACTAACCGCGTCGATCACCCATGAGGTTAGTCAGCCCTTGGCTGGTATTTTGACAAACGCTAGTGCATGCTTGCGAATGCTAGCGGCCGATCCCCCCGATCTGGATGGCGCAAAGACGACCGTCCAACGGACCATCAGGGACGGGAACCGCGCGTCTGAGGTAATCAAGCGCTTGCGGGGTCTGTTCACCCGAAAGCCGCCAATTCTGGAGTGGATACATCTCGGGGATGCGGCGCGAGAGGTGCTCGCCCTGTGCTCAAGTGAGCTGCAGCGGCGAGGCGTGTTCGTGCGAACAGATCTGCGAGGAGGTCTTCCTTCAGTGCTTGCCGATCGGGTCCAAATACAGCAGGTTATATTGAACTTAGTACTGAACGCCGCTGATGCAATGGCTCAGGTGGACGGTCACGGCCGCGAATTGCAAGTATCGAGTTACGCCGAATTCGGTGGCGACATCGTCCTGTCTGTGCGGGACGCCGGCGTTGGGATTGATCCGAGCGGTGTCGAGCAGCTTTTCCAGGCTTTTCACACGACTAAAGAGAATGGCATGGGAATAGGGCTATCTATCAGCCGCTCCATCATCGAGGCCCATGGAGGCCGGCTTTGGGGAACGCCAAATACAAACGGACCGGGTTCAACGTTCGCGTTTTCGATCCCACGTGATGCCAACGCTGCCGAACTGGGCCGACGTTGAGCAAACGTCAGGTATGCCTCGATTGCCAGGCCGTCGCAATCGGCTTGGAGCGCTCGACGCCGGCTGCTTGTTGAGAAATGAGTTACCTCATTGATGATCCATGCGGCAATCCGCTGAAATGTCACAACGCTCGCCAGCGGCCATGGTCCTGTTAGCTGGATGGAATATTCGATTGGATCCCGCCTTTTCCAAGTTGTGGGATGCTGAATGCCACGGTTACCCCGTGGTCCGCATTCGCACGGGCCCAAAGACGGCCGTTGTGGCTCTCGACGATTGAACGACTGACCGACAGGCCGATGCCCATTCCCTCCTGTTTTGTCGTATAGAAGGCGTCGAAAATTTTGCTTTCCTCGTGCGTTCGGAAGCCAATCCCCACGTCGCTCACGGAAAGTTCAACCGCGCCCCCATCCGTGGCGACGGTCTTGATGATGACACGTTTCTGACGATCGGAAATGTGGGCCATTGCTTCGATGGAATTACGGAGCAAGTTCATCACCACTTGCTGGAGCTGAATGCGGGCGCCTGCGATCCTAGGGAGGCCTGCACCCAAGTCGGTTACTATGGAAACTCTGTTGCGTTGCAGATCACTCAGTGCCAGCGCAATCACTTCCGTAGCAATTTCGTTGATGTCGATCGCCTCGGTCACAGGCGGTTTTCTGCTGAAAAGCGCCCTGAGGCGAACGATCACGTCGGCGGCTCGATTGGCGTCGCGGATCATGCGGCGCGCGGTTTCCGCGGCGAGTTCCAGCTTTGGAGGTTCCACATTCAGCGCTCGAACACATGTGCTAGCGTTGGTGACGATCCCTGCAAGAGGCTGGTTTACTTCGTGCGCGATCGACGCCGTCAAGACTCCGAGACTTGTAACTCGGGTGACATAGGCAAGGTCGGAACGGGCTTCGTTCAGCGCCTCTTCAGCTTTACGGCTTTCAGTTATATCTTGCACCGCTCCGATCAGTTCCGGGTCACCATCCTTGTTCTTACCGCTATGCGCCAGAACACGGACGTTCTTGGTCGACTGATCGGGCATCACCAATGTGATTTCGTAATCGAAGTCCTCGCTTCGATGGCGGGCGCGGTCGATCACCTCAAGTACGATTGACATGCTGTCTGGATCGAGACGAGATAGAACCGTGTCCAACGTCACGTGTGTCGAGGGATCGACGCCGAATATCCTATAGGTCTCATCCGACCACGTTATCTCGTCACCGTTGAGTTTGAACCAGAAGCTGCCTGTTTTGCTTAGACGCTGGGCGTCCACAAGGAAGGCCTCGCTACGTCGCAATCGCTCCTCGGCACGTTTTCGGTCATCGATATCGGTCAGAAGCCCGTACCACCGCACGATCCTGCCATCGGCGTCTCGGAGCGGCAGTCCCCGAAGCTGAAACCAGCGCCAGACGCCGTCGTGCCTCAGAAAGCGAGTCTCGTAGTCGTACGGTTCGCCCGTGGCGATCGATCCCATGAAGCTATCGATGCATAGCTGAAGATCGTCCGGATGAGTAATGCCGTTGGTAGCCCAGTTGTTGAGAGCTTCGAGGGGGAGCTGAAAATAGTCGAGGATCTGCTGGTTGCCGCCGATCAGTTGGGCGTCGGGAGAGAAGATGGCAATCATGCCAGCGATGCCGTCCACAATAAAACGAGACTCCCGTTCCCGTTCCGACAATGCCCTTTCGGCTAGTTTTCGATCCTCAATGTCGATGTTTGTTCCGTACCACTTGATGATAGAGCCATCGGCGTCGCGATATGGAGTGGCGCGAAGAAGAAACCATCGATATTCTCCGTCGAACCGCCTGACGCGGGCTTCGAAGTCTGCCGGAGTGCCCGATCGAAGGCAAGCTTTCCATGAGGCTACAAGATCATCGGCATCGTCGGGATGGAGCGCGGATTCCCACCCGCGTCCCTCAGCCTCTTCGGGTTTGAGGCCGGCATATTCCAACCATCGGTCGTTCACGAAATCCCAATATCCATCTGGACGGCTTGTCCACACCGTCAGTGGCAATGCGTTGATGATCTTCCGGAGCTCGAACTCGGAATCCTTGAGAGCCTCTTCTGCGCGTCGTCTGTCATCGACGTTCACATGCATTGAATACCAGCGAATGATAGTCCCGTCTTCAGACTTCAACGGATGGCCCGTAACTTGAAACCATCGATACACTCCGTCCGCGCCGAGCAGCCTGACCTCCTGGTCAAAAGAGTTCCCACTGTCGATAGCGAGGCTCAGAGCTCCAACCATGCGAGGCATGTCCTCAGGATGCACAACGTCGGTCTCCTCCCACCGACCTAGGTCATCCAGCGTTCGGCCATAGTATCGCATCAGATGACCGTTCACCGCTTCGACTTCGCCGGTGGGGGAGAGTACCGCGATTCCAGCCGGAATGCTTTCTACGATAAGACGTGCCTCACGCTCCCGCGCCGCCAACTCGATTTCCGCACGTTTGCGATCATCGATATCGACAAGCAGATGGAACCAGCGCAGAATTCTTCCATCAGTATCCTTGAGCGGCAGACCTAAGACATTGTGCCAGCGATAAACGCCGTCCGACCTGAGATGCCGGCTCTCGACATTGTAGAAGGTCTCATTGACGTGTGCAGCGAGCTGATCGTCGATGGTGGACTGCAGATCGTCGGGGTGCACGACCTCCGTAGCTTTCCAATTTTTCAACTCCTCCAGGCTCATGCCGAAGTAGGCGAGTGCCGAGTCGTTTAAAGCCTCCACATCTCCGCTCGGAGTCGTTACAGCCACCGGAACCGGGATGCTGTCCACGATCCGCTGGAAATCGGCCTGCACCTGATGGGCCCGAAACTTGGTGGTGCTGTGATCTTCTTCGGCGAGGGCGTACCATCTCACAACCTTCCCGCCATCTTGCATCGGGCTACAGCGAATTTTCAGGGTGGAAACGTCACCGGAGCGATGGCGACATGGCACGTCGATTTCGAATGGCTCGCCCTCCAATATCAATGTTTTCCATTTCGCGCGAACTTCGCCGCTGTTGCGAACGACATCAGCCGCGGCTAGCTGATAGGGATCTGGCCATGTGTCAGGTTGCCCTATGATCCGGGCCAACCTTGTGTTGACGAAGTCAATACTTCCATCCGGTCGAGCGGACAAAACCAGTCCCGGTAGTGCGTCCAGAACCCGGACGAGTTCCAATTCCATGCCTGTCCTTTCGCGGCCAGCGCGCTTCGGACGATTTTGCCCCATTCGGAGATTGCGGGATATTGTCCAATGGTGTTGGTTGAACGGCTCCTTAACCGAGAATGGTTTCGAGCGTCTCTTGCAGGGCAACGTCGCTAAATGGTTTGAAGAGGCATGCGACGGCGCCGTTCTGGATAAGCTGAAGGCTTTCGCTTTCATCCTTGTGGGCAGTGATGAACACCACCGGTATCTTTTGGCCCCGCTTTAGAAGCTCCTCGTGCAATTCTGGTCCGGACATACCTGGCATCGCGACGTCCAGAATGAGGCACTCGGTCCTTTCCATCCATCCCGAATTTAGAAATTCCGCGGCAGACGAGAAGGCCTGCACCTCAAATCCGAAGAGCCTTATCAAATCGGGAAGGGACTCTCGGACGGATTCATCATCATCAACGACCGAGACAAGTGGTAGGCGCTTCATTTGTTTCCTGTCGGGTTGAAGGCACGGTAGTCCCGCGACAATTCCCAGGCTGAAGGATCCCAGGCCGGGTTGCGGCCGCGCGATCTTAGCATCTCCCTCGCTCTCCTCCTATGAGCTTCGGTTACAGAGTAGTTTAGCTCCTGTCGTCTGAAAGGGAATAGGAGAGCCCCTGAAGCTAAACCGGTGATCGAGAGAACAAAGCCGTAAGTTCCCATCTACCCACGGAAGGGCGCGAAAGTGCCGCGGACGTGATAGGTGCGAACGCAGCAGGCTGAGCGCCTGAGAGCGCGCTCCGTTGCAAACGTCACTTTTCCAGGAAAGCCTCTCCCAAGGAGACTTTTGAGCCTAATCATCCGGTAGCCTTTCGTATCCATCCGGCGTGGGCCGCACCGCTTATGATTTTGGCTGGT
>NZ_JALPRY010000025.1:0-90504 GCF_023223505.1 Neorhizobium turbinariae
TCGGCATAAGTGGGGAATTTTACTTCGGCACTTCTGGGGAAAATTCACACGGCATTGACAACGATTGAAGATGGTATTGTTGCGAGCCTGAGAAGAAGTGACCGGCGCCAGCCAGTGCCCAAGCGCGTTCTCGGGATCAAGTTGACGCCAAAACCTGCCAAGGCAACAGCCCAAATGCCGACTACGCCGCCGCTCGCACCGATCCCGCCAATTACGAGGCGATAGACCGTCATTATGAAGGCAGCCACGACCGTGCCAACTGGGCCGCCCTAGAGTGGCGCCAGGACAAGAAGTATCGATCGCCCATCGTAAAATACGCCTGGCAAAAGCTCCATTGGATCGTGCATGGAGACAACCGCGCCAGCTCCGAGTAGGAGGCCGATCAGCAAGCCCTTGGTGATCCTTCGCTTCGATGCCCGCTCAACCCAAGCGTAGCCATAGATGACGAGTGCCGCGACGCCGAGGATGCGCAGATATGCCAAAAGAACTTCATCAGCGTTCAACTCCATAGGGAATTGCCTTTCAGCAGTCTGCGCGCCAGCTGCACGCATCGAGCTTTCATGCTCTTTGCTGCATCATGGCGTAGTCGCCTGAAGCCAAAGCGACAGGCGCGATTGGATCGACTGGCAGGTTGGCTCCGGACAACGCCACAGCCCCATGCGTTTGGAGCGCGCGCTGCAGTTCGTTGAACAAGCCTCTTGCTTGCCTCAGATAATCTGCATCCGCAACTGGCTTGTTGATCACAACCGTCAGGTGCTGAGCCAGCATCGAGGCAACGACTTCAATAGAAGCTGAGATTTAGATCCAGCGCCATCGTCGCGAGCTCGTGCATATGTTTGTACGACCTGACCTGTGCGGCTTCCTCCAGCCACTGGGTCACATGCTCCATCATGAGCTAATCCTTGGTGTCATCCTGATCGGTGGGACGGTAACGCAGATGGCTCGGAAGCTCGACGCCGGCGCTGCGATTGAGGTGAATGAGGTGCTAACGGCAATCCTATCCATTCCGTCTGCTCTTACCATAGCTGTTTCATGTTGCGAGGACATGAGCTTTGTCGAGAAGCCTCAGACGAGATAGCCGCTTCAGATCGAACCCGGACGGCCAAGCGAGGTCTTAGGTTCCATTCTCATCAAGAGCTGCGAGACCTGTCGATTGAACTAGAGCAGAGCGCTTCCAGTTCTCTCACGAAAGATATCACCACCGGCCTTAGTACGCTACGCCGGCGATATGCTATGCCGATGCTGCGGGTCCAGGTGCGGCTATCGAGCTTCAGGGCTGCGAACTGTGCGTCGCGCCCCTGTACGAACACGCTCGTGCGGGTGAGGTAGCTGAGCCACTTCGAGCTGGCGATCATCGACATCTGGAACGTGGACGACGTGGTTTCGCAGACAGCCAAGGGGCGCGGAAGTTGTGCCGCTGCAAACATCGCCTCGAGCGCCAAACGGTCGGGCTCTGGTCGCGCCGGGATCACCCAGCGATATTCGGTGAGGTCGGCAAGGCTGACCTTGGACAAGCTCACAAGCTCATGATCGCGGTCAGCGACGATGTCGACGGGAATTTCGAGCAGGTTGTGAAATTCGATCTCCTCCGAGATTTCACGGGGGCGGCTCATGACAGCGATGTCGATTGCGCCATTGAGCAATGCCGAATAGAGCGCGGAGCTCAATTCCTCGTTCAAAGAAATATCGACGTCTGGTTGGGCGGCTAGAAATCGCTTGATGGCTGTCGGTACGATCTCACGCATCGCGGTGGTGACAGCCCCTACACGGAGCCGGCCGCGCTTGGCGCCGCGCATCGCGTCCAGTTCATTGCGCGCCTCATCGGTAAGGGACAGGACGATTTCGCCATATTCGATCAGCCGTTGTCCGTAATCTGTCGGCCTGACGCCCCAGGGGCCACGGTCGAGAAGCCGTACGCCGACCGACTCTTCCAGTGCACGAATGCTCTTGCTCAGTGCCGGCTGCGTGACATTCAGCCTTTCCGCAGCAACACCGAAGCTGGAATAACGCGCTACGAGCACCAAGTTCCTCAACTGCCTCAGGTCCATTGACTGCTCCAGTCCGACATTCTGGCTACCCACTTCGAGAATGCCCTCCTGTTATAAAGGAGAGGTCAACCGGGCCGTATGGTCGGGATTTGGCTCGTCGAACGTCTCATAACATAACTTTTTTTCATAATGAATGGCGAGTTAGTTTCTTGCCCGATCCCTTGCCTTTGACCATCATCGCACCCAACAACACGGCAGCAAAGCCGGATGGGAACGACGATGAAGGTAACCACGGCAGTGAGAGCCCAAGACATGGGCAGTGAATCCAGTCCGGCATTCCGCATCCTGTGCGAATGGGCTGCCAACGCATCCGGTTTCAGCCCGGTTGCTTGCCGTCGCGCTGAAGATGGGCTGGTGGATATTCTCGCGACCATGATCGCCGGCATCCGCGATGCCTCGACCGCTTCCGTCGTAAATTCATTGACCGGATGTGGCGAGGGGGCGTCGCTTGCGTTCGGCGCACCGCATCGGTTTGCCGCTCCCTGGGCTGCGTTGATCAATGGCACGGCGGCGCATGCGCTGGATTTCGACGATAATTTTGCCCCCGCTTTCACCCATGCGACGGCCGTTCTGGCTCCTGGACTTCTCGCGCTGGTCGATGACCGGCAGGTTGATGGTCCGTCCCTCCTGGACGCCTTCATCGTTGGATTGGAGCTGCAGGGCCGTATCGGCCGGCTTATGCAGCCCGCGCACTATCAGCGAGGTTGGCACTCCACCTCCACCATCGGCGCTATCGGAACGGCGGGCGCATGTGCCCGGCTGCTAGGCGGTTCTCCCGCCCACATCCTAGCCGCCATGAGCGCCTCAACCAGCATGGCCGGCGGCTCAAAGCTGCAATTCGGATCAATGATGAAGCCGATCCATGCCGGACTTGCAGCCAAGAATGCGGTTCTTGCGGCGCGCTTCGCTATGGCGGGCATCGGCGGCAACGACGATCCGCTTGTCGGGGATTGGGGTTTCGCAGCACTGACCGGCGCAGGCAATGCCGCTCCTGAGATCATGTTAGCGGGGCTAGGAGAGACACTGGAAATCGAGACGAGTGGCCTGCTCGCAAAACGCTTTCCGTGCTGTGGGGCTGTACATCGCAGCATCGACGCATTGGAGATTCTGCTCAGGGAGCCTGGCCTCTCGTTGGAGGCGATCGACCGGATCGAGACGTCGCTGCCGGAAATGGCAAGACGCAACCTTCGTTTCGACTGTCCCGCCGACGAGTTGGAAGCCCGTTTCAGTGGCACCTATTGCATGGCGCGGATGCTGGTCGATGGCAGCGTCGGACTTTCTCATTTCACTGCGACAAGCGTGCGTGATGAGCGGATTGCAGCCTGGCTGCCCCGGATCCGCCTGATTGCCTACGATAACGCCATGATGGTTGACGGCGGGAATTTCGAGGCGAGCGTAAGGATCTACCTGAAGAACGGAAAGGTCATGGAAGCCTCGGTGAGCCATCCGAAGGGATCGCCGGAGAATCCGCTGAGCGATGGCGATCTGCTCGCGAAATTCCGGACCTGCTGCGCCTGGAGCGGCCATGAGGCCGTAGCCGAGCCGCTTTTTCAGCTCGCGCGTTCGCTTGGGCGCGCACATGACGTCGGCGACGTCATGGCATCGGTCGAAAGGAATCTTCGGGTTCATTAATTGGTACGTTCGGACCAATCGGTCAACAAGGGAACGTCTTCGAAAAAAGCACATAAGCGAAGACAAAAATTGGAGTGAAATTATGAATTTCGTCAAAACCCGGCTGGCCGCGTCGGCTGCCCTGATCCTATTGGGTGCGCTGCCTCTATCGGCAGCCGATCTCAAGGTCGGCGTTAAATCGGAGCCGTCCTCGCTCGACCCCCAGTTCCACGTTCTCGTCCCGAACATGCAGGTCACCTTTGCGATGTTCGATCCGCTCGTGATGATGGATTCGAAGCTTGTGCCGCAGCCTGCCCTTGCGGAAAGCTGGAAGGCCACGAGCGACACCGTGTGGGAATTCGCGCTGCGCAAAGACACGAAGTTCTCCGACGGTTCGCCACTGACTGCGGAGGACGTCGCATTCACATTCGATCGGATCCCGAAGGTTCCGAACAGCCCGACAGCCTTCACGCTGTTCACCCGCCAGATTGCCAAGGTCGAGGCTGTCGATGCCCATACCGTGCGCATCACCACCAAGCAGCCTTATCCACTGCTGATCACCGACCTTGCCAATCTGCCGATCATGTCGAAGACCGCGGCCTCCGGTTCGGCACCAGAAGGAAAGACAACCGTCGAACTCAACCGCGGCGAAGGACTTGTCGGCACCGGCCCATTCAAGTTCGTCTCCTGGCAGAAGGGTGCCGATCTGGTTTTGGAGCGCAACCCAAATTATTGGGGTAAATCGGCGGAATGGGACAAGGTGATCTACCGCCCGATGACTAATCCCGCCGCCCGTGCGGCCGCGCTCCTGTCGGGTGACATCGACATGATGGAAGATCCGCCCACCACGGATCTCGAGCAGTTCAAGAGCAATGCCAAGCTTTCGGTGGCCCAGGCGCCGGGCACCCGCATCGTCTATATCGCGCTCGACCAGAAGGGCGAGCCGAGCCCGGGCATTCCCGGCCTGGGCAACAAGAACCCGCTGATGGACAAGCGGGTGCGCCAAGCTCTTTCGCTGGCGATCGATCGCAAGGCGATCGCTGAACGCGTCATGGGCGGCGTGGCAGTCGCCACCGGCGACCTGCTACCGGAGCCGATGTTCGGCGCCGTCAAGGAACGCCAGGTCGCGCCCGCCGTCGATACCGCCAAGGCAAAGGCGTTGCTGGCCGAAGCCGGATATCCCAACGGCTTCCAGATTACGATCGGCACGCCGAGCGGCCGTTATGTCAACGATGTACGCGTCACGCAGACCATCGCCGCCATGTGGGCGCGCGCCGGCGTCAAGGTCGAGGTTGCGGCCGCTGCATCGCCTGTCTTCTTCAAGAGCCGGGACAACTTCGAATACAGCGCCTACCTCGCGGCATGGGGCAATTCGACGGGTGAGATGTCCACCACGCTTCGGTCGCTGGTCGGTACGCGCGAACCCTCCAAGGGTTCCGGCACTTCGAACGGCGGACGCTATTCGAACCCGGAGCTCGATGCCCTGCTAGACAAGGCGTCCGCCACGATGGACGACAAGGCGCGCGAGGAGCTGCTCCAGAAGGCTGACGACATGGTGCTGTCCGACTACGGTATCATTCCGATTCATTTCGAAGTGCCGGTCTGGGCGCTGCGCAAGGGCCTGACCTATGCCGCCCGCGCCGATCAGTACACGCTGCCGCAGGACGTGACCTCGGTGAAGTGATGCCATTTTCCGCCCGCCGGCTTCGGGCTGGCGGGCGGAAACCAGGAATAGAAGGACAGGCAGGTGCCCGTTTTCATCATCAACCGGCTGCTTCAGGCCATCGGCGTGATTCTCGTCATGTCCGTGCTTGTCTTCGTCGGCCTCTATCTGATCGGCGACCCGACTTCGATGCTCGTCAGCCCGGAGGCGACGGAGATCGAACGTCAGGCATTGCGCCAGGCGCTGGGCCTCGATCAGTCCATTTGGTTCCAGTACCTGACTTTTCTCGGCAATGCAGCGCATGGCGATTTCGGCCGCAGCTTCCTGACCGGCCAGCCGGCACTGCAACTGATCGTCGAGCGCATGCCGGCGACCGTCGAGCTTGTGGTCGTCGCGATGACATTTGCTCTCGCCGTCGGCGTACCTCTGGGCATCCTTGCCGGGCTTCATCCAAAAACGCCCTCCAGCAAGGCGATCATGACCGGCTCCATCCTCGGCTTCAGCCTGCCGAACTTCTGGATCGGCCTGATGCTGATCATGCTATTTGCCGTTTATCTCGGCATCCTGCCGGCATCGGCACGCGGAGAGACGGTCAGTGTCGGCGGCGTGTCGCTCAGCATCCTCACCCTTGACGGGTGGCAGCACCTTGCACTGCCGGCCCTGACGCTCGGCATCGCCAAGGCCGCATTGATCATCCGTGTCACCCGCGCGGCCACCCGAGAAGTCCTGCCGATGGACTATATCAAGTTCGCTCGTGCCAAGGGTCTGCGCCCGTCGCGGATCTTGAACGTCCATCTGCTGAAGAACATCCTGATACCGATCGTTACCGTCGCCGGCCTCGAATTCGGCCAAGCAATCGCCTTTGCGGTGGTAACGGAAAGCGTCTTCTCCTGGCCAGGCATGGGCAAGCTCCTGATCGACTCGATCATCACTCTCGATCGGCCTGTCGTCGTCGCCTACCTCATCATGATGGTCTTGTTCCTCGTCATCCTGAACCTCGTGATCGACATCCTATACATGGCCATCGACCCGAGTGCGCGGGAAAAGGTACGCGACTGATGAGCACGCCTATGACAGTTTCCCAGACGGCTCCTGCAGAAGAGGCGGCTTTCCGCCGCCTCCTGGCGCGGTTTGCCGAAAGCCGCTTGGCACTCGCTGGCCTCGTCCTGATGCTTCTCCTCGCGATACCGGCCGTGATGGCCCCATGGATTGCGCCTCAGAACCCTTATGATATCGCCGCCCTCGACATCCTGGACTCCCAGATGCCGCCCGGCAGCGTCGCCGAAATGAGCGGTATCACCTACTGGCTCGGAACCGACAGTCAGGCGCGTGACGTGCTCTCGGCCGTACTCTACGGCATGCGCACCAGCTTGCTCGTGGCCTTCGTCTCGGTCTCGGTATCGCTGCTTGTCGGCGCAACCGTCGGCCTGTGTGCGGCCTATTTCGGCGGCTGGCTCGACGCGCTTCTGATGCGCATCGTCGATATCCAGCTTTCCTTCCCGGCGATCCTCGTGGCGCTGATCATGCTGTCCATCCTGGGGCAGGGTCTGGACAAGGTCATCATTGCGCTGATCATCGTGCAATGGGCGTATTTTGCCCGCACCGCGAGGGGTACCGCGCTCGTCGAGCGCAATCGCGAGTACATTCTGGCAGCCCGCTGTCTCTCGCTCGGTTGGCGACGGATCATTTTCCGGCATCTCCTGCCGAACTGTCTGCCGCCGCTGATCGTCATCGCGACTATCGACCTCGCGCATGCGATCGCGCTCGAAGCGACGCTTTCCTTCCTCGGGGTCGGCGTTCCGGTTACCCAGCCGTCGCTCGGCATGCTGATCGCCAACGGCTTCGAGTTCATGCTTTCCGGCCATTACTGGATCTCGGTCTTCCCCGGCATCGCGCTTGCGCTCGCCATCATCGGCATCAACCTCGTCGGCGATCATCTTCGCGACGTTCTGAACCCGAGGAATGCCCAGTGATGGATGTGACCACCATGAAAGCAGCGACTGTAGCGGAGCGTGAGCCGCTGCTTTCGATCCGGGGCCTGACGACGCATTTTACGACCCGCGCCGGTATCGTGAAAGCAGTCGACGGCGTCGATATGGAACTTGGCCGCGGGGAAGTTCTCGGCCTTGTCGGCGAGTCCGGCTCCGGCAAGTCGATCACCGGCTTCTCCATCCTGGGACTCATCGACCCGCCCGGCCGCATCGCCGACGGGAGCATCACCTATGACGGCCGCGACCTCCTCTCGATGGGCGAAGAAGCGCGCCGGCAGTTGCGCGGCAACGACATCGCGATGATCTTCCAGGACCCATCGATGACGCTCAATCCGGTCCTGCGCATCGACACGCAGATGATCGAGACCGTGCAGGCGCATGAAAATGTCGGCACGGCGGAAGCCAGAAAGCGGGCGCGCGATGTGCTGGTTCAAGTCGGCATTCCGTCTCCGGACGAACGGCTGAAGGCCTATCCTTACGAGCTTTCCGGCGGCATGCGGCAGCGTATCGCCATCGCGATTGCGCTGATCAACAGGCCGAAACTGATCATCGCGGACGAGCCGACCACGGCGCTCGACGTCTCGATCCAGGGGCAGATCATCCACGAGGTGAAGAAGCTCTGCCGCGAGACCGGGACGGCGCTTATCTGGATCACCCACGATCTGGCCGTGGTTGCAGGTCTCGCCGACCGGATCGCGGTCATGTATGCCGGCCGTATCGTCGAGACGGGCAAGACAGCCGATGTCATCGAGCGACCTCTGCACCCTTACACCAAGGGGCTGATCGATTCCGTTCCCTCCCATGCCACGCGCGGCCGCAGGCTGCACCAGATCAAGGGCATGACGCCGTCGCTCCTCAACCTGCCGCAGGGCTGTGCCTTCCGCGAGCGGTGCGAGAAGGCGACATCGGAATGTCTGGTCGCTCCCGAACCGACGCTTGTTTCCGGTGGTCGTTCGGTGCGTTGCTGGAACCCAGCCCGATGAGACAGGACATGATCACGAACAAGAACGCGCCATCGCCGATGCTTGAACTGCAGTCCCTCGCGAAGACCTTCACCAAACCGGTCGGGGTAGCGGGCCATATCGCCAATCTTTTCGGTGCCAAGGTTCGTAAGATCGAGGTTCGTGCGGTCGCCGGCATCGATCTTGCGGTGGGCAAGGGCGAGGTCGTCGGCATCGTCGGCGAATCCGGCTGCGGCAAGTCCACGGTGGCGCGGATGATCGCCGGCATCAGCGGAGCCACGGCCGGCACTATCAGCTACAAGGGCGTATCCACGTCGACGATGACGCCGGAACAACGACGTGATTTCTCGCTCAGCGTCCAAATGATCTTCCAAGACCCGTTCGCTTCGCTCAATCCGCGCATGCGCGTGCTGGATATCATCGGCGAAGCCCCGGTGGCCCATGGGTTGATCGGCAAGGCGGAACAGCGCGCCTATGTCATCGACCTGATGGAGAAGGTCGGGCTCTCCGGCGCATACGT
Source organism: Neorhizobium turbinariae (assembly GCF_023223505.1). Lineage (NCBI taxonomy): Bacteria > Pseudomonadati > Pseudomonadota > Alphaproteobacteria > Hyphomicrobiales > Rhizobiaceae > Neorhizobium > Neorhizobium turbinariae. Next base: position 8,796 of record NZ_JALPRY010000025.1, read on the forward strand.
CAATCGCTATCCGCACCAGTTTTCCGGCGGCCAGCGGCAGCGTATCGGCATTGCACGCGCACTGGCGGTCAAGCCGTCGCTGATCATCTGCGATGAAGCGGTAGCGGCGCTCGACGTTTCAATCCAGGCGCAGGTGCTCAACCTGTTCATGGACCTGCGCGAAGAGCTGGAACTTACCTACCTCTTCATCTCGCACAATCTCGGCGTCGTCGAGCACATCTCGGACCGGGTGGTGATCATGTATCTCGGGCGCGTCGTGGAGATCGCCCCGACGGTCGAACTGTTTTCCAGCCCGAACCATCCCTATACCCGGCTGCTTCTGGAGCAACTGCCGGTGCTGGAGGCTGGGGAGCGGGACTACAAGCCGATCCAGGGCGAACTGCCGTCGCCGCTCGACCCGCCGCCCGGCTGTCCGTTCCACCCGCGCTGCCCGAGCGCGATGGACCGCTGCAGGCAGAACATGCCCGAACTGAAAGCGATCGGCGCCGGCCGCCTTTCGGCCTGTCATCTCAACGAAGCAGCCTGAACATGTCAAAACTGAAAACTCATGTACCGGCTGGAGAAACTGCAGTCCGGGCGCTTCTGGCAAGCATGCCTTTCAGAACCGTCACCAATGCTTTGGCGCAGACCCATGATCGCTTTGTCGGCGAACTGATCGCGCTCACCGAAATTCCCGCTCCTCCATTCAAGGAAGAGCGCCGCGGCCAGGCTTATCGGAGCATGCTGGAAGCCGCCGGCCTTTCGGACGTCAAGGCCGACGCGATTGGCAACATCACCGGCATTCGTCGCGGCGATGGAAGCGGAGAGCGAGTGATTGCCATCTCCGCGCATCTCGACACGGTGTTTCCCGAAGGCACGGACGTAACGGTTCGGCGCGAAGGCTACAGGCTTGCCGCGCCGGGCGTGGGCGACAACACGCGCGGTCTGGCCACCATTCTCGCTTATCTCCGGGCGCTCGATGCCGCCGGGATCACGACCCGCGACGATATTCTTGTGCTCGCCAGCGTCGGCGAGGAGGGCGAGGGCGACCTGCGCGGCATGCGGCATTTCTTTGCGGAAAGTGCCTATCGTAATCGCATCGCTGCCCTGATCTGCTTAGATGGGCCGACACCCTCGAACACGGTCGTTTCCGGCGGCACTGGATCGAAGCGGTATCACGTGACGTTCCGGGGGCCTGGTGGCCACAGCTTCGCCGACCACGGCATCGTCAACCCGATGATCGCGGCGGCGCGTTCGGTGGTCGAGCTGGGACGTCTCTCCTTGCCTGACGATCCGAAAACGACCTGCAGCTCCACTGTGATCAAGGGTGGAAATTCCGTGAATGCGATCCCGGCGCAAGTTTCGCTGATGGTGGATCTTCGCTCCAATTCCGCGCCCGAACTCGCCGACCTCGAAACGCGCTTCCGCGATATCGTGTTGCAATCCTGTCATGTCGAAAACGACAGCCGATCCATCGAGAAGGGAGCGATTGCCGTCGAGATCGTAGTAATCGGTGACCGGCCCGCCGGCGTTACCGCGCACGGCGAACTGACCGAATGCGCGGCTGCGGTGATCGAGGCGATCGGCCTGTCGCCGGTCTTCGGCTCGTTTTCGACCGACGCCAACGTGGCCATGAGCCTTGGCATTCCGGCTGTTACCCTCTCATGGGGCGGCGAGGGCGGCGACGCGCATTCGCTGACGGAATGGACGGACGTGGATCCGGACAAGTCTCTTCCCGGCATGTCCGTCGGGCTCGCCGTACTGCTCGCCTGTGCGGGCGCCAACATCTGACACTGATCGAGGAATGAGCGATATGCAGGAAGACAAGGCCGCCGCGGCAGGGCGCAATGACGTTCTCGATGCCGACCACATATCGCGCTGCGCAGATACCAAGGCTTCCGCCTTCATCGATCTCAGCGACCGCGTATGGGGCATGCCGGAACTACGCTTCGAAGAGTTTCGCTCCGTCGAAGAGCATATCGCGGCAATGGAGGCTGAAGGCTTTCGCGTGACCCGCGACATCGCCGGCATCAAGACGGCATTCATGGCGGAAGCCGGGGAGGGCGACATCACCATCGGCTTCCTCGGTGAATTCGATGCGCTCGCCGGGCTGTCGCAGGTCGCCGGCATCACGGAACAGCGAGAGGCTGAGCCCGGCGCGAATGGCCATGGCTGCCATCACAACCTTCTCGGCGCGGCCTCGCTTCTGGCGGCGGTCACTTTGCGGGACGCGCTTGCCGAGGCCGGGATCAAGGCACGCGTCCGTTATTACGGATGCCCGGCAGAAGAAGGTGGCTCCGGAAAGACCTACATGGCCCGCGCCGGCGCCTTCGATGACTTGGACGCTGCTTTCTGCTGGCATCCGTGCGTCTACAACGCGGTGATGTCGTCCTCCACGCTCGCCAACATCCAAGCCTATTTCCGCTTCAGTGGCCGTGCGGCACATGCCGCGATGAGCCCGCAGGTCGGCCGGAGCGCGCTCGACGCCGTCGAACTGATGAATGTCGGCATCAACTACATGCGCGAGCACATGCCTTCCGATGCCCGAGTGCACTACGCGATCACCCAGTCGGGCGGCATTTCGCCGAATGTTGTGCAGGCCTCCGCCGAAGGTCTCTACCTCATCCGCGCGCCCAAGCTGAGCGATGTCCGCAGCCTATTCGAGCGTGTGCGCAAGATTGCTGAAGGCGCGGCGCTGATGACGGAAACCAAGGTCGAGATGATCTTCGACCGTGCCACCTCCAACATTCTGCCCAACCGGGCATTGGAAGAGGCAATGCATCGTGAGTTCGCGCAGCTTGGCGCTCCTGATTTCGATGCGGCGGATTTCGACTTTGCCGACCGGCTGCGCGCCGCCGCCCTGACCGACGAAGACGTCCGCGCCAGCGCGGAAGCGTTTGGCGGGCCGGAAGATTATGCGAAATCCTTGCACGACGATCTGCTGCCTCTGCCTGACAGACCTGGCTTGCTGTTCGGATCCACGGATGTCGGTGATGTCAGCTGGGTTGTGCCTACGGCCCAGTGCCTGACCGCAACAGCTGCCATAGGCACGCCGTTCCACGCCTGGCAGGCTGTGACGCAGGCGAAGTTGCCCGCGGCCCACAAGGCAATGGTTACGGCCGCCAAGGTCATGGCCGCAACTGGCGCCCGAGCTGCCAGCGATTCGGAGTTGTTAGCCCGTGCGAAGCAGGAACTGATCTCGCGAAGGAAAGGTCAAGCGTATCAGTCTCCACTTCCTGAAGGGAGCGAACCGCCAACACGGGCTGCGCGGCCCTGAGGGCATGCCGCCACATGTGGAGCTGCAAGTGACTCGATAGATCGCCATGTGGGTTTAGATCTGTAGCCACTCCCAGCAGGCATCCTAATTCGCAAGTTCAGTCATTATGGCTCAAGTAGCCAAACACATAGACTTAGACGACATTCCGAGCACTTTACGAGGCCGAGGTTCAGATCCCATCAAGGCGAAGGCTGCTCTGCGCCAGTCGCGGTCACGCGTCTTGATATACCAGCTACGCCGAGACGGAGGTGATATACCGACAGTGCTGGACCAATCTAAGCAAGTTCCGGTGGCATTGGCGGCGTTGCAAGATTGTCTCGCAGATTGCCTGTGCGCGGTCTATCTGTACGGTTCGGCGGTATCCGGAGGACTTCGGCCCCAAAGCGATATCGATCTGCTTGCCATGGTTGACCGTCGTATGACCCAGAGAGAAAGAGCCAATCTGCTTTCGTCGCTTCTCAAGCTTTCCGGCCGCCATCCTCCAAAGCCGGGCGGGCTGCGCTGTCTCGAAGTTACGGTTTTCACCCGCCCTGACCTGGCCGCAGGTCTTTTCCCAGCCCGAGCCGAATTCATATTTGGTGAGTGGCTTCGCGATGCCTTTGAGGCAGGCGAGACGCCCATGTCAGCGCAAAGCGCCGAATTCACGCTGGTTCTCGCCCAAGCTCAACAAGAAGCGATTACCCTATTTGGACAGGATAGAGATAGGCTTCTGCCCGTGATTCCCGTGACCGATGTTCGACATGCTATGCGCGAGCTGCTCCCTGAGTTGCTGGGAGGCATACGCGAGGATACTCGCAACGTTCTGTTGACGCTGGCACGGATTTGGCACACCGCCGAAAACGGCACCTTCGTCAGCAAGGACGAAGGCGCCAGTTGGGCAATGCCCCGACTGAGCGACCGAAGCGCCTTGACACTCAGTTATGCAAGGCGAGCGTATCTTGGCGAAGTCCGTGACAACTGGAACAATCTTCAGGATAGGATGGAGTGTTTGGCCGAAGAGCTGACGTCGAAAATTAATCAAGCAATGTCGTCTTACGGCCCCCTTCCGGAGATTCCAACTAAACAAGATTCTTGATCTGGCTCGTTTATCTGCCTGCATGCATCCGAAGTGATGTCGGGTCGGCCGTTCAAATCCGCTCAAGACCTGGAGGCTTCGGCACCTTTGGGCTGTCTTATGATCCTACAGATCACTTGTCCGGCAGAGTGTAGATAGCTCCAGATATTCCGTTCAACCATCAAGGGACAAGCTCGCCAAACAGTAGAGAACGGTGAGCAGCAGCGCCCGCGAGGTTTCCATCCCCCACAGCGAGAGCAACCGAAGCCATCGGACGCGCAGCATCCCCGCAAGCGAAGACGCCACGCATACTGCTCTCCTTCATCGCGTCCGTCTTGATGGTGGAACCAAGTGGTCCCTCTTCCAGCTCCAGACCGAGCTGCTGCGGGATGGAGCTGCCGATCTTGAATGGTGCAAGGGCGAACAGGCCCGAGAACGACAGGGTTTGACCATCGGCAAGCTCGACATCGGCGCGCTCCCTAATGCCTCGCACCGGCGTTCGCTCAATGGTGACGCCGCGCGCTGAGAGCGCTGCGAGCTGATCTGCATCCGGCTGGAAAGCCTCGTTGAGGAGGAGCGTTGTCGGTCCCCAGTCGGGCAGCATCAGGGCGTGATGCATCGACAGCTCGGAGCCGGCAATCACTCCAATCTTTCCCTGGTTCAGCTCATAGCCATGGCAGTAGGGGCAGTGAAACACGCTTTTGCCCCAGCGTTCCTTCAACCCGTCGATGTCGGGGAGGACGTCGGTCACCCCCAGAGCAAGGACCAGTCGGTGCGAATGGTGACGGGTTTCTCCGACAGTGACTTCAAAGGAGACGCCTTCTGTCTTGTCGCGCCTGATTTGCTCCACGTGATCAGCTCTGCCGGACACCCAGGAGACCGTCGGATAGTTCATGACCTGCGCGCGTGCTTCGGCAGCAATCACCGCGGGATCATTCCCGTCCTGCGTCAGAAAGCCGTGTGAATGGGAGGCAAAGCGATTGCGCCTGAGCCCCTCGTCAATGATCAGCACCCTGCGCCGAGCGCGTCCGAGTTGAAGGGCCGCTGACAGGCCGGCATAGCTGCCCCCGATAATAATGACGTCGTGGATGGTGTCGGACATGAAGCTCTCCTTCTTTCGCAACATCATAGGTGGCATGAAACGGCAATGTCAACGATCATGATACTTCGTTTGTGTCATGACCTGCCATCTGCTAGAACCGGTGGCTGAATGTAAGAAGGGAGCAATTGATGAGGCAAGACAGTCGGCTTTCGCGCATGCTGCACGTCTTGATCCACATAGGGCAGCACGATGGCGCGATGACGTCCGAGATGATTGCGAAGATGCTCGACGCCAACCCGGTGGTGATCCGACGCACCATGGCGGGGCTGCGCGAGGAGGGCTACGTGGTGTCCGTGAAGGGGCATGGCGGCGGCTGGACGCTCGCCCGTCCTCTTGAGGAGCTCACGCTTCTCGACATCTACCGCGCAGTTGGAGAACCCTCCATCTTTGCGGTCGGACCGGCCTATGACATGCCGGGTTGCCTTATCGAGCAGGCGGTCAACGCGACGCTCAAGGATGTTTTTCGCGAGGCGGAGGACCTTCTGCGAAAGAGATTCGCTGGCGTTACCCTGGCGGATGTGGCCAAGGATTTTCCAAATGGTGGGGCGGAGGTTCACCGGGAACGTCTGGCGCCTTGAAGAGGTGCCCCGCCTTTGAGGAGACTCTGCTTGCAACATTCCTCCTCCACCCCGAAGAGGGTACGCCCGGAAGGGCGTACCCTCTTTAGGACCGTGATGACCTCCTATGCCTTCAGCTCAGTGCCCGCTTCAGCGTCCGGACGCGCCGGAGCACGAACATGTCGAGCAGCAGCACGCTGACGAGCACGAGTCCGGTCAGCGGAAAGACCAGCGACACCGCGATCATTACGATCGCCCCGGTCTTCCAGAGCGGCATCTTAACTGGATAGGCCGGTGCGAGGAGGCGGTTGGCGCCGGCCGGTCTGCGCTTCCACCACATGACAATGCCGCTCACCGACAAGAAGATGACGGAGAGGCAGAAGACGGTGTTGAGTGCGACATTCCACCCGCCGCCGATGTCGCCCTCATGGAAGGCGACGCCGAGGGCCATGGCCTTGCCCGCCGCGCTGTAGTCGGAGAAGCCGACATCGGCGAGGACCTGACCGGTATACTGGTCGATATGAACCGTCCGGTCCGACAGCGGATCGGCGCTGTCATTGCTCATCGTGTCGCGCGCGATCGTCCACACGCCGGTCTCGCCCTTCGGGAACGAGAGCTGGAAACGCCCATCGAAGCCGAGCAACCGGGCCTTCGCGATGATCCCATCAACATCGCCTGGGCCGCTGCTGGCAGGCATGGCATGGCCATGATGCGCGGCATGGGGATCGGACGCCGGCATCGGCGTCTGCTCGAGCGCCCAGGGCACGTCCTTAACGCCGCCATGGTTCATGCTGGCATGCGTCACATCGGAAAGCGGAACATTGTCCCACTTCTCCGCCGGAAAGGTGCTCCAAGCCTGGGTCATCTTCTCGCCCCAGACACCGGCCCAGGAGAGACCTGAGAGGAGGAAGACGACAAGCAGCAGGGCTGAATAGATCCCGACTGTCTGATGAAGCGATTTCCACACCTGCCGGCCGCCGCCGGAAAGTTGCGGCGCCAGAGATCTCGCGAAGCGGCGACCGTCGCGCGGCCACCACAGGTAGGCACCGGTGACGACCAGCACGATACCGAAGCCGGCGGCAATCTCGATCATTCGATCGCCGACGGTGCCGATTAGCAGCGTTCCGTGGATGAGGTTGGCAAGATCGTAGAGCGAATCTCGCCGCTCCCAGGTGCCGAGCACGGTTCCGCGGTAGGGGTCGACGGCCACCATGGTCGACTGCCCATCGGCATCGACACGGAAGACAGCCGGCTGTTCCTCCGTCCGCGGAACGATGTACTGGACGAGCGCGCTGCCGGGAACGGCCGAGAGCGCCGCGTCCGCCTGCGCCGACACGGCGACTGTCTGACCCGCCGGTTCCACCGAAAAAGATTTTTCGCCGTCGCGTCCGACGAGCATGGAGGACCAGAGCATGATGAGTCCGGTAACGGCGAGCATGATGAGAAATGGCGCGACATAGAGCCCGGCGTAGAAGTGCCAACGCCAGGCGGTCGTGTAGAAGGCCCTGGAAAGGGATTTCTGGGAAGCTGATGCGGATGAAGCGTCTGTGGTGAGTGTCATTGTTGTCCCCTTGGACGAATGAATGCGAAACTAGGATCGCGTTCTGCCGCAGGCGCGCTGTACGCTTCCTGCCGCAGATGGCGAGTTTCAAAAGGATGAAGGTGCATCGAGACACTGGCTCCAGGCCGATATCTTCTGCACAGGGATCGTTGCTGCGATAGCGGCGACGATTAAGCCGTCAGGCCGAGGGAGGTCCGCGGGGAAGGGCGTTACTGGGAAAGAGCTGCCGGTGGAACTGGTCCTCGCGCGGCGGCGCAAGGTGGGCGATCTGTAGCAGGATCGGCTTGCCGATCGTATCCCCCGGCACCGGCAGCAGCGCAGAGGCGGCTAGCCGGCAGGCTTCGCAACTGGTGGAGGCGTCGTGTCCATGATGGTGCAACTTGCCGTCTTCTGAGGGGAGGCAGAGATGCGGTAGCGTGCCGTCGGGGAGTGTATACTGCGCAATCTCAGCTAGCGGGATCCCGTATCCGTCAAGGACCGGCGGCTTGTGCGCAAAGCCGACAAGCAGCAGTGCAAGTGCGCAAAGCATGCGGACCATGGACTGCCGGTCAAAGCCCGAACGCCTGATCATCGATCTTCCTGCGAGGCGATACTGTAGCTCTCATATCCGCAGAAGGTTTGGCGATCAACCTCTCGCGCACACCCTCGCGAAACTATCCTGGCGCTTCTTTGCAGCGCTCGCCAGACACGGCTCCTGGCTGCGTCAATGCATGATATTTTGCAGGAAGTTCTGGGTTCTTTCCTGCGTAGGCGCCTCGAAGATGACATCGGGCTTGCCGATCTCGACGATCTCGCCGCTTTCCATGAAGACGACGCGATCCGCCACCCTTTTTGCAAAACCCATCTCATGCGTCACCACGATCATGGTCATTCCGTCTTCGGCCAACACCACCATCGTGTCGAGGACCTCTTTGACCATTTCCGGGTCGAGCGCCGACGTCGGTTCATCGAACAGCATGATCTTTGGTGTCATGCAGAGGGCACGGGCGATTGCGACCCGCTGCTGTTGTCCCCCTGACAACTGGCCTGGATATTTCTCTGCCTGTTCCGGGATGCGGACCTTCGAAAGGAAGCTCATGGCACGCTCTTCTGCGTCGCGCCGGGGCGTATTTCGTGACAGCATCTGCGGTAGCGCACAGTTCTCCTTCACGGTCAGGTGCGGGAAGAGGTTGAAGTGCTGGAATACCATTCCAACATCGCGCCGGATGGCATCCAGGTTCTTCACGCTGTCACCGAGGGCGATCCCATTGACCGTGATGCTGCCCCGCTGGTGTTCCTCCAGCCGGTTGATGCAGCGGATGAGTGTTGATTTCCCGGAGCCTGATGGGCCGCAGACGACGATCCGCTCTCCCGACGAGACGCAAAGGTCGATGTTTTTCAGCACGTGAAAGCTGCCGTACCACTTGTCTAGCGAAGCCACTTCAATCGCATTCAAGTCATTCGTTGTCATCGGTAGCTCCGGGATTGAACGCGGGCTTCGAGCCAGCGACTGTAGTTCGATATGCCGAAGCAGATCAGGAAGTAGATCGAGGCGACGAAGAGGTAGCTCTCCACGTAAGGTGCAGGCCACACCGGGTCCGTGGCGGCAACGCGGCTAGCGCTCAGCATGTCGAAGACGCCGACAATCAGGACGAGACTTGTGTTCTTGACCATGACGATGGCCGTATTGGTCAGGGGCGGGATAACCTTCTGAAGCGCCTGCGGGAGAACGATGTGCCATATGGCCTTCCAAGCCGGTATGCCCAAAGCGTTCGCTGCTTCGATCTGGCCGGCAGGTACGCCCTGTAGGCCGCCGCGGATAACCTCCGCCAGATAGGCTGCGGCAAAGACCGTCAATGCCGCGAGCGTGCGACCGAGCTTGTCGATAGACCAGCCTGCCGGGAGCAGCAGTGGCAACAGGATGGATGCGACGAACAGCAGCCCTACCAGCGGCAGGCCGCGAACGAGCTCGATCGTCATCAGGGACAACAGGCGCGGGATCGGCAAGATCGAGCGCCTCCCGAGCGCCAGAAAGACGGCGAATGGAAAGCCGAGGCCGAGCGACAGCAATGCAAGCAGAAGCGTCACCGGCAGTCCGCCCCAGCTCGAGGTCGGTACCGGCGTCAGTCCGAACACGCCGCCCCACATCAACGCAAGCATGACGGCAATGGACGCAATCCAGGCAGCGATGAGCCTTTGGCCCCAGAGTCTGGGGGATAAGGAGGCAAGGATCATCGCAAGGATAAGTCCTATGACTAGAAGCGGCCGCCACTGCTCCTCCGGCGGATAGACGCCAAAGATGATGAAGCGGAACTTCGCTGCAATGAATGCCCAGCAGGCACCGCCGTCGCGGCAGGTAGACGGGTCATCGGTAGCCCAGATCGCGTCCAGGACAGCCCAGTTCAAGGCGGGGATCATCAGGAGCAGCAGGAACCCGGTGGTGACGGTCAGGACCGACGCCACCAGATCGCCGAAGAAGAGGTGCAGGATCGGCTTGCGCTGTCGCTTTGGGGGAGCGGACGGCGCGATGTAGGCCGTCGTCGGGGCTGCATCGAACAGGGTCATCGTGCCTCCACCAATGCGACATGCGCATTATACCAGTTCATGAACAGGGATACCGCGATGCTGATAGTCAGGAAGATGCCGAGCAGCAGCGCGATGCTCTCGATTGCCTGACCAGTCTGGTTGATGACCGTTCCCACGACGAGGCCGAGCTCTGGATAGCCGACGGCGAGAGCGAGGGTCGTATTCTTCACGGTCGACAGGTACTGCGAGGTCATCGGAGGAACGATGATCCGCAGCGCTTGCGGGATGATAATTTTGGTGAGCGTGTGCCGCTCCGACAGTCCAATTGCGCGTCCAGCCTCCCACTGCCCGAGAGGGACCGAGTCAATCCCGCCGCGAATGATCTCTCCGATGAAGGCGGAGGTGTAGATCACGAGGCCCAGCATAAGTGCTGCGAATTCCGGAGAAAGCCGCATCCCGCCCGCGAAGTTGAAGCCCTTCATCTCGGGAAAGCTAAGCGTCCCGTTTGGCTGTAGAAGAAAGGCGGCTCCGGCTGCGACGACGACAATTAGCGCCAAGAAAGCAATGACGGGATAGTGGTCAGGCCATCGGCCTGATCCGATCATGTGATGACGCAGACGCCAAGCTGCCAGAGTCACAACGACGACGACGCAGACCGCGCTCCAGGCAGCGGCGTCCAGCTCAACGGCGGGGATGTAAAAACCTCTTAACGACAGGAAGACGCCGGGCAGGGGATTATAAGCCTCTCGCGGCGCCGGCAGCGCAGTGGTTGCAAGCGCGTACCAGAACAGCAGGTGGACGATCAGCGGCATGTTGCGCATGGTTGTCACAAACACGCCGGCGACACCGGATGTCAGCGGGTGCTTCGATCGTCGCGCCAGTCCGACGAGCAAGCCGAGCGCCGTCGCTAGAAAGATGGCAAGGATGGATATTGCCAGCGTGTTACCGACGCCTGTGACATAGGCCCAGAGGAAGGTGTCGGAGGGATCGTAAGGCAGAACGCTTTCGGAGATCGGAAAATTGGCCTGGCGCCACAGGAAATCAAATCCCACCCTGATCCCGCGGGCATCGAGATTTGTGACGGTGTTGCTCACAAGCCAGAAGAGGAGGGCGGCAAAGCCGCCCAGCAGAAGAATCTGCCCGCCCCAGCTTCGGAACCGTCTGTTGTCGAGAACAGCGGAGATCATGGTGGGCTCCAAAAGGCTACTGGAAGGCCATCGGGAACATCAGGCCGCCATCAGAGAACAGCCTGTTGGGACCGCGTTCGATCTTCAGCGCGCTACCGGCACCAAGGTTGCGGTCGAACATTTCGCCGTAATTCCCGAGCTGCTTGACGATGTTGTAGGCGAACTTGTCGTCCAGCCCGAGCGCTTTGCCGTTGCCGGGCTCGACGCCGAGGAAGCGCTTCACCCGCGGGTCATCCGAGTTCATCATCTCGTCAATATTGGCCTGAGTGATGCCGTATAGCTCGGCGTTCAACAGTGCCTGGATTGACCAGTTGACGATGTCCATCCAGTTGTCGTCGCCGTGGCGCACGGCTGGCGTCAGGGCATCCATGTATTTGGTGGCCGGGAAGATGACGTAGTCGTCGGGGTTGTCGGACTGGGTCGCGCGGACGGACGCAAGGGCTGCCGCATCGGTGATCAGGGCATCGCAGCGACCGGAGAAGAAAGCCTGACGGGTGGCGGCGACGTTGTCGAACACGACCGGGTTCAACTGGAGGTTCAGCTTGGTGGAAACATCGTTGACGACGACCTCCGTCGTGGAGCCTGTCTGTACGCAGACCGATGCCCCCGTCATCTCCTCCACCTTGGTCACACCGGAGGACTTGGCGACCATGAAGCCCGTAAACTCGTAGTAGGTCGGCGTGGTGAAGTTGATGCCGTTCGCGTCACGCTGCAGCGTCCATGTGAGGGTCCGCGGCAGGATGTCGATCTCGCCCGTCTGAAGCGCCGGAATTCGCTGCTGCCCGCTCAAGGGGACGAACTCGACTTTATCCTTGTCACCGAAGATGGCGACGGCGACGGCGCGGCAGGTTTCGACGTCGAGGCCGGTCCAGTAGCCCTTGTCGTCCGGCGAGCCGAAGCCGACGGTGCCCTGGCTGGCACCGCAGACAATGCGACCTCTCTCTTTGACCTTATCTAAGGTCGGACCGGCGTAGGCAGCCGTAGCGGAGAGTGCGGCGGCGAGCGTCGCGAGGCCGATTTTCCAGTTCTTCATGTCTTCGTTCCCTTTGTTATTGATTGGTAGGTGTTATCGTTCAGGCGGTCTTCGCCATGGGCGGCGTGGCTGCGATGGCTTCGATAATCGGCTCAAGGTCCGCCCAGAGATCGTTCTCGTCTTCGAGGCCAACATTGATCCGCAAGATCGTCCCCTTGTGGGCTTCTGGATTGGTCACGCGAGTGATGGTCATCGGAGCAAGCAGGCTGTGGGTGCCGCCCCAGGAGGCGCCGATCGAGAACGTTTTCCCCGCCGTCAAATGGTCTGGAAGGGCAGCTTCAGCGTGAGGAGGAATGATCAGGCTGAACACGCCGCTGGCGCCCGCAAAGTCACGCTGGAAGACCTCATGACCGGCAGCTCCGGGAAGAGCAGGATGAAGAACCAGTCCCGGCTGCACACGCTCTGCAATCTTCTGAGCGAAGTTCAAAGCGACCCGACCGGAATGGGCGAGGCGGACGCCCATGGTTTCCATGCCACGAAGGGCGAGCGCACAGTCGTCCGGCGATACCCCCATGCCGATCATCCGCATGGTGTCCTTCAGCTTCTTGTGCAGCGCGATGTCCTTGACCGCGATCGACCCCATCAAGAGATCGGAGTGTCCGCCGACGTACTTCGTCAGAGCCATGGATGAGAAGTCCATGTCATACGCTAGAGGCTTGAAATAGAGGGGCGTTGCCCAGGTGTTGTCACAGCCGGTCAAAACTCCACGGCATTTCGCCGCCGCAACGATGGCTGGAATGTCCTGGACTTCCATCGTCGTGGAACCGGGCGACTCCGTCCAGATAAGTTTGACGGTCTCGTCGATGAGGTTTGCGATACCGGAACCGATCATCGGGTCATAGACGCGGTACGCGATGCCGCGCGGCTTTAAATAGTTCTCGCAGAAGCCGGCAACCGGCGGATAGGCGCTGTCCGGGATCAAAACCGTGTCGCCAGGCATGAGAACCGAGAGGAACACCACGGTGATGGCGGCTTGTCCAGACGGGACCAAGACTGTTCGAAGGCCCTTCTCCAGAGCCGTGATCGACGCTTCCAACGTACGGGACGTCGGGGTCCCGTGGAGGCCGTAGGTATATCCATCAGGCCCCCGTTTGGAGCGATTGGCATACGCCTCGGCGCTGTCGAAGACGATGGTAGAGGCCCGGTAGGTTGGGGTGGCCAGGCTGGCAAAGCCTTCATGGGAGACTTCAGGCCGTTTAACGCAGAGCGTCCAGTCGCGCATTGTATGTCCTCGTTGGATTTCGACGAGGAATCTGCCATGACCGCGGTAGAAGGACAATTGACGCTCGCGTCTAGGTCTATGTCTAAACGTTATGGGATATGTCAGTTGAACTTTCGCCAAATTGAGGCCTTCAGGGCCGTCATCATTTCGGGAACGGCATCGCGGGCTGCCGAACTCATGGGCGTCACACAGCCTGCTGTCAGTCGGCTTATCAGTGAGCTCGAGGCGGTTGTGGGGTTCCCGCTGTTCGATCGCATCAAAGGCAGGCTGGTTCCGACGCCCGAGGCCGACATCTTCTACCGCGACGTTGAAACGAGCTTTCGGGGTCTCGACAGGCTCCGCTCGTCGGCTGCGCGCATCCGCGACTTCGGCTCCGGACACATCCGGGTTGCAAGTCTCGCCGCCGCGGGCTCCACCATTGTCCCACGCGCTGTACGCAGGTTCAGGGAAAGCTATTCATCCGCGATTGTAACGCTGAGCATCATGAGTTCGGCCTCCGTTAGAAATCACGTCGTTGACGGCGAGTTCGATCTTGGCCTTGCCGCAGACGAGGTGGATCTCTCAGGTGTCGAGCACCAGGTGTTCGGGAGCTTTCCGGCGCTTTGCGCCATCCCGCCTGGACATCGTCTCGCAGAGAAGAAGGTGATCTGCCCGAGCGACTTTGATGGGGTAGACTATGTGGCTCTGTCTCCCGAAGACAGAGCCAGATTGCAGTTCGACAAGTTGTGTGACGAGGCCGGCGCCAAGCCCAACTTGGTCATCGAGACGCCGTTTGCCATCACCGCCTGCGCCCTGGCACTGGAGCGGGTGGGTGTTGGGATCGTCAATCCGCTCGCGGTGGACGGTTTTGCGGAACGTGGACTGATACTGCGTCCGTTTGAGCCATCTGTGTATTTCAAGAGCTATCTGCTGTTTCGGCCGGACATGCAGAAGGCGAGGCTGGTGAGGGCGTTCGTCTCGGCACTGATGGAGGAGCGCAATATCCGCCAGCAGGTGCCGATCGCTTAGATCGCAAGGGTAGGGCAAGTTGCTAACGGCCTGCGGAACTCGAATTGCCGAATAATCTAGGTCAGGGAGCCAGGTGATGTCAGAACACGCGAGCTTAGAAGATTGGTTAGCGCGACCTCCGTCTTCCATCCATGGCGGCGAGGCCTGCTCCGGCGAGCACTAGCGGCAAGGCCACGAGGAAGGCGGTGCTGATTGGCGCCCTGAAGATGAGCAAATCGGCGAGTACAGGCCAAACGATAGCCAGGTATTCGAATGGCGCCAGCAGCGAAGCCTCCGCATTGCGAAACGCAAGCGTCATCGCGATATGGGCGAGGCCGCCGAAGATCCCGGCCAGGACAAGAAGGATCATGCTTTGCATGTCGGCCCAGATCCAACCAAAGGGTAGGCTGGCGACACCGCCTAACATCGACACCACCACAAAATAAAACGCGATGGCGCCGGGGCTCTCGCTACGGTTGAGGCTGCGGACCATGATCAATGCAAATGCGGTGAGAAGGCCCATCAGGAGCCCAAGGCCGTAGCCCACGATCCGATCGCTATCGGCAGTGCCCTGGCCTAGTTCAGGCCAGACCAGCACGAAGACACCCCCGGCACCCATAACCACGCCGCCGACGCGCCAAACCGTTGCCCGTTCGGACAGGATCATGACCCCTGCTATCGCAGTAAACACCGGAGAGAGATAACTTAGAAGCGTCGCTTCGGCGAGCGGCAGACGTGCGATTGAGGCGAACGAGGCAAACATCGCCGCTGCGCCAAAGCCGGAGCGAAGCAAGTGACCGAGCGGCCGTTTGGTGGCAAGGCCACTGGGAAACTCCGACCGCAGCCGCAGGAATATGACCAGCGGGATCAGCGCGAAGGCTGAGCGAAAGAAGACGATCTGGCCCACCGGAATATGATCCGACAACGCCTTCACGAAGATCGACATAGCCGCGAACAAAACGCCTGACAGGATCCTGAGGCCAATGCCGAGAGCTGGTCGATCTGCCATCGTTGCCGCAATGCTGTTATTCGTCGTCACGTCAATGTTCCTCTTGGCACCGGGCGTCACATGTGGTCCGGGCGTGGGTTATGGACAGCTTCAATCAATGGCAAGGCCATGCCACGGCATTTACGACGGGGTCGGCGGTCAAATGGCACAGCATCGAGAAGTCCGGATTGCGCGGGTGAGAGGGTATGTCGAGGAGAAGGCTGCTTTAGCAGCACCGTCGAGTCCGTTCCGGCTGCGATACCTGGTCTCTCCATATCCGGTCTCAGTCCAATCGAACCACCTCCTGCGCCACAGCACGCACCAGGCGGCGGTCATGGCTGGTGATCAGAAGGCTCATGCCTCGCTCATCAACGAGCTCGCGTAGCAGCTCCATCACGTCTCGTTGGACCAGAGGGTCGAGCCGCGATGTTGGCTCATCGGCTATCAGCAGAAGGGGCTTGAAGAGCAGGACGCGCGCGATGGCAATGCGCTGTAACTGTCCCCCCGACACTTCTTCCGGTCTCCGGTCGATCAGCCTGGGGGCAAGTTCCAGACGGTCGAACAAAGGCGGCAGGTCGCGCTCCATATATCCAAGTGGAAGGACAGAGCGGAGGTCAGCAAACTGGGTACGCAGCAGGCGCCCCGGCACAAATGCAGAGGCCGGATCCTGGTGCAGCTTCTGATACCGGGAACGAAGGGGCGGTTTGCGGACAAGGTGCGGATCCGTGCCGTCCCGCCAGCGTACCTTCCCCGCCGAAGGCCGTGCGAGACCCAGTAGGACGTTGCAAAGCATAGTCTTGCCGCTGCCACTCGGCCCCGTTACGGCTGTGATGCTCCCTTGGCGAAGGTTCAGGCTCAAGTCCTGGAAGAGCGTGCGGTTACCAATACGGTAAGAGAGAGAGGCCGCCTTAAGGACAAGATCAAAGGAGCTGTTGGATTTACGAGCATCCCATCGAGCAGGGTCTGCCTCGAGCCAGGCGCGGGTATAGGCATGGCGCGGAGCGGAAACCACACTGTCCACTGGCCCCTGTTCCAACAGTCTGCCTTCGCGCATCACCCCCAGTTGCCCGCCCAGGCCTTGCGCAACCCGAAGATCGTGAGTGATGGCAAAGACAGCACGGCCATGATCCTGGATCTGGCGCAGGTGCATGACAGCTTCCTCGACCCGCTCGTCGTCGAGACCTTTGGTTGGCTCGTCGGCTATGATGACACGCGCATCCGTCGTCAAGGCACCGGCTACCAACACACGCTGCGCCATACCTCCCGACAACATGAAGGGATAGTGTCGCTCAACCGTCTGATGAAGGCTGACGCTGGACATTGCAGCCCTTGCACGGGCTTGCTGGGCAATCCCCGCGATCTGCGGCAACACGCGCATGGTGGGATCAAGCGCCGAGCGCGGTTCCTGGGGTACCAGCGCCAGATGGTGCGTCCAATGTCGCCTCAAGGTAGTCCGATCAGCAAGATCGACCAGTTCTACACCGAATTCGATCTGACCACTGACAACCAGGCCTGCCGGCAGGAGACCAAGCACGGCCTGTGTGACGAGGCTCTTGCCGCTGCCTGTTTCGCCGATGAGGACGTAGGCACCGCCGCGCTCGACCGAAAAGCAGACGCGATCAACCAGCAAGGTACCGCTCTTGTCCTTGATCGACATGTCGCTGATGCGAAGCACAGGGAGGCTCATCGTGCCTCCGCAAGTCGCCGTCCCCCCGCCATACAAGCAAGAACGGTCAGGAAGAGAGCGGCGCAAGGTGCTGCGATCTGCACCGGAGCCACGTCCATATAGGGCAGCAGTTCCGTGATCATCGCACCCCATTCGGGCGTTGGCGGCTGCAGTCCAAGTCCGAGAAACCCGAGCGATGAAATCGTCAGCACCGCACCACCGACCCCGAGCGCCGCAAGCGCAAACGTCTGGCTGAGAACGCGAGGCATGACCTGTCGGAGCAGGATACGCCACTCCGCTAGACCTGCGAGGCGCGAAGCCTCGATATGGGCTTCGGCTAAAACGGTCGCTGCTATACTGCGCGTCATACGCGCGAATTGCGGCCACTGCCCCAGTGCGATGCCGATTAGGACAGGCATAGTACCGCCGCCCATCAGTCCCGCCAAAACCATCGCAAGAAGCAGTCCTGGAAAGGCGAGCGCTAGATCGGTCAGCCGCATCAGTGCTCCATCGACGAAACGGTTGGAGGCTGCCGCGACCAGCCCGGCAGATGTCCCGACTATGGCCGCAGCCGCCATTGCGGCCATTGCAATTCCAATGGAGCGCGGAAGAGCATGGATAAGGCGCGCTAAGACATCCCGCCCAAGATGATCGGTTCCAAGTGGAAGCCGTAGAGACGGCGGCGCGAGCGCAACCATGAGATCCTGATGCAAGGGATCGCGATGCCAGGCGGCGACCGTTACGGAGACAATCAAGAAGGCTGCCGTGCAAATGATCCACAAGTACCGTTGATCAGCGACTGCCATGGCTCTCGCACACAAGACGGGGGTCGAGCCACATGCAGATGAGATCAGCCAGAAGGTTGATGACTGCATAACTGGTGCCTATCAGCAGGGCGGATCCCATGACTACGGGGACGTCTCGGGCAAGCAAGGCGCTCACCATCGCATCTCCAAGACCGGGATAGTTGAACAAGGTTTCGACAATGAGGAAGCCGTCCATCAGGTATGCGAATTGCAGCGCCGCGAATGTGACGATGGGAACGCTGGCATTGCGCAGCCCGTGCCGGGCGAATGCCTTGATCCTGCCGAAGCCACGGATGCGTGCATAGGTCATGTAGGTCGCGTCTTGCACCTCAACGACAGCGTTGCGGATTATGCGCATCGATGGCGCCATCAGACCCAGCGCCAGTGTCACAGCCGGAAGAACCAGATGCTCCGGGCGCCGATAGCCAGCAGGTGGTAGCCAGTCGAGCGAGAGCACAAAGACAGAGATGAGCGCGATCCCGATCAGGAAGGTAGGCAGGGAGGAAAGACCCGCTGCGGCAAGGGCGGTCGCTCGGTCCAGTGTCCCATTGGGAGCAAGGCCTGCCGCTATGCCAAGCGGCAAGGCGAAGGCGTAGGAGAGTAACCAGGCAATCGCGGCAAGCCGCAGCGTATAGCCGCTCGGCCCCAGTAACTCTTCCGCCACGGGTCGACCGGATACGAACGATTGTCCGATGTCTCCCGTGAGGACCGCTCGTAACCAGTCGCCATACTGGGCAAGTAAGGGCCGCGATAACATCTCGGCGTCGCGGATCTGCTCCACGGCGTCGGGCGAGGTATTTTCAACGCCCAGCCGGCCCACGGCGATCCTGAGCGCCATGTCGCCGGGGATCGCGTGGACAAGCGCGAAGCAGATCGTGGCCAGGATCAGGGCGACCGCGAAAGCCTGTAGCACGCGCCGCAGGACAGCGCGCGGAATTGCATGACGAACCGCAAGCTGCATTGCTTATTCCTTGAACGACAGATGGTTCAAGGGACGGGTCTGCATCACCGGGTCGGCGACAAACCCCTCGAGCCGCTCCGAGATGGCATATTTCTCATCGGTGAAGGTGATTGGGATGACCGGCAGTTCGTCGTGCAGGATCTCGGCCATCTGGCGCTGCAGGGGTAGACGCTCTGCCGGGTCAGACGTGCGATTATAGGCGGCGACGGCTTGGCGCATTGCTTCGCTTTTCCATCCCGTCGCACCTGTGGCGTCTGTGCTTGGCGCATCGCTGGCGAAGTCGGTGGTGAGGCGCGCAACCGGATCCGGGACCTGGTAGATCATTGTGCGGATTCCGAGCCCGAGCTCGAGCGTGCCATCATTCTGCGCCTCGGGGATCAGGCTCGATTCCCCGACCTGAATGCTCAGGTCAAAACCGATCTCTCTCAGTTGCGCCTGAAGGGCCTCTGCGATCACGGGCAGGTAAGCGCGCTGCGGGAAGGTCCGCATCATGCCCGCGAACTTGATGCCGTCCTTTTCCCGGATACCGTCCGCTCCGCGCACCCAGCCAAGCTCGTCGAGGATGCGGTTCGCCTCCGCCAGGTTGAAGTTCTGCGGCTTGAAGTCGGCAAAATGCCAGCCCTTCATTGCGGGCGGGAAATACTGAGCGGCAGCAAGCTCGGCATTGCCCATGATGGTGCGTGCAATTGCTTCCCGGTTAACGGCAAGGCTGAGCGCGCGGCGGACGTCCACGTCAGCGAATTGAGGTTTCTTGACGTTTAGCATCATCATTACGACGCGCGGGACCGGCGCCTTGACGATACTCGTTTCACCCGACCGGTCGATGCGGGATACTGCCGTGGTCGGGATCTCGAGCACGAGATCGCCCTCTCCAGCAAGCGCGATGTTTACCCGTGTCTCCGGGTTTGGCACCCCGTCGACCCGAACGCGCTCGATCTTCGCGACCTCGCCCCAGTAGGCATCGTGCCGCACGAGGTTCAGACCTTGTGGCAGTTCGGCACTTTCGGTGCGGTAGGGCCCAGTCGAGACGATCCCGATGACGTCGCCGCCTTGGCCGAAGGAGGAGGGGGCGAGCACGGGAACGGCAGGGTCTAGCAGGTATGCGAGAAAGGGCGCGAACGGTTGCTCAAGCGTGAAGGTAACGGTCCCGTCGCCGGAGACGACATCCGTGATCTTTGCATTCTTGATGAGATTGCCGCTCGGGAGAAGCGCCTTGAAGGATGCGGCGACCGCCTCTGGAGTCATCGCGGTACCGTCGTGGAAAGTGACATCCGGGCGCAGGTAAAAGGTCCACTTCAGCCCGTTTTCCGATGTCTCCCAGCGCTCCGCAAGCGCGGGCAAGACAGCAGCCTCGGGATTTGTCTGCACCAGCGTCTCGGTCACGCCATTGGCGCGAAGCTGAAAGCCGCCGGTCTGCGTATCAAGCCTTTGAAGCTGGAACGGCTCGACCACTCGCAGTTCGTCCTGCGCAAGGGCAGACACGGGTGATGCGAATACTGCGGCGACCAATGCGGCCAACCAGAATTTCTGGTGCATGAAGTTACTCCGGAGAAATTGCGGTGAGAATAAAAAAGGCTATGGGCTTTTCGGGATCGTCGTAGGCGGCGCCATAGAGGTTGCCGGGGATCAGGTCGCGCCAGCTTTCGACCGCGCTGAAACCGGCTCCCGCCAATAGGCCGCGGGCGTCGTCCTCGGGGACGCCATTGTAAAAAGGGAGATGCGCGCCAAAGACGTCGCGACTGTTATTGACACGGTGGCGAAACCACAGCCCATCCGAGACAAGAAGTATCCCGCCCGGCCGCAGAAGCTTGCGTGCCAGGGTAAGTGCCGCAGACGGGTTCTCAAGGGTCCACAGGACGTTGCGCAGCGTGACGATTTCGGCGCTAGCCGTGGGTAGCGCCGCCTCATCCATCGTGGCGTTGATGAACTCGATGGATAGATTAGCCTCGGTGGCTGCTGCTTTTGCATGAGCTAGCATCTCCGCTGATCCATCGACTGCGGTCACCCGGTGGCCAAGGCTGCCTGCTAAAAGCGCGCATGCTCCCGTTCCGCAGCCAAGATCCAAGACGTCCAGCGGAGCCCCTCCCAGGGCTGCGTTGAAGACTGTTCGCCATGCATCCGCATCGCGCCGGTGCGAGGCCGCCCCGTCGAACCTCCAGGCACGGGAATTCCAATGGTCCGCCATTGCCGCAGCAGTCGTAGGTGCAACGCGATCCATCACTGTGGCATCCCCGAAGTGCAGGAAGGGTCAAGGGATTGAGCGCCCCATCTGACTGTTCTTTGCGCGATGTCGAGTGGATGTTGAAGCAATCTGGTCTCGTCAGCTCGTTAGCGATGGGTTGCGAAGCCGCTGCTTGCGGCCTGTTGGGTGGTAGGCGAAGTCCTCGACGACCTGGCCGGCGAGCAGGTGTTCGGTTATGATCCGGTTCACCGCTTGCTCGGTGACGCCGCCGTAATAAGTGCCCTCAGGAAAAACCTGCAGAACGGGTGCCAAATTGCAGGGGCCAAGGCAGGTGGACTTGGCGGTCATGGTGCCATCGCCGATAACGCGCAGCTTTAGGCGTTCCTGCTGGTTGCGCAGATGCCCCCAGATGGCGTCTGCGCCGGCTAAGTTGCAGGCTCCACCTTCGCAGACCAGCACCCGACGCTTTTGGGCAGGAACCAAGGAGCCTTCGAGGGGAGGCGGGTGAGGAGCGGGAACCTGAAGTTCATCCGCTGTTGCCAGAAGATCGTTCAGCAGTTGCCCCATTAACGCGCTGGACGCGATGTCCCTTGCAATGGAAAGAACTGGCCAGGGCCGGTCGTCTGAGCTCTTCCATCGCGTCAGCGATTTCTTCAGCCAGATGTGGAAGCTCGGCTCCATAGGCAGGACGAGCGGAACGATAAAGATCTCGTCGACTTCCTCATCCAACAACGCGCTCAGGGCTTCATGGAGGGATGGCGTGCCCTGCTCGGTGAAGGCGAAGCGAACAAGGGTTCCCGACTGCGAGGATGCGACCAGATCAGTCATGCGCTGCATCGCGCGGTGCGGCGAGGCAGCGAAGGCCGATTTGGCAATCAGCAAGATCGCGCTCTTGCGTGTGCCGTTGGCAGGACGGATTTTGTTGCTCAATGCCTCACTCTCAAACATCCGAGGAGGCAGCAAAAATGGCGGCAAAGCAGGTTCCGAATCTTCGGAAGCAGCTACGTCGTCATTCCTGTGGCACACCCCGACCACGGAATTCTCTTTCGTCAGGCAGGTCTCCTGGCTCGCGGGTCAAAGCCTGTCGCCCGTCTTCCCGGCTTTTGTGCCAGTGACATAATGGGCGAACGGCTCACCGCTCACAGTTGCGGGACAGCTCCGGTATCGCACCGGATTCCCTCTTAGCTTCCGTCACCGACGGAAGAACCTTGACCTGCCCAACCTACAATGTCCCCAACGGCTGTCAACGTTTGCCCGCTCCTCTCAAGGTCAGGCGGCGCGCTGCTCCCACGAAGCGAAAGGATCCGGCAGATTTCGCCATAGCTCTGGCAGGAAGACCGGGCTGTCGATCAGGCAGGCATTCAGCTCGCTACGGATTTTCGCCTCGTCCATCGGGTCTGCACCAATGAAGACGATTTCCTGGCGACGGTCTCCCCAGACCGGATCAAGATAGGGCTTCATCATGTCAATGAAGCCCGGATCGCGCGGCCACTGCTCTCTCGCCACGGATGTCCACCAGCGACCCATCTTCTGGGTGCGCACGAGCGCGCCTGCCTGACTCATTTCGCCAACATAATCGGGCCGCGTCGCCAGCCAGAAGAAGCCCTTTGCTCGCACGACGCCCGGCCAGGAGCGATCGATGAAGGCTTGGAACTTCAACGGATCGAACGGCTTCTTGGCGCGATAGACGAAGGAGCGAATGCCATATTCTTCGGTCTCCGGGACATGGTCCTTGAAACCATGCAGTTCCTTGAACCACAGCGGCTTGGTCTCTGCTTTGGCAAAGTCGAAACGACCGGTGCCCAGCACCTCCTTCAGGTCCACCTTTCCCCAATCGGCTTCGATAAGCTTGGCACTCGGGTTGAGGCTGATGATGATTTTGCGCGCAGCATCGCGTTCGGCCGGTGAGGCGGCGCTGATCTTGTTGAGGATGACCACGTCAGCGAACTCGATCTGTTCTACGAGCAGATCGACCAGCGTCCTGTTGTCGCCGTCGCCGGCCGTCTCGCCCCGATCTGCAAGAAAATCGGCTGAGCTGTAGTCCTTCAAAAGGTTTGCCGCATCGACAACGGTAACCATCGTGTCGAGCTTCGAAACATCAGAAAGGCTTCGCCCATTCTCGTCGCGAAAGTCGAAGGTCGCCGCAACGGGCAGCGGCTCCGCGATCCCCGTAGACTCGATCAACAGATAGTCAAAGCGGCCCTGTTCTGCGAGCGCCCGGACCTCGTTCAAAAGGTCGTCCCGCAGCGTACAGCAGATGCAGCCATTCGTCATCTCGACCAGTTGTTCCTGGGTGCGTGACAGATTGGCGCCACCGTCCCTGATCAACGCGGCGTCGATATTAACCTCGCTCATATCGTTCACGATGAGCGCGACGCGCATTCCCTCGCGATTAGAAAGGATGTGGTTGAGGAGTGTGGTCTTGCCTGCACCAAGGAAGCCGGACAGAACGGTGACCAGAAGCTTATCCATTGTTGTCTCCAAATGATATAACATAACAATTCGTTTTAGTAAGGCAGGCCATTGGGCCCGCTTTGTGATAGGTCGTTAGCGGCAGTCGCCGCAGAGGCCGTGAACTTCGATGGTGGTGGCCCGGATCTTGAAGCCGCTGCCTCTCGCATGCCGAGTCAAGGCATCTTCGATTCTGGAATCATGGAACTCGTTGACCTTGCCGCAGCCCTCGCAGATCTCGAAAGCGGTGATCCGCGGGTGGATCTGTCCGTGCTTTGAATGACAGCAGACGACAAAGGCATTCATGCTCTCAAGTCGATGAATACGACCGGCCTCCAGCAGCTTATCGAGGGCTCGGTAGATTTGAAGCGGCGCTTTCAGGCCATCGTCGCGCAAACGGTCGAGGATGGTATATGCACTCAGCGGCTGATCGGACGACTGCAGCACCGAAAGCACCAGGCTCTGGTTCTTCGTCAACTTCGGGTCATCTATGTGGGCTGCATACTGCATCATGAATTCTCGCCGTCCTGTCTCAGTGCGTTCGTCATCTTGGGCGAAGCATCCTGGACCTACTCAGCGGCCTGTCGAACAGCGCGGCATTTCTGGAACCCGTCGCTGATGATGTCTCTGGGCAAGTTACGGCCAATGAAGACAAGCCGCGTGATCCGCTCTTCGTTCTGCTTCCATGGGCGCTGGTGATCGCCCTCTAGGAGCATATGGACCGCCTGGACAACAAAACGATCATCGTCTCCGTCAAAAGAGATTATGCCCTTCATTCGCAGCATATCCAGTCCAAAGGCCTGCACCGTGTCTTGCAACCAGTTCAGGAACCTCTTTGGATCCATCGGCTGACGCTCGACGAGTGAGAAGCTGGTGACGTGATCGTCATGCTCATGGTCGTGCTCCTCATCCAGGAAGTCCGGCTCCACTTCGAGGATACGATCCAGATCGAATGCTTGGCGGTCCAGCAGGCTGGCAATTTCGACATTGCAGCGCTCGGACCTGATGATGCTGGCTGCAGGGTTGATGCGCCGGATGCGGTCCTCAACGGCCGCCAGCTCGGCATCGTTCACCAGATCGGTCTTGTTGAGGATAATCGTGTCGGCAAACGCCAACTGCTCTTGCGCTTCATGCGCCTGATCGATCTCGCCGAGAAGGTGCTTGGCATCCACGACGGTGATGATGGAGTCGAGACGCGTCTTTGCGCGAACGTCTTCATCAACGAAGAACGTCTGCGCCACCGGCGCCGGATCGGCAAGCCCCGTGGTCTCGATGAGGATGCCGTCGAAGCGATCGCGGCGGCGCATCAGCCCTTCGATAATGCGGATCAGGTCGCCGCGCACCGTGCAGCAGATGCAGCCGTTGTTCATTTCGAACACGTCTTCGTCGGACTCAACGATCAGATCGTTGTCGATGCCCACCTCGCCAAATTCGTTGACGATCACAGCAAACTTTTTCCCGTGCGGCTCCGTCAGGATGCGGTTCAGGAGCGTGATTTTTCCCGCACCGAGATAGCCGGTCAGAACCGTGACAGGGGTGGGTGCAATTGGCTGCTGTGACATGGGCCGCTCCATAGCGGCGGTGATGCCGCTTGTAGATGTTATACCGTAACGTTTTAGTTGACGAACGTAATAACATTACCTAAGCAGACGCTGTCAACACCCGAGGATGTGATGTGCGAGGATTATCTCAAAATGGGAGAGTTTCTTCCTCGCAAATTGATTTTCGTGGCCTCTGATCGGCTGCTCTGCCCGGCAGAGCTCGAGCTTGCTTCTTTCGCACAAGACGATGGAGCGCAGGTTTGCGAATGATCGGCCGTCTTTTCAAGCGGCGCAAGGATGCGCGCAAAACTATCGAGGAGCCTGAAGTGAGGCGTCTCTACGATTCAGTACCGGTGACAGTGCTGACCGGATTTCTCGGCTCGGGAAAGACGACTCTGCTCAACGAGATCCTGGCTGACCCGAGCATGGCGAGCACTGCGGTGATCATCAACGAGTTCGGGACGGTCCCCATTGATCACAATCTGGTTCACACCGGCTCGGAACGCTACTTCAAAACGACGACCGGCTGCATCTGCTGCACCGCGACCAGCGACATCCGCGTGTCTCTGTTCGACCTGCACGAGGCGTTGCTGCGGGGCGAAGTGCCTCCCGTCTTGCGGGTTGTCATCGAGACCACGGGACTTGCCGATCCAGCCCCGATCATCAACAGCATCATACCTGGAGGCGCACCCGCAATGGGACTTCGGGACCATGTCGTTGCGCGGCACTTTCACCTGGCGAGCGTCGTCACCGCCTTCGATGTCTTGAACGGGCGGGCTACGCTCGACAGTTTCCTGGAGGGGTGGAAGCAGCTTGCGTTCGCCGATCATGTCATCCTGACCAAGACTGATCTGGCGGAGAGGAGCCATGACTGGCCGACCGAGCTTCGCCTGCTCAATCCGTCGGCTCGCTACCATGATCGTCACGGGCAGGAGTTCTATCTCCCGGCGATGTTCGGGCAGGGCAACTATGCGATCTCCGGCAAGGCTGATGACGTAGAGGGATGGCTGGCGATGGAAGCCCTTCGACAGCATCCAGATCATACGCACGACCCGAACAGGCACGGCGATGACGTCGAGGCCATCAGCTTGACTCATGAGGTGCCCCTGTCTCCACAGGCGGTGGAAACCTTCCTCCACATCGTGACAACCAATATCAGTTCAGGTCTTCTTCGCATGAAGGGCATTTTCGCCCTCAGCGACGATCTGGAACGTCCACTCGTTGCTCACGCGGTCCAGCACAGGCTCCATCCGCTCCAGCGGCTGGAGCGCTGGCCGGACGGCGATCGCAGCAGCAGAGTAGTATTGATTGGGCAGGACATGCCGATCAAACAGATCCGGGATCTGTTCGAAGTCCTGGCGCCACGGTCGGCGCGCAAGCATCGGAGGGTGATGTGACCGGCTCCTTCATCAACCCGCTTTCACGCGGCTCCGGCGGTCTGCTCGGCAGAACGCGTGAGATCAAGGCATGGGCACGCGAGGTCTTCAGACTTCCAGAAGACGCCGTGGTTTCCGTCAACGAACTTGCCTGCCACGTGCCCGGATGCCCGCCGAAGGAAACGGTCGTGCTGATGATGTTCAGAGATCAGACGGTCCAGGTTTCGATCCACAAGGCGATATTGGAAGTCACCAAAGAAGATATCGGCCAAGCCCTCAGCACAGACGTGTCGTCGACCCGCTGATGTCGCTTCAGTCCCACCGCACGGCGCCAAGGCGTGCTTCCCCCGATCATCTTTTTCAGTCCAGATTGCCGGTCAAGGAGATTGGCGGTGCGGCTTCTGCAGGAGGATTTTTTCCCGTCTTGAAGACCCAATGAAGCAACCGATCTGTTATACCGTTACATTTCATATTGACGAATGTAATAACGTTACCTAAGCAGTCGCTATCAAAATCCACGGAACGCGATGAGCGTTCACCGAGGGTCAAAAATGCAAGAAGCCTGCCTGACATTCAGCGACTTGACGCTCGGGTATAATCGGCATCCCGCCGTGCACCACCTGACCGGAGCTGTGCGCAAGGGCGGTCTCGTCGCTGTCGTTGGTGGAAATGGATCGGGCAAGTCGACCCTGATGAAGGGCATTGTTGGACTGTTGCGGCCCATGGATGGATCCTGCTCGGTGGCTGCGGGCACTCGTCTTGCTTATCTGCCGCAGCAGTCGGAGCTGGACCGCTCCTTTCCCGCGCGTGTCATAGATCTGGTGTCGCTTGGCCTTTGGCCGCGTCGTGGTCTTCTCGGGCGTCACCGGGCCGAGGATCGACAGGCCGTTACCAACGCGCTGATGGCAGTCGGGCTCAGAGGATTTGAAAACCGCCCGATTGACACATTATCAGGCGGACAGATGCAACGCGCGCTGTTTGCCAGAGTTCTTGTTCAGGATGCCGATCTGATCCTTCTCGACGAGCCGTTCAATGCCGTTGATGCGCGCACGGTTACCGATCTGGTGGCGCTGATCAAAAGCTGGCATGGCGAGAACCGCACGGTGATGGTCGTTGTTCACGATCTTGATCTGGTGCGCGAGCATTTTCCCGAAGCGTTGCTGCTGGCGCGGCAGCCGGTCGCGTGGGGCGACGTGCACCAGACCCTGTCCGCCGAAAACCTTCTGCGAGCACGGCACTACCACGAGGCTTGGGACGAGAGCGCCCCCTGGTGCCAGCCGACGGGGCATGTCTACGATCAACACCATCACCACGATCACCAACATGCCGCGGTGTCGTCGGTCACCGTTCAGCGCGTGGCGGGCGGGGGCTAAATCATGACCATGCTCTGCGACGTTCTGATCCTCCCCTTCACCGAATTCGCGTTCATGCAAAGGGCACTGGCGGCGCGCTGATGCTGTCGCTGAGTGCCTGCCCGGCTGGCGTATTTCTGATGCTGCGCCGCATGAGCCTGACTGGGGATGCGATGGCGCATGCCATCCTGCCGGGCGCTGCTGCCGGCTTCCTCATGTACGGTCTGCAGATCGTGCCGATGACGATTGGCGGTCTGATCGCCGGGATCTTCGTGGCTCTCGGGGCAGGGGCGGTCGCGCGTCTCACCATCCAGAAGGAAGATGCCTCGATGGCCGCCTTCTATTTGATCTCGCTGTCACTTGGGGTACTGATGGTGTCCCTGCGCGGGTCGAGCGTCGATCTGATGCATGTCCTGTTCGGGACCGTGTTGGCGTTGAACAACGATGCGCTGACCTTGATCGCGCTTGTGTCTGCCGCCACGCTCGTTCTGCTGGCGCTGTTCTGGCGCGCGCTGGTGGCCGAATGCTTGGATCCGCTGTTCCTGCGCTCAGTCTCCCGCCTTGGCTCGCCGGTGCACTTCATTTTTCTTGGCCTTGTCGTCATCAATCTGGTGGCCGGCTTCCAGGCACTCGGAACCCTGCTGTCGGTCGGTCTAATGGTTCTGCCGGCGGCCGCCGCCCGGTTCTGGTTGCAGCGTGTCTCAACGATGTGCCTGCTGGCAACCGTCATCGGCCTGGTCTCGTCGGTGTCAGGCCTGCTCTTGTCCTATCACGCATCGCTGCCGTCAGGCCCGGCCATCATCCTGTCCGCAGGTGCCATCTATTTTGTCTCCGTGGTTGCAAGCCCGCGCGGCCTGCTTCTGTCGCGACTTCCGCGATCCATTCACCGGACCGCCTGATCTCAAACTGCTGTTGGAAACACCCATGAAGAAACGGACGCTCCTCCTTACCGGTCTCATCGCAGCCTCGCTTAGTGCGTTCGGCACGCCAGCCTTTGCTCAAGACAAAAAACTGTCTGTTGTTGCCAGCTTCTCGATCATCGGTGATCTGGCCAAGCAGGTTGGCGGTGATCACATCGAGCTCAGAACACTGGTCGGCCCAGATGGCGATGCGCATGTCTACGAGCCGCGCCCCGCCGATGCCATGGCTCTGGCCCGTGCCGACGTGGTCCTCGTCAACGGCCTGCTGCTTGAAGGGTTCATGGAGCGTCTGATTGAGGCAAGCCAGGCTGATGCGCCGATTACCACCGTCACCGATGGCATCAACATCCTCAACGACCCGACCGGTGGCCATTACCACTTCGTTGACGGCAAGGCGGTTTTTCATGCCACACCGAATGATCCGCATGCATGGCAATCGGTCGGCAATGTCAAAACATACGTCCAGAACATTCAGAAAGCGTTCTGCTCTGCCGACGCCGGCGGATGCGAAGCCTATAAAACGAATGCGACCGCCTATATCGAAAAGCTGACCGAACTCGATGCCGACATCAAGGCGCAGATCGGCACGATCCCCCAGGATCAACGCGTGGCCGTCGTGGCGCACAATGCCTTCCGTTATTTCGAGCGGGATTACGGCATTTCCTTCCTGTCGCCGCAGGGCGTTTCAACCGAATCCGAGGCATCGGCAGCCGACGTTGCCTCCTTGATCCGCGAGATCCGCGAAAAACGCGCTGCTGCCGTTTTCGCGGAAAACATCTCCGACAGCCGTCTGGTCGAGCAGATCGCTTCCGAGGCCGGATTGAAGATTGGCGGAACGCTTTATTCGGACGCGCTATCCCCGGCCGATGGTACCGCACCGACTTACATCGACATGATGCGCTACAACGTCGAAACTCTCGTCTCAGGCATCAACAAAGGCTGAGCGTCCAAGATCAGGCGGCGAAAGCTGCGCTGTTAATGTTAAGTTATATCATAAAGGAGAGATGGATATGAAACGACTGGTCCGGGGCGTTTCCGCCCTTGCACTATCGGCGGCCTTCATCGGCCCCGTGGCATTTGCCGACGAGGACGCCGAAGACGTCACGCTATACCGCGTGTTCGTCGGTGATCATGAAGCAGGGAAGGTCACAGCATTCGATCTCAACAAACCGGAAAACCGCTGGACGTTCGAGACGAAGGGACAAAACAAGCTCTACAGCGTGAACGAAGGTGCGGCTATCGTTTCGGTCCAATCAGACGACGACGCCGTAAACTTCATCAACAGCGGTATCTCCCTACATTCTCACGGCGACCATTCCGATATCGAGATCGAAAATCCGGCAGCCGTCGACAAGGCGCTGACCGGCCCGCGCCCCTTCCACGTCATCGATCATGACGGCAAGATCGTCATCAACTTCGACAAGGGCGGTTATGCCGAAATCGTCGAGGCGCATGAGCTTGCTCACAACGAGATCGAGTCTAAGCAACTGAAGCAGGCACGGGCTCATCACGGCTTTGTGGCTCCGGTTGGCAATGGTTGGGTCACCACCGTAGCATCCGATGCCCCGGTAGAGGGCGATGCCGCTCCCACGCGTGTTGGACTGCGCGCAGTCAATGAAGATGGCACACCGGTTGGTGATATCGCCACCTGCACCGGCATTCACGGCGAGGCTTTTTCGGGCGCGTACCTCGCGGCAGGATGCAAGGAAGGCATCTTGACTGTAACTGCGGGCAAGGATGGCCCCGTCACGAAAATGCTGACTTACGCCGCAGAACTGCCGAGCGGTGAGACCACGGGTACATTGCTGGGCGCCAAAAGCATGCAGGTCTTTCTCGGCAACTACGGCGCCAAAGGTCTGGTTGTCGTCGATCCCGTCGATGAGCCGCATTTCCGGTACATTGAATTGCCGTTCAGGCGCGTTGATTTTGCGCTAGACCCAGCCAATGCCCGCTTCGGCTATGTCCTCACCGAAGATGGATCCCTGCATCAGATCGACGTTCTAGATGGCAAGCTGTCCAAGAGTGCCAAGGTGACTGAACCCTATTCCATGGATGGTCACTGGAACGATCCGCGCCCGCGCATAGCAATGGCAGGCGATGAAATTGTCATGAGCGATCCGAACGCCGGCTTGGTCCGTCGCATCGCCAAGGATGAGCTCAAGGAGGTCGGTACGGTCGAGGTTGAAGGCAAGCCTTACAACATCGCCGTAGCCGGCGGCAGCGGCAAGGTCCACGAGGGCGAGGAGCATGACCACGCGGGCCATGACCACGACCACGAAAACCATGAACACGCACACAGCCACGGCGACCCGCAAGTCTACGCGGGTTACTTCGAGGACAGCCAGATAAAGGATCGCCCACTCTCCGATTATGCCGGCGACTGGCAGTCAGTATACCCTTATCTTCAGGATGGAACACTTGAGCCGGTTTGGGAGCACAAGGCGGAAAAGGGCACGGCAAGCGTGGAAGACATTCGTGCCGAATACGAAGTCGGTTACAAGACAGATGTTGAGCGCATCACCATCGAGGGCGACGTCGTAACCTTCTACAAGAACGGCGAGCCGATGAAGGGCAGCTATGCCTATGACGGCAGGGAAACCCTGACTTACAAGAAGGGTAACCGCGGCGTTCGGTTCATCTTCAAAAAGACTGATGGCGATGCCGAAGCACCGCAGTTCATTCAGTTCAGCGACCACAAGATCGCGCCGGAGAAGGCTGACCACTACCACCTCTACTGGGGCGATGATCGGGCTGCCCTCCTGGATGAAGTGACCAACTGGCCCACTTACTATCCTTCGTCGCTGACGCCACAACAGATCGTCAGTGAGATGAAAGCGCATTGATTGCATAGGCTTGCAGATGACGAACAGGCGCCACGGTCCGCGCGGCGCCTGTTCGTGTTTCTATCCATATACTGAGTGTTGTACTGCGGCGGTCCGCATGAGCTACCCAAAACCACGGCGGAAGCCTCCGCTAGTGACGCGTCATTTCAATGAGTTGGCATCCGGTTTGATGCTCGGTTCCCATCGAGTGCAGGATTGAATTAACGGGTCGCCGGTTCTGATCCCTTCAAGAGCGAGGCTACGACCGCTTCGCGCCCCATTTCGGTCCTTCTGGCAATAGCATCGCCCCCATAAGGAGACATTGGCTCCAACGGCACAAGACACTGCCCGCTGCTGTGGCGATAATCTGCCGTCCAGATGCATCTTTATCTTTTCTTTATTCTCCTCCCACGTCTTCCCAATCGAAGCCTTACCCGAAGCGGACCTAATACTTCTCCTGTATCAACAGGAGACCCGGACATGTCCGACCTACTTTTTATCGCGCTAGGCTCTAGTACGCTTGTCGTGCTGGCACTGTATGCCCGCGCGCTCGCCAGGCTGTGAGGGCAATGCAAATGCTTGAGCCCCTCTTCGGCCTCTTCGTCGCCGCTGCCCTTGGCATCTATCTCGTCGTGACGCTGCTGCGTCCCGAGCGTTTCTGATCGGGAGTAGAGCCATGACTCTTATTGGATGGCTGCAGATCAGCCTCCTCTTCCTCGCCGTCCTTCTCGTTATCAAGCCCCTCGGCCTCTACATGGCGCGGGTATTTTCCGGTGAGCGGATCTTCCTGTCCCCCGTGCTCGGGCGTGTCGAGCGCGACCTTTACCGCGTGAGCGGCATTAACCCCGAGAAGGAGCAGAGCTGGCTCGGCTACACCTTCGCCATGCTCGCGTTTTCGCTCGTCGGCTTCCTGGCGCTCTACGCCATGCTGCGGCTGCAGGCCTATCTGCCATTGAACCCTCAAGGCTTTCCCGGCGTCCCGGCCGATCTCGCCTTCAACACGGCAGTCTCGTTCGTCACCAACACCAACTGGCAGAACTACGGCGGCGAAACCACGCTCAGCCACTTCTCCCAGATGGCCGGCCTCACCGTACAGAATTTCCTATCGGCTGCAACCGGCATGGCGCTTGCCGTCGCCATCACCCGCGCGCTTGCCCGCTCCAAGGTTGCGACGCTCGGCAATTTCTGGGTCGACATGACGCGGGCCACGCTCTACGTGCTGCTGCCGCTCGCCATCGTCGTCGCACTTGCCTTCGTCGCCATGGGCCTGCCTCAGACGCTAGATGCCTCGGTGACGGCCACCACCCTGGAAGGCGCCAATCAGGTGATCTCGCTCGGCCCCGTCGCGTCTCAGGAAGCGATCAAGCAGCTCGGCACCAATGGCGGCGGCTTCTTCAACGTCAATGCCGCGCATCCCTTCGAGAACCCGACCGCTTGGTCGAATTACCTCAACATCTTCGCCATGCTGTCGATCTCGGCGGCTCTCGTCTATTCGTTCGGCCAGATGGTCGGAAACCGCAAGCAGGGCTGGGCGCTGATCTCGGCCATGGCGATCCTCCTGATCGCAGGCGTCGGCTTGACCTACTGGGCAGAGTCCCAGGGCAATACCATCCTGACGGCGATCGGCGTTGATCCCACACTCGGCAACATGGAAGGCAAGGAAGTCCGCTTCGGCCAAGCCATGACGGCACTCTATGCGGCCGTGACCACCGGCCTTTCGGATGGTGGCGTCAATAGTATGCACGGCTCGTTTACGGGGATCGGCGGTCTCGTGCCGATGTTCCTTATGCAACTTGGCGAAGTGCTGCCGGGTGGTGTCGGTTCCGGGCTTTACGGCATGCTGGTCTTCGCCTTGCTCTCCGTCTTCGTCGCTGGCCTGATGGTCGGACGCACGCCGGAATTCCTTGGCAAGAAGATCGAGGGCCGCGAGATGAAATTCGCCATGCTGGCCGTGCTCATCCTGCCGCTGGTCATTCTCGGCTTCACCGCCGTTTCGGCCATGCTGCCCTTCGCGGTGGCGAGCATCGGCACGGCAGGCCCGCACGGCCTCTCGGAAATCCTGTATGCCTATACCTCGACCGCCGGCAATAACGGCTCGGCCTTCGGCGGCCTCACCGGCAACACGGTCTGGTACAACACGGCGCTTGGGCTCGCCATGCTGCTCGGCCGCTTCGCCTATGTCGTACCGGTCATGGCGATCGCCGGATCGCTAGCCGCCAAGGTGAAGTCGCCGGCCTCCGCTGGCACCTTCCCAACGGATGGTCCGCTCTTCGTCGGCCTGCTCATCGGCATCATCCTCATTCTCGGCGGCCTGCAGTTTCTGCCCGCGCTGGTGCTCGGCCCGATCGTCGAACACTTCGCCATGCTTGCCGGCCAGACCTTCTAAAGGACCCATCATGTCAAAAGACCATAAAGCCTCCGGTCTTCTCGACCCGGCGATCTTGTATCCGGCGATGCGCGATGCCGTCGTCAAGCTCGATCCGCGCCAACTCATGCGCAACCCGGTCATCTTCGTCACCGAGATCGTCGCCGTCATTGTGACCATCCTCTTCATCCGCGACCTCACTGTGAACCCCGGTGAGGCCGGCTTCTCCGGCCAGATCGCCGCCTGGCTCTGGTCCACGGTGCTTTTCGCCACCTTCGCCGAAGCGGTGGCGGAAGGCCGGGGCCGCGCCCAAGCCGACAGCCTGAAAAAGACCAAATCCGAACTCGTTGCCCGCCGGCTTGGCGCCAATGGAAAAACGGAGACGATTGCGGCCTCCAGCCTCATGGTCGGCGATATTGTGCTGGTCGCGGCCGGCGAACTGATCCCAGGCGATGGCCAAGTGATCGAGGGTGTCGCCTCGGTCAACGAAAGCGCCATCACCGGTGAATCCGCTCCGGTCATTCGCGAATCCGGTGGGGACCGTTCGGCCGTCACCGGCGGC
The DNA here is from genome assembly GCF_023223505.1 of Neorhizobium turbinariae. Classification (NCBI taxonomy): domain Bacteria; kingdom Pseudomonadati; phylum Pseudomonadota; class Alphaproteobacteria; order Hyphomicrobiales; family Rhizobiaceae; genus Neorhizobium; species Neorhizobium turbinariae. Next base: position 43,252 of record NZ_JALPRY010000025.1, read on the forward strand.
ACGCAGGTGCTCTCCGACGAGATCAAGGTCAAGATCACCGTCCAACCCGGCTCCTCCTTCGTCGATCGCATGATCGCGCTGATCGAAGGCGCCCAGCGCCAGAAGACGCCCAACGAGATCGCGCTGTCGATCCTGCTCTCGGGCTTGACGCTGATCTTCCTCTTCGTCTGCGTCGCCATTTGGGGTCTTGCCGGCTATTCCGGCACGGTGCTGTCGGTCACGGTGCTGGCAGCCCTGCTGGTCACGCTGATCCCGACCACGATCGGCGGCCTGTTGTCTGCCATCGGCATTGCCGGCATGGATCGCCTGGTGCGCTTTAACGTGATCGCCACCTCCGGCCGCGCGGTCGAGGCCGCCGGCGACGTCGACACGCTGCTCCTGGACAAGACAGGCACCATCACCTTCGGCAACCGCATGGCCAGCGACTTCCTCGCGCCGCCAGGTGTTACCCCGACGCAACTGGCCGAAGCCGCACTCATCGCCTCGCTCTCGGACGAGACCCCGGAAGGGCGCTCGGTGGTGGCACTCGCCACCGGCGAGTTCGGCGTGCCCATGCCGAAGGCCGAGTTTGATGCCGTGATCGGCTTTACCGCCGAAACCCGTCTCTCGGGCGTCGATATCGGTCAGCGCCGCCTGCGCAAGGGCGCCGTTGATGCGGTGCTGAAATTCGCCGGCCTGACGGAACAGGATGCACCGGCCGAATTTCGCCGCGCCGTCGATCAGGTTGCCCGTACCGGCGGTACGCCGCTAGGTGTCGCCGATGGCGACCGCCTGCTCGGCGTCATCCACCTCAAGGACGTGGTGAAGCCCGGCATCAAGGAACGCTTCGCCGCACTCCGCGCCATGGGCATCCGCACGGTCATGGTGACGGGCGACAATCCGGTCACGGCCGCGGCCATCGCATCGGAAGCCGGCGTCGACGATTTCCTCGCCCAGGCAACTCCGGAGGACAAGCTCGCCTATATCAGGCGCGAGCAGCAGGGCGGCCGTCTCATCGCCATGTGCGGCGACGGCACCAACGATGCGCCGGCCCTTGCCCAGGCCGATGTCGGGGTCGCCATGCAGACCGGCACCCAAGCCGCCCGCGAGGCCGCCAACATGGTGGATCTCGATTCCAGCCCGACCAAGCTGATCGAAATCGTCGAGATCGGTAAGCAGCTCCTGATGACGCGTGGCTCGCTCACCACCTTCTCGATCGCCAATGATGTGGCCAAATACTTCGCCATCATCCCGGCGCTGTTCGTCGCGACCTATCCCGCCCTTGAAGCCCTCAACGTCATGGGCCTCGCATCGCCGCAATCAGCCATCCTGTCGGCCGTCATCTTCAATGCGCTGATCATCGTGGCACTCATTCCGCTTGCCCTGAAGGGGGTGACCTATCGCCCGGCGGGTGCCGCATCGCTTCTGCGTCGAAACCTGCTGGTCTATGGCGTCGGCGGTCTCATCCTGCCGTTTGCCGGGATCAAGGTCATCGACATCGCCGTCAGCGCTCTCCATCTGGTGTAATCATGCTCAACCAACTCAGACCCGCCCTCACCCTGGTCGTCGTCTTCACTGCTCTCCTCGGCCTTGCCTTTCCGCTTTCCATCACCAGCGTCGCCCAGGCTGTCATGCCGGCCAAATCCAATGGCAGCTTGATCGAGCGGGACGGCAAGGTCGTCGGTTCGACCTTGATCGGCCAGGCCTTCACCTCCGACCGCTACTTCTGGCCGCGCCCCTCCGCGACCGGCCCCGACGCCTACAACGCCGGGGCATCCTCCGGCTCGAACCTCGGCACGACCTCGGTCAAGCTGAAGGATCGTGTGACTGCCGATGTCGGAAGGCTGGCAGGAGCCGGCATTACACAGCCGGTTCCGGGCGATGCCGTCACGACCTCGGGTTCCGGCCTCGACCCGCATGTCTCGCCCGCCTTTGCGGAGGCGCAGGTGGCCCGTGTCGCACAGGCGAGGGGACTTCAACCCTCGGCCGTCGCTGCCCTTGTCGAGCAGGCGACCGAAAAACCCGACTTCGGCGTTATCGGCGAAGCCCGTGTGAATGTGCTAGAGCTCAACCTGGCGCTCGACGCTCAGGACTGGTGAAAACCTGATGGCGGATGACGACCGCAGGGACGAAAGGCGTCCCGATCCCGATGCATTGCTTGCCCTGGCGGAGAAAGACCGCCGGGGCAAGCTTACTGTTTTTTTGGGCGCCGCCCCTGGCGTCGGCAAGACCTATGCAATGCTGTCGCGTGCCCGGCGGCTCAATGCCGATGGCAGCGACGTCGTTGTCGGCCTGGTCGAAACCCATGGGCGCAGCGAAACGGCGGACCTGCTCGACGGGCTCGAGATCCTGCCGCGCCGGCGTGTGGCCCATCGCGGACGAATGCTGGAGGAATTCGATCTCGACGTGGCCCTTGCACGCCGGCCGCGGATCATCATCGTCGACGAGCTCGCCCACTCCAACCCGGAAGAAAGCCGCCATCCCAAACGCTACCAGGACATCGAGGAACTGATTGCAGCCGGCATCGACGTCTGGACGGCGTTGAACATCCAGCATCTCGAAAGCCTCGCCGATCTCGTCGCTCAGATCACCGGCGTCACCGTGCGCGAACGGGTGCCCGACGTCGTGCTCAAGCGCGCCGACGAGGTTTTGCTGGTCGATCTCGCCCCGTCTGAACTCATCGAGCGCTTGAAGGACGGCAAGGTCTACCTGCCTGAAAGCGCCAACCGCGCCGTCGACCGTTTCTTCCGCCTCGGAAACCTGACGGCGCTGCGGGAACTGGCGCTCCGCCGTACCGCCGACCGTGTCGACGACCAGATGGTCGATTATCTCAAGCAGAACGCCATCGACGGCCCCTGGGCGACGGGCGAACGGCTGCTCGTCTGCGTCGGTTCGGACGCGCTCTCGGAAAAGGTCGTGCGGGTCGCAAGCCGTCTAGCCGCGGGCCTCAACGCGCCCTGGCTGGTAGTGTCGATCGAGCGCGCCGACCGGGAGGTCGAGACGCCCGAACGGCTGCAGCGTATCGAGACGCTCTTCCGGCTCGCCGAACAGCTGGGCGCGGAAACGCGCCGCGTCATCGGCAATGATTTTGTCGAGGAGATCCTCAAAGTCGCCCGTCGCGAGCACGCGACCCAGATCGTGATTGGCACCCGAAAGCGGAGCCGCTGGCAGAAGCTCGTGACCCGATCGCTGCCGGACGCCCTGTCGCGCGGCGCGTCGGGCCTGGGCATTCACATCGTCACCCCCGACACCGCGACGCGCGAAATACGCCGTGCCGCATTAAGCATGCCGAAGGCCACCTCGCTCAGGCAGTCTGCATTCTCGGCCGTTGGCTTCGTTGCGCTCACCGCCCTGATCGGCAAGGGTATAGGCCTCTTCGTCGATCTGCCCAACATCTCGCTCCTGTTCCTGCTGGCGGTCCTGGGCGCGTCGGTGACGGGCGGATATGTGGCGGCCTTCCTGGCTGCAGCCCTGTCGGCGCTCGCCTACAATTTCCTCTTCATCGACCCGGTCCATACTTTCACCATCGCTGCCCCGCACGAAGTCTTCGCGCTCTTCGTCTTCTTCGCAGTCGCGATGATCGCAGGCGGTTTTGCCTCGCGCATCCACGAACAGGCGGAGGTGGCAAAGGTGCGGGCGACGGCCCTGCAGTCGCTTTTCGACTTCTCGCGCAAGCTCGCGAGCACCGCCAAGGGCGATGATGCGATCTGGCTCGCCGTTTCGCAATTGCAGGCGAGCCTCAAGCGCAAGGTCGTGTTGCTCGTGCCGCGCAAGAATGATCTCAGCGTCGCCGCCGCCTGGCCGCCGGATACCGAGCTCGACGTGACCGATCTGACGGCCGCCCGCTGGACCCATGATAAGCGCGAGCCCGCCGGCCATGGCACCGGCACGCTGCCCAACAGCCGCTTCGAGTTCCGCCCTCTGCTGGGACCCCATGGCATTGTCGGGGTCTGCGGCATAGAACACACGGACGACCGGCTCGATCAGAATGCCGAACGATCGCTCACCGCCATCCTCGACCAGACGGCGATCGCGCTCGATCGGGCGCGCCTCGCCGACGAGACCGTCGAGCAAGCCGCAAGGCTGGAAGGCGAACGCTACCGAGAAGCGCTTCTCTCTTCCATCTCCCACGATCTGCGCACCCCGCTCGCGACGATCACTGGTGCCGTCACGGGTCTCCGCCAGCTGGGTGAGCGGATGACGCCGGAAAATCGCGACGATCTCCTGCAGTCGATCGAGGAGGAAAGCGGCCGCATGAGCCGCTTCGTTGCCAATCTTCTTGACATGACAAGGATCGAGGCCGGCACGCTGAAGCCGAAACAGGACTGGGTGAATGTCGCCGATGTCGTGCAGTCCGCCGTCGAGCGTACACGCAAGCACGCGCTCGGCCGCATCATCGAAACCGGCATAGCCGCTGACCTGCCGCTAATCCGCGGCGACAGCGTGCTGATCGGCCAGGTCCTCTTCAACCTACTCGACAACGCCGTGAAATACGGAGGTGAGGAACCGATCAACGTCTATGCTCGCCGTGATGGCAAGGATGTGCTGATCTCGGTCACCGATCTCGGCAAAGGCATCCCGCCGGAGGATCTGGACCGCATCTTCGAGAAGTTCTATCGCAGGGGTAAACCGGATGGGCGCGCACCGGGCACAGGGCTCGGCCTTTCCATCGCCCGAGGCTTCGTGGAGGCCATGGGCGGCAGGATCCATGCCGAAAGTCCGGCCTTGAAGAAGAAAGGCACGCGGATCGTCATGCGCTTTCCAGCATCCAATGAACCGAGGGCCGGCGTAAAATGAACCAGCCCCGCATTCTGGTTGTCGATGACGAGCCGCAGATCCAGCGGTTCCTCAAACCCTCGCTGATGGCCGCAGGCTACGAAGTTGTCGAAGCCGGCACGGGGGCAGAAGCATTAAAAGCCGTGGCCACGCAGGCGCCCGATCTCGTCATCCTCGATCTCGGCCTGCCGGACATGGACGGCAAGGAGGTCATCGCGAGCCTCCGGGGATGGTCGGACATCCCGATCGTCATCCTCTCAGCCCGCGACCGCGAAAGCGAAAAGATCGCAGCCCTTGACTTCGGCGCCGACGATTATGTCGAAAAGCCTTTTGGCATTGGCGAACTCACGGCCCGCATCCGCAGCGCCCTTCGTCACCGAGGATGCCGCGATGCAATCCCCAGAGTCACGGAAATCGACGGCCTGACGATCGATCCAATCAAGCGCCTCGTCTCGCGCGGCGGCTTCACCGTGCACCTGACGCCGAAGGAATATGATCTGCTCCTGCTGCTCGCACGCCACGCCGGCCGCGTCGTAACCCACCGAACCCTGCTCACATCCGTCTGGGGCCCTGCCCATGGCGACGACCTGCACTACCTGCGCGTCTTCATCGGCCAGCTCCGCCAGAAGATCGAACGCGACCCGACACAACCGAGCATCGTGCGAACGGAACCGGGCGTGGGCTATAGAATGGCTGAGCAGGAGTGACGTCGCTCTCGCGCCGCATGTATGTCACTCGTAACGGCAATACAACTGACAAGCTGACGAGCAGGGTGAGGAAGCTTTCGCGTTATTCCTGCGGCCATGGTGGCCATAGGAGAATTGAAATGGGTATCTCACAATATGATCCTGCCGCACTGGGTCGACCGGCTTGGAACGCGGGCAAGCAAGTCGGCGTAAAGAAGCCCCCGAAGCAGCGCCAGATCTGGGCGGTTCGCTTCTTCCTCGACCGTGAGGGTAGGATCGAGACCAGGCGCTTTTCGATCTTGCCATCGACAGCAAGCTCCGCGGCTGCGATCTGGTAAAGCTGAAGATCGGCACACTCGTCACCGGCCATGACATTCGAACTCGGGCGGTGGTCGTCCAGCAGAAGACTGGGCGACCCGTGCAGTTCGAGATCACGACCGAGGTTAGAGCTAGTTTGCTTGCCTGGCTTCAACGAAGGGGAGGAACAGTCGATGTGCTTGGCGTGAGCGGCATCCGCTTTTATGCGGGGGCGCCGCTCGTGACGCGCGAGGGATACTGTCTTGGCGCCCTTTGCGTCTTGGGAACGGAACCAAGGAAAAGCTCTGACGCAGAGATAACTGCTCTAAAAGACCTCGCCTCTATGGTGATGTCAGCAAACTGATCAGCTCCGCATTGTTGTGCAGCCTCGGGTCGATCTTGCCTCCGGGAAAACGGTTTCTGCTGAAGCGCTACTTCGTTGGCGACACCCTGAGCTTGGTGAGATCTCGCCAGCAGAGTTCGTGCCTGTCATCGAGAACACCGCGTTGGCATGGCCGATGACCAAGTGGGTGCTGGCAACAGCCTGCAATCAGCTCGGGGAGTGGCGGAGGCAAGGGATTGCCTTGACACTTTCTGTCAACCTAGCAGCCAGTAACCTGAAAGAAGACGTCGTCGGTGAGCTTCTCTCGAACCTGTCATTGAATGATCTTCCTCCAGGATCCCTGGAGGTCGAGCTGACGGAAACATCACTAATGCAGGACAGCGCTCAGGTTCTAGCAAAACTCGACGAAATGGTCGAACTTGGTGTCAACCTTGCCATCGACGACTTCGGCACGGGCTACAGCAGCCTGTCTTATCTCCAACGGCTCCCTGTCAGCGTCGTCAAGATTGATCGATCCTTTATAAGGGCACTTGGCGACGGCTCCCGTGAGCAGAAGCTTGTGCACTCTATGATCAAGCTTTCCCACGAGATGGGCTACCGCGTTGTAGCCGAGGGCATTGAAGCTCCCGAGGCTGCCGAGCTTCTGCGCGTCATGGGCTGTGACGAGGGCCAGGGTTACCTGTTCTCAAGACCGCTTGAAGTCGCCGACTTTGGAGATCTGTTGGCAGCCGGTCATCCAACGGCCTCTGCTGCCTGAGCAACGCCTGGCCTAGCCGAACTCTTCGCAAACCAAGCGCCGGATGCTGATGGCGAGGTGGTAGGTTTGGGAATCTACCGACTGTTGCCCGATCCGAGCGTCCCATTGTTCGCGCAGATTTCAGCTTTTCCAGCTCACGTGCCCCAAGCTGCCATTCCGCTCCCGGCGCCCTTCGGACCCAAATGGGCCAGGTGCTTGATCTGCCACTTTTATCAGCTGGCCTGCATCCGAAGTAAGATTGGGTCGAAGGTTTGTCCGCTCAATGCGGAGGCCACCGCAGCTTTGCGCCAAATCCGGTCATTGCTCGCTCGGTAGGTTCGTGAATGCGTCAGCCACGGCTAGATGGAAACTGTGCCATATTGGTGACACCAAGGTCAGACTCGTTACTTGCATCGCAACCATACTTGACTCGAATAATCATCTTTGAGAACTGCCAGTAGATTTTTGGTGGGGCTCACAATGGTAACGATCAATTCGGCACTTCGACATCACAAGCTAAGCTTTATTGCAGGAGCATCCCTCGCTTTGCAGGCGGGGCTTGGTGTTGCGCAGGATGCCCAGACGGAACTGGAGACTATCGTCCTGGAGGCTGAAAGCGATGCCATCCTTGTTCAGGAAGGTTACGTGGGCAAGACGGACCGGATCGGGACGAAGACAGACACACCGCTGGTCGAGCTACCGCAGTCTGTGTCAGTGGTGACGCAGGATCAGATCGAGGACCAGAGGCCTCGAACGCTGAACGAAGCGCTGACTTATACAGCGGGTGCCAACCCGAACACCTTCGGTTTCGACACGCGCTACGACGCCTTTTATTTGCGAGGCTTCCCGGCTTACTACAACGGCATGTTCCGCGACGGGCTCCGGCAGTTTAACGGCCCTTCCGCATGGCTGCGGACAGAGCCCTATGGCCTTGAAGGCATCACCGTTCTCAAGGGGCCGGCGTCCTCCCTCTACGGCGTCAGCGGTCCCGGCGGCATCGTCAACATGGTAACCAAGCGCCCGAAGGACGAGGCGTTCCGTGAGATCGAAGCCGGCATCGGCCAGGACAACCGCTACCAGGCCGGCATTGATTTGTCGGGTCCCGTCAGTGAAGACGAGTCGCTTCTTTACCGGCTCACGGCGATGGGCCGAAAGAGTGACACGGAGCTGGCCGGATATCCGGATGACAAGTTCTATATCGCGCCGGCCTTCACCTGGAAGCCTGACGAGGACACCAAGTTCACGATCCTGACGGAATATTCCAAGGCTCATACCGGCGGCACCGCCTTCTTTTACCAGCCTGTCTACGGCGAGGTGACCGATATCTATGGCGGCGATCCTGGCTGGAATGACTTCGATCAGACCCAGGGGCGCATCGGTTACGAGTTCGAGCACCGGCTGAACGAGGTCGTGACGCTACGACAGAACCTGCGTTTCAGCGCTGTCGATTCTGATCTTCAGTACAGCGGCCTCTATGGTGCGGTTCCGACGCGCTACTGGGGTTACTATGAAGAGGACATGAAGAACTTCGCTGTCGACAACGTGGCGCAGTTCGAGTTCGATACAGGCTCCGTCAGCCATACGGCCGTGGCGGGTGTTGACTACAACTGGTCCGATTATTCCGCCTACAGCGCCGTCTCCTACACCACGCTTGCTGACCTCGAAGTCGCGAACCCGCCGTTCTCCGGTAGCCAGAAGAGCAATATGGTCGGCATCTACCTCCACGACCAGATGAAGTGGGACGACCTAACGCTGTTTGCGAGCGCACGGTATGACTGGGTCAATACGATCGCGATCGACAGCGGGTTCGCGAGGACGGAGCAGACGGACAGTGGCTTCTCCGGGCGGATCGGCCTTTCGTATCGCACCGAATTGGGGCTCATCCCCTATGCCAGTTATTCGACGTCGTTCTCGCCTAATGTCGGCTTTGTCTACGATGACCCGAGCACCAACGATAATCGCGTCGCCGATCCCACGATCGGCAAACAGAAGGAGATTGGTGTCAAGTATGAGGTTCCTGACACCAATGCAGTGCTGAGCGCGGCTGTCTTCGACATCGACCAGAAGGACGGCGTCGTTTTCGACACGTCGAGCGGCATCAACAAGCAGGTCCAGCGTGACCTTAACTCACGTGGTATCGAGCTTGAGGCCACCGCCTCCTTCGACAACGGATTCAGCCTAGTCGCATCCTACACTTACATGCGCATGAAGATCGAGAGGGGTGCGGCCGGCACGGAAGGCAACGAGCTTTCGGCTACGCCGAACCATATTGCCGCACTTTGGGGACACTATCTCGTTGAAACGGGGCCGCTTCAGGGACTCGGGATGGGGGCTGGTCTGCGTTACGTCGGCAAGAGCTACGGTGACGACGAGAACAGCTTTGTCAACGGCGCCCGCGTCTTTGCCGATGCCGCGATCTCTTACGACTTCGGCTACCGCAACCCTGATCTTCAAGGCCTGACGCTGCAGGTCAACGCCAAGAACCTGTTCGACACGAAGAAGCCGATGTGCTCGGCGGGCTCATGTTACTGGGACGAGGGCCGCACCATCTATGGTAGCCTCCGCTACCGGTTCTGATGGCGATGACGAAGGTACAGAAACCGGGGACGCTACTTGCTGGCATTACCGGCCTCTACATTGCTCAGAGCGTCATCGGCGGGGTCACCTGGACGAGCCTTCCCGCCGTCATGCGCGAGGCGGGCGTTTCCCTTGATCGGATCGGGCTCGTCTCGCTGATTGCCCTGCCTTGGGTGCTTAAATTCCTATGGGCCCCTATGGTCGAGCGCTACCGCCTGCCCAGGAATGGCGGCAATCGCTCCGGAACGATCGTCATCTTCGGTGGCCTGGCCTCGGCGGTCGGCGTGATCGCTGCAGGTGTGTTGGATCCCGCCAACTGGATGTCGCTGTTTGCCGTTCTGGTCGTCGTTGCCTTCGCCGCCTCGACCGTCGATATCGCCTGCGATGGCTTTGCCGTGCAAAGCCTGGCCCAGAAACACCATGGTTGGGCGAATGCAGCACAAGTTGGTGGGGCCTATTTGGGATCCGCCGTGGGTGGAGGGCTTTTCCTCTACCTCGTTGGCACGTCGAGTTGGCAGATCGCCGCCTGGTCCATGGCGGCCCTTGTCGTGCTTCTCGGCCTGCCGTTTCTGTTTGTCGCAGCCAGGGTGCCGACGGAGCAAAGCCGCGAGCACGTGCCGTCACTTCTCCACTCGCTACGGCGGCCAGCCTTACGACAGGGTCTCTTCGCGGCCGCCATCTTCGTTGTCGCTCTCAAAGTTTCACTTGGGATGATCGGGCCGTTCCTTGTTGATGCAGGCGTCGATCTGGCCACCATCGGTATACTCAATGGCACCGGAAGCCTCGTCATCGGCTCGGCCGCAGCGATCTTCGGAGGGGCATGCGTCAGAGCATGGGGAACCAAGCCAGTGCTGATCCTTGCGCTGATACTGCAGGCGTCATTGCTGTCGCTTCTCGCAGTGTCCCGCATAACAGAAGCGCTCCCGGTCTCAGTCATCATGATTATCGCAATCGCCAGCAGCTCAGGTGTAATGGCGTTCGGATTTGTGGCCCTCTACGCACAGTTCATGCGCTTGTCCGATTCCCGCCAGGCGGGTGTCGACTTCACGCTGTTTCAGTGCGCGGATGCGGCGGTGAGCATTGTAGGTGGCGTGATAGCAGGTCAGATCGCCGAAGTTCTCGGCTACGGTATCTTCTTTTCTGCAGCCGCCGCCCTGGCATTGGGCGCAGTGCCATTCATTGCGAAGGTAGCGACGCAAGAGAGCTACAGCTTGAGTGTTTCGGATGACGCCCATGTAGCGCCCTAATCTGAAAGATCGACGTTCAGCTAGGACAAAGCGCGAAGGCGCTCCTTATTTTGAGGCTCTTCAGGATACCAGTCATGGATACAATGCAAACCTACAGGCTTTCCGGCATTGCCGTACCGATGGACCCGCAGTCTATGCTTGAAGAAATCTGCGAGCATTTTGTTGAGCACTCTGACGTGCAACGGACGGAAAAGTCAGCACTCCTGAAGAACGACATCGGAACGGCGGATATCAAGCTTGCTGATCAGCGGCTGTTGATTGAGCTGGCTTGCCCATCGGAGGAGGCGCTGCATCTCACCCGCAACATGATTGCGGAGCACCTTTTCTACTTCGCCAATGAGGAGCCGTTCGAGCTTACCTGGGTGAATGCAGCAGAGGTTTCGAGGTTGCCGAATTTACATGAGGCTACCGTCGTTTCGGCTGAAGACGTGACACCACGTATGCGCCGGGTGAAAGTCGCTTGTCAGGACGTCACGCCGTTCATCGGTGGCGATGTCCATGTTCGCGTTCTTGTCCCCCCGAAAGGAAGGTCGCCAGTTTGGCCAGGTCTAGGCGATGATGGGCGCATAGCATGGCCAGAGGGTGAGGACGAGATAACGGCACGCGTCTACACCATACGTGCGGTTGATCCTGACCGCCGAGAATTGTGGATAGACTTCCTCCAGCATCCTGCTCCAGGAGTGACGACTCCGGGTGCTGACTTTGCTCGCGACGCACGACCTGGAGACAAGATAGCTTTGATCGGGCCTGGCGGAAGCCTTCCGAAGGCCGACAACCTGCTTCTCGCTGGTGACGAGACTGCTCTTCCGGCGATCGCACGCATCGCCGCCGAAGCTCCTGCTGGATGCTCCATTAAGGCAATCATTGAGGTTGAAGACGAGGACGAGGAGCAGCCACTATCAAGCAAGGCTGCGATCGAGGTCAACTGGCTGCACCGTAAGACCTATAGCGAAGAGGAATGGGACAGGTTCCAGCGCACGGTCAAGTCGGCAATTGCCGCAAGCACGCCAGGAACCTACACCTGGGTAGCGTGCGAGAAGACCGACGCCCGTGCTATACGCTCGCATCTCAAGGAACGGGGCCAAGACCGCAAGAGCCAGAGCGTGGCCTGGTATTGGGAGCGTGGGAAAGCGTCTCACTAACAAAAGCGGTCTGGATGCGCTTATCGCTGACCCAACCCCGGCTTCACTCGCTTTCTTTGAACATGATAAAGAGTAGGTCTCACCCTCATTGCTCTGTCCGCTTTGGGCCGACTGCGGACTTCCGCGTCAAGGTGTCCGCCTTAGCAGATGGGACAGAGGGAGAGCAGCCACCAACCGCGGTTCGTCCAACCCCGGCGGCTTAAGCTATTTGCTCACCAGCGGAATCTGTGACGCGCGGAGCTATACAAGGGCAGGGGTCGTAGGTTCGATACCTTTCAAGAGAGCGAAAGCACATCCTCAGGGTCTCTGGAGATTGAAAGCTAAACGCTTCGGAGCGGTGGCCGCACGGTCACGAGCTAAAGCTGAGATATAACGTCACGCCAGAGCGCAACGCTCCGACGCTGCTATGCTTGAAAGATAGCGAGATGCTCGTGACGTTCCTTTTTCAAGAAGGTTTTAATCAGCACGCCGATGCTCTAAAACCCACCGGTCATGTAAATCGTCTCGCCGGTCATGAAGCTACATGCTTCCGAGGACAGGAAAACGGCAGCACCGACGAGTTCTTGCGCCGCTCCTGCGCGACCCATAAAATTAAGGTTCTCTACATAGTTGGACCAGCCGTCAGGATCTGCATCGCGGCGTTCGGCGTTCCGATCGGTATCAATGAGGCCAGGCGCTAGCGTGTTAAGGAGCACACCCTGCCGGGCATACTGCCGTGCCAACGATTGGATGATGTTGTGCTGCGCCGCTTTTGTGGCCGCGTACATGGTGACGATAGGCTTCGGCCTCGACTGGTTGATCGAGCCGATGCTGACAACCCGTCCCCATCCTTTCGCCGCCATCTGCGGCAGACAGGCCTGCAGCATCTTTACGGTTGATCTCAAATTGACCGCCACCTGCGTCGAAAAGTCCTCATCGTCAATCGTCTGGATCTCTCCGTTGATCTGCGCGGAAGCGTTGATGATCAGGATATCGATAGGCCCAGCCGTCTCGATGAGCTTTTGTCCAGCGTCCGGTTCGCCCAAATCGAGCCCGATAGTCGAGCACGTGCCGCCGTCAGCTTGGATTGCGTGACAAGTGCTGACGCACCGCTCCGCCGTCAGATCATGAATAATCACATCGGCGCCGAAGCTGGCAAGGCCGCTGGCAATTGCCGAACCGATGCCGCGACCAGCGCCGGTGACCAGCGCGCGTCTGCCCTGAAGTGAAAAGAGTTGTGTTGCCAAGGAAGACGTATTCAAAGCGATCCTCCTTCAGGCGTGAACAGATGCACTGGCAGGCCGCGTTTCCCAGGACTGCAGGCGAAAAGTCCGCCTGAAAGCGGCGCCTCCGTCAGCGTCGAGGCGGGAAGCCGGGTCCGGGCACTGGTGATGAACAGCGTATCGAGATCCTTGCCGCCGAAGGCGATACTGGTCGGCCTTGGCACCGGCACCGGCAGCGATAGGTCCAGCTTTCCGTCGGGCAGAAAGCGGTCCACGCGCCAGCCGTCCCAGATCGCACACCAGACGCCGCCATCGCTGTCAATGGTCAGCCCGTCGGGGCGACCGCTGTTCTCAGGGATTTGCGCGAAGACCCTGCGGTTGGCGAGGCCGCCATCGGCGACGTCATAGGCGAGGATGACGCCGGGAACCGTATCGACGAAATAAAAAGTTTGTCCGTCGGGGCTCCAGCCCATGCCGTTCGACACCGTGATGCCGGTTTCCATCCGCTCGACCGACTGGCGGTCGCGGATGCGGTATAGGCTGCCGCCCGGCCGGCTTGCGTCGAGCCGCATCGAGCCCACCCAGATGGCACCGGATGCATCAACCTTGGCGTCATTCAACCGGTTCTCCGAAAGCCCCGCTTCCGGATCCGCATAGGAGCCGAACCGCCCGCCGTCGAAGTCGAAGGTTTCGATACCGTCCTGTGAGGCCACCAGAAGCCGACCATCGGCGGCCGGCAGAATGGCGCTGACGAGCTTGCGTGCCACATAGGTCTCGTTGCGGCTGGTCACCGGATCGAAGCGATGCACTGCCGGCTCGAGTATATCGACCCAATAAAGCTTCTCCTCGCGGGCCACCCAAACAGGCGCTTCGCCAAGCTGCGCGCCCCACGGCAGCACGCACGCGACCTCGATGGCGTGCGCGGATTTCGCAGCACTGCGCGGCCTTGGGCCGGAACTGATCGCGACCGTGCCGGCGGACCCGGTGATGCGGCGGGCCGCGGCGATCAGTTCTCGACCCACGGGATGGATCCGCTCCTTATCCAGCCGAAGCGACGGCCCCAGTGCCACAATGGCGCCGAGCGGCGTTCCGTCACGACCCGGCAGCGGCGCTGCGACGGAATTCACACCCTTCAGATGTTCCTCGTAGGAGACGGCATAGCCACGCGCTTGCGTCAGCGTCACCTCGGCAGCGAGCTGTGACGGCTCGACGATCGTGCTCGGCGTGTGCTGGTCGAGCGTCAGCCGCGACACGAGCGCTCGGAAGATGGTCGGCTCCATACCCGCCAGCAGCGCTTTGCCGGCAGCGGTGCAGTGCAACGGCACCCGCCGCCCCTGATCCACTCGGACGCCGAGACCGTCTCCCGAACGCTCCTCCAGATAAAGCGCCTGCTCGCCGTCGAGCCGGCAAAGCGCCACCGTCTCGCCGAGTTCGGCAGACAGTCTTTCCAGTTCGGGTAGGGCTGCGGCATTGAGATCAAACGATTCCCATACCCGGTGCGACAGCTCCATCACCCGGTGGCCGAGCGTATAGGTGCCGGAAGCCTGGTCCTGGCGAACCAGCCGAAAAGCAATCAACGTGCGCAGGATGCGCGAGAACGTCGGCTTCGGCAGTCCCGAAGCGCGCATCATGTCGGCGAAGCGCAGCGGTGTCTTGGCATCGGCGATGAGGTCGAGGAGCGTCAGTCCCTTGGCAAGCGCGGCGGTGCCTGCGGGGACGTCGATATCCTCCCGATCGCTCACGCGGTCTTCTTGCGCCAAGCCGTTGCGGCGTCCTCCAGCATGCGATTTATCGTCCATTGCGGCTCAAATCCCAATGTCTTTCTAATCTTCTCGTTGGACGTCTCGTACCACACGCCGGCGCCGGGAAGATCTACCGTCACGACCGGCAGCCCGGTGATCTTTGCCATCTCCTGCAAAAGGCTCGGAAAATCAACCGGCTCCGTCGCGCCGAGGTTGAAGCTCTGCCCTGCCGCATCCGGATGCCGGAGCGCCAGAAGAATGCCGGCCAGCATATCGCGCGTATCGGTAATATGCATCCGAAACGGCCGGCCGTTCTCATTTCTCGCGAGGACGTGCGCGTCCCGGCCGGGGTCCGCCGCTCTCAGGATTGCCGCAACCTTGTCGTTGCCGAACCCTTCCTGCTGCCGGATGCGCGGTCGCAGAAAGAAGCGGGGGCCGGAGAAGAAACTGTCCGGATCGAGCAGTTCGGTGGCATCCTGGGTATGGGAAAAGCGCAGGATGACCGTCTCCATTGCAGAAGTACGGCCATGGAAGCGAACAATCTCTTCGCCGAGCAGCTTGGTAAGCCCATAGGTCGAATTGGCCCTTAGCGGATGGTCCTCGACGACCGGCAGAGAGTCCGGCGCGTTTTCCGGATAGACTTCGCCGGACGAGGCAAAGACGAAGCGCTCCACGCTGGCACTTACGGCGACTTCCGCAAGCCGGCGGGTTCCATCGACATTGGCTACAAACAGGCGGTCGCGGTCCTCTGCCTTCCATGACATGAAGGCGCCGAGATGCAGCACCGCATCGATGCCGCCCGCCATTGCCTGTGCGCATTTGCCGGCATCGTCGAAGGTGCCGACGACTTCGGAATATCGTTCCTCCTGCCGGCCGGTCGATCGCAGATCGAACCCGCGCACCGTGGCACCTTCGGCCAGCAAAGCGCTGACCACGGCCCAGCCGACGCGACCGGCCGATCCAGTAACAAGAATGGTCATGTCAGTTTAATGCCTTTCCGCTGTCCGCGTCGAAGAGGTGAAGCCGCGCGGGATCGATCGAGAGCGTCACCGGCTGCCCGACCTGCACATGCGAGGCTTCCTGCAGCCTGGCAATGAGACCCTTGCGGTTCTCCTCCTCGCTGCGAAATTTCTCCGCAACACCCTGTGCGCCGGCATCGAAATAAACGTATTGTTCGGAGCCCAGGCTCTCGACAAGCGTCGGGCGCACTTCAAAGGAAACAGGTCCTTCACCGAGGCGGATATATTCCGGTCGTATCCCGGCAACCAAAGTCTGCTTCTTCAGATGGGCTGGATCAAGGGCAACTGGGATCGTCTTGCCCATGATCGATACCGCGTTGTCGCCGGCGGCCTGGGCTGTGACGAAGTTCATCCCCGGCGAACCGATAAATCCCGCGACGAACAGATTGGCCGGCTTTCGGAACAACGTGTCCGGATCGGCGATCTGCTGGATGATGCCATCTTTCATGATGACCACGCGATCGGCCATGGTCATCGCTTCAATCTGGTCGTGCGTAACGTAGATCGTGGTGACGCCGAGCCTCTGATGCAGCGCGCTGATCTCGGCGCGCATATGGACGCGTAACTTGGCGTCGAGATTGGAGAGCGGCTCGTCCATGAGGAACGCCTGCGGTTCGCGCACGATGGCGCGACCGAGCGCGACCCGCTGCCGCTGGCCGCCGGAAAGTTCCTTGGGCCGCCGGTGAAGCAGATGCTCGACGGCAAGAATCTTTGCGGCTTCCGTGACGCGCGCGGCAATGGTGTCTTTCGCCGTGCCGCGCATCTTCAATCCGAAGCCGATGTTTTCCGCGACCGTAAGGTGCGGATAGAGCGCGTAGTTCTGGAAGACCATGGCAACGTCGCGATCGCCCGGGGCAAGATCCGTCACTTCTCGGTCGCCGATCATGATCTTGCCGCCGGAGGCCGGTTCGAGGCCGGCAAGGATCTTCAGCATGGTCGACTTGCCGCAGCCGGACGGGCCGACAAGGACGACGAACTCGCCGTCGGCAATTTCGAGCGAGAACTCCTTCAGGATGTTCAGCGCGCCATAGTTCTTGTAGACGTTCTGGATGGAGATGATGGCCATGAATTACTTCTCCGCTCCGGCGGTGAGCCCGCCTACCAGGAAGCGCTCGAGGAAAAGGTAGATGAGGATGATTGGTGCGGCGACGAAGAGCGACGCTGCCGCGACCTCGTTCCAGTCGGTCACGTATTCGCCCTTGAGCGTCGTGATGCCGAGATTGGCCGTCCAGGCATTCTGCTCGTTAGTGAGGAAGGTGCGGGCATAGGCATAGTCGGACCAAGACAGCACGAAAGCATAGAGGGCGGTGGCCGCCAGCCCGGGCGTCGCGACCGGAAGGACGACGCGCACCATGGCGGACATTGGCGAGCAGCCGTCCACCATCGCGGCCTGTTCCAGTTCGCGCGGGATGGTGTCGAAATATCCCTTCAACATCCAGGTGCTGAAGGGGATGATGAGCGTCGCGTGCGCGATGATCAGCGACCATAGGCTGCCGATCAGACCCACCTGCCGGAAGATGCCAAACAGCGGGATCACCAGCAGCGTCGCAGGCAGCATCTTGGCGGTCAGGATGAACAGGCCGAGCGAATGGCTACCGCGCACCGAAAAGCGTGACAGGCTGTAGCCCGCCAACACCGAAACCACCATCGACAGCAAAACGGCGCCGAGGGCAGTGATGGTGGAATTCCACAGCCAAAGCGGGATCGGCCGCGTTGCCAGCACCTTCTGCAAGGTTTCCCACTGCACCACGTCAGGCCAGAAATGCGGGGGCAGTTGCTTGAGTTCGAGACTCGTCGACAGCGCCGTCACCACCAGCCAATACACGGGAAAGATCAGGAAGGCGCAGGTGAGGATGACTGCGCAATAGAGCCAGAGGCTCTGGGTTAATGTCCGTCTCATGGCATCCTCCTCAATACATGGCCTTGGTTTCGCGGCCGAGCATCAGCATGCTGGCAATGACGCATATGATGAGGGTGACGACGCCAACCGCCGAGGCGTAGCCGAAATTGAAGAAGCCGAACGCCTCGTTGTAGGTCATGATCGACAGCGTCTGCGTCGCCTTCAACGGGCCGCCATCGGTCAGGACTTTGACGATCGAGAAATCACGGAAGACCCAGAGAATGGTCAGCACCAGCGTGACGCCGAGAACCGGCACCAGCGACGGAAGGGTGATGTAGCGGAACCGCTGGAAGACGTTCGCGCCGTCGACCTTGGCGGCGTTGTAGAAATCCGCCGGGATGGCCTGCAGTCCGGCAAGCGTCATGATCGACACGAAGGGATAGCCCTTCCAGATCATTGTCACCGCCACGACCCAAAACGCGGCCGTCGTGTCGGAGAACCAACTGATCATCTTGTCGGTGAGTCCCGTCGACACGAACAGCCAGTTCATCAGGCCGAAGGAGCTGTCGAAGATCCAGGCGAAGATCACCGTTGCGATGACTTCGGGCACAGCCCACGGGAGCGCCACGATGAGCCGGGCCAGGTTGCGGCCCTTGAAGCGGTTGTTGACGAGGAGGGCGGTCCCGAGCCCCATCAAGAGGCAAAAGAGCGTGACGACCACCGTCAGCTTGAGCGTCACCCAGCATGCCATCCAGAAATCCGGCGAGGCGAACAGGCGCTCGTAGTTGACCAGCGTGAACGCCTTGCGCGGCGCATCCAGGCGCACGAGCTTGACCTGCTGGAACGACAGGTCGATCGATACGAACAGCGGATAAACGATGATGAGCAGCACCAAAATCACGGCCGGCGCCAAAAGGATATAGCCCAGCCAGTGCTGCCGGCTCGGACGGGAAAGGTCTAGGCTCAGATATTTAGACACATGCAGAACTCCGCTTGACGGGCATGGCAAGAGGCGGGGTCCGGCGTTGCAGCCGGACCCCGCCGAGCGGCGGTCACTGGTTCTGGATCACCTCGGCCTTTTCCTGCATAGTCTTGGCCACGGCGGCAGGATCGAGATCGTCGATGATCATCCGCTGGGACTCTTCCATCACCATCTTGGCGAACTGGTTGAAATTGAGTTCCAGCCCCTTAGGGATGCGATCGATTTTAGCCTCGGCCGCCGCCTTCTGAG
Organism: Neorhizobium turbinariae; assembly: GCF_023223505.1. NCBI lineage: Bacteria > Pseudomonadati > Pseudomonadota > Alphaproteobacteria > Hyphomicrobiales > Rhizobiaceae > Neorhizobium > Neorhizobium turbinariae. The sequence continues at coordinate 62,069 of NZ_JALPRY010000025.1, forward strand.
TGTCCAGAAGAAGTTGGAAGTGCGGCACCGTCTTCGCTACGTCGCCGATGTCGGTATTTGGCCTCGGCGGTGTGGAGTTTGCGACCGTCGCAAACTTGGTCTGCAGTTCCGGCGACATAGCAGTGGCGATGAAATCCCAGACGAGCTCTTTCTGTTCGTCGGAAATCTCGCTCGCCATCGCCAGAATGTTGGAGGTGCCGCCATTCGGTGGGTTGAAGGGCGGCTTGGTGAGCTTCAGGTTCTTGAACGCCGCGCCTTGCTGCATGATCGGATAGATCCACGGGCCCTCGAGCTTCAGCGCCATCTTGCCGTCGGCGAAAAGCTTGCGGACGTCGCCCGAGGTCATGTCCCGCGGGCTGAGGCTTTCGCCGATGACGGTCTTCCAGCGCTTGAGCCCCTCGATCATCTGCGGCGTGTTGATCGTCACCTTGCCGTCCACATCTGTCCAACTGCCGCCGGCATCGAGGATGTAGTTCAGCATTTCCGTCAGATACTGGCCGCCGCTGCCGCGGGTCTCGTGTCCGGTGCCGAATTGGTCGATGATCCCGTCGCCGTTCAGGTCCTTGGTGGTCTTGCGCAGAACGTCGAGATATTCATTCCAGTTGGTTGGAACCTTGGCGCCCGCCTTGTCGAGGATCTCCTGGTTGTAGCCCATTACGAAGCCGTAGTAGAGCATCATGATGCAGGCGGTTTCCTCGTTCCACATGCACTTGTCCTGGCCGGCCCAGCCCTTCATGTCGAGACCCGCCTTCTTGATCCAGGGGTCGAGCGGTTCGAGCCATCCGTTTTCGGCGAAAGACTGAAATTCGAAAGAGGCGAGATGCACGATCTGCGGCGGCTGACCACCCGCAAACAGCGTCGTCATCGTGTCGGCATAGGCAGAACGCTCGACCTTGGTCCACTCGATCGTCGTGCCGGGATGTTTGGCCTCGAAGGTCTTTATAACCTCTGCCCACCAGTCTCCATAACCCTTTTCGTCCTTCTGCCAGGATACGAATTTAAGGGTTTCGGCAGATGCCGGCATGGCAACGGCGGTGGAGCAGAGCGCCGCCACTGCCATCGCCGTCAAGCTGTTTCTCAGGGTCTTCATCATGGTCTCCTCCACTTGACCGATACGAGTTATGTCATTCGTGTAGTCAGCGTCGCTTAAGAAGCGACAGCGCCTCCTCCGAAGGCTCGACCCCGAGCCCCGGGGCATTGGCGAGTCTGTAGTATCCTTCGCGGCAATCCATATCGCCCTTCAGAAGCCGGCGGTTGGGCTCGAAGATCGAATGCTGGAATTCGTGAGCCGTGACCGTGGGCAGCGCGAAGCTTGCCTGCAGACTGGCCGCCAGAAAAATTCCTCCGCCGATTGTCGCATGCGGGATGACTTCGAGATGATGGACATGCGCCAACTGCCCGATGCGCATGAATTCGGTGATGCCCTTGTGACCCATCTCGGGCTGAACGATGGCGATATTGGCCCGCTCCAGCCGAAGCTGCATGTCGAAGACCGTGCGCCACTCCTCGCCGACGGCGATGGCGGATGTGACATTCGACGCCACCCACCCAAGACCGCCGATATCCTCGGTGCGCACCGGCGCCTCGGCAAACCACAGACCATAAGGCTCCATCGCGCCGATCAGGCCGATCGCCTCGCGCGCTGTGTGGTTCCAGTGCATGTCGCAGGCGATGCGGGCCGTTGCTCCCAGTGCCTCGCGCAATGTCTCCATCTCCGCCGCGACACCGTCGTCGGCGACCGGCGATGCGAACTTGAAGCTGTCGAAGCCCTTGTCTTGCCAATGCCGGGCCATGTCGGCCCGCTTCTCCCGCGTTGCTTCAGGCAATCCGGAAACATAAGCGGGAAGGCTGTCGCGGCGTTTTCCGCCCAACATCCTGGCGATAGGCAGGCCGGCGATGCGGCCGGCAATATCCCATAGCGCGATGTCAATGGCGGCCAGAGCATCAAGATAGAAACCGCCGGTATAACCGCGTACCCGCATCAGATCATAGAGATCGTCATGGATCACGGCCGGATCGAGCGGATCGCGTCCAATGGTGAAGTCGGCCAGCAGGTCTTCGATGAGCGCCAGCACCGCGCCGGGTGCCACGATGCCATAGGTCTCGCCCCAGCCCACCACGCCGTTCTGCGTTTCGATCCGCACCAAAATGCTGCGGTCGAATGTCGGGTAAACCGTCTTGTTGCTGCGGCGAACAAGATAGCCTTTGGCGTTCGGTTCCTCGCCCGGCCGCGATGCGCCGAGATAGGGAGTGTCGCGCGGGATCGTCAGGGTAAAAGCTTCGACGCTCCTAACTCGGTCGCTCATCGAGCAGCCCCTGCAGCCGATCGCACCACTTCCTGTCGGCCTGCAGCCAGCGCCTCTTCGAGGGCGCGATCTATGTCCGCCGTCGCATCGGCGTCGAGTTCGGGCGTCGGAGCGCGCACACCGACGTGGTCGATTACGCCCTGGCGGACCAGCGCGTGCTTGGTCAGCCGCATGCGATAAACGGCCTGCAGAACGAGAAGCGGGAGGGTTTCGATATAGATACGCCTCGCACCCGCGATGTCGCCGCGCCGGTAAGCCCGGTCGAGCGCCACGTGCTGCGCGGCGATCTCCAGCGCCGGCATAGCCGCAATTGCGCCCCTTGCATACTCGTCCAATATGTATCGCGCGCCGCCGCCGCCGATGACACCCTTCAGAGTTGCCGGCCGGTTGGCCAGGATGTAACTGATCGCCGGACCTGCCGGTAGGGTTTCTTCTTTAACATAGGTAATCGAAGGGACGCGCTGCAGGATTTCGAGAATTGCCGTCGGCGATAGATCGGACCCACGCGGCGCCGGCGCATTTTGGAGAATAATTTCCATCCCAGGCAGCTCAGCCGCCGCTGCAGCCAGAAATTCGCCCACAGGTCCGGCACCGGCGCCGATCGTTCGCGGCGGCTGGATCATCAGATAACGTATGCCGAGCGCCTTTGCCTGAACACCGTGGGCTACAACCTCCAGGACATCGCCGGCACTGGCGCCGGCAACGATCGGCAAGCGCCCGTCGACTTCATCGACGACGATGGCGAGTAGATTGGCCCGCTCCTCGACCGTCAGCGTCTCTACCTCGCTGGCAAAGCCTGGAAACACGACGCCGTCAACCCCAGCCTGCAGCGCAAAGCGAACAATCTTGCGCATACCGTCCCGATCAACCGCTCCGCTAGCAGCAAAGGGCGTCGGAAGAACCGGCAGAATTCCCGACAAGCTCATGATCCCTCTCCTCTCCTAGGTACCATATATTGGTACCGTGTTTCATAAATTGACACTAACCTGACGAGGTTATAATTACAAGCCCGTATCTGAAGCGATCATCAGGAATAGAGGGAAGTACATGGCGGAAGCAGGGTGCATCATCGTCGACTGGGGCACGACGTCATTGAGGGCAAAGCTGATGTCAGCCACAGGCCTGCCACTCGATGGGCGCGAGACCGGCGCCGGAATATTATCCATCAAGGGCGGCGCGTTCGAGGATGCTCTGACCGACGCTGTCGGAGATTGGTTCGAGGCGCATGGTCCACTGCCTGTTTTCGCAATCGGCATGATCACGAGTCGCGCCGGATGGATGGAAGTGCCCTATGTCGACGCCCCCGCAGGCATCGAAGAGCTGAGGGCGGGAGCGCGGCGGATGACGATGCGGAATGGGGCGCCGATCACATTTTTGGCGGGTCTGCGCGATCCTCTTCGGCGTCCCTTTCCCGACGTCATGCGCGGTGAGGAAACCCAAGTCGTCGGAAATGGCTTGGGGGAGGATCTAACGCTGGTTGTGCCTGGCAGACACACGAAATGGGCGAGGGTCGAGGGTGCGAAGATCATCCGCTTTCAAACCTATATCAGTGGCGAGATGACCGAGCTGCTGACGTCGCATTCGTTCATAGCCAAGGCGGCTAAGCCGCGGTCAGACGATGGGCCGAACTGGGAAGCCTTCGATCGTGGCGCATCTTTCGCAGCAAGCGATAATGATGCCGCCGACGCTCTTCTCGCGACGATATTCAGCGCCCGCACCGGCATGCTCGACGGTAAGCTGAAGCCGGAGGAAATTGCCGACTACGTCTGCGGACTCGTCATTGCCACTGAGTTCTGCTACGCACGCGACGCCGATTGGTTCGGGCGGGGCGACACCATCGGCATCGTCGGCAACGACGGGCTCAACCACCTCTACGAACGCGTCTCGCCGATGTTCGGCTTGTCCGTTCGGTATGGGCGGGAGGATGCGGTAGAGCGCGGGGTGCTGACAATCGCGTCCAAGCTCTTGTAGTTTCAGAACAGGTCCTAAACCACGAACAAGTTTGCTAACAGAGCTGGGCCCGGTCATCCCGAAGACGTTGAGCACTATTTTCCGGATAGCAAGGTCGCTGGTTCCGATCCCTTCAAGAGCGAGACGACAGGCAGTGTCCTAGACGGACGAGAACACTTTTTTGGCATCTGCCTGCAGTTGGCTAAACGACACAGTCAGCACACTACGCTGCCTCCCATACCTGATTTAGAATCCTCGCTGCCAGTGCTGCCTTGTCCTGCGGCAGAAAGCGTCCGTAGTGCTGCTGCACGACGTCGGGCGTGTCCTGGATAGCGTAGCTTGCCTGCTCATAGGATCCTGTCTGCTTTAGGATGTGCGTGGCGAGCACGTCTCGGACGTTGTGAGGGCCATGTGGTAGCAGACCTTTGATCGCGCCGCGGCCCGTATACGGATTGTAGATGCCGTAGCGCTGGATCGCCAACCGCCAAGCCTCATAGAACGTCGTCTGATTGTAAGCTGCGTCAACGCTGGTCGTCTTTACTGTCTTGACGAACAGCGTTCCTGGATCGGGTGCGCGACCCAGTAGCACCTTCCGATGTCGATCGATGTAGGCATTGAGATATCTGTAGAGATCAAGCAGATCCGGTAGCACCAGGCGAAAGGGCTTTTGTCCGAAGAAGGAAGAGCCGGAGTTCTTGAAGGCATTGGACGGGATGAAGACTTCCCAGCCGCGCTCGCGCTCACTCCAGCGCAGCTCACCGCGCTTTAAGTCTTCGAGCCGTCGTTCTGCTGTCGGAAATTGTCCACGGGGGCAGAGCAGCAATTGCCGAAGGTTCTTCTGCCTGAGGCCGAGATGCAAGCCCAGCCTCAGCATCAGAAAGGACCGGACAGCTTCGGCGGCTGCTCTCGGGTAACGGTCCTCATCCGGCATTCGCTTCAAGATCTCCTCGGTGATCTTGCGATACTCGGCAAGCGGGCTGTCTGCCTCCAATACACACATGATCGGCTCGAACGGATCACGGTGCACACGCATAACCCGCTGGATTTCTTTCGATCGATTGGCGGCGTGGCGATGGAAGGCTTCGCAGGCGCCATCCCAATCACGATGAGCGGCCCCAATCTCGTCTGGCGTGATAAGTCCTTCGATCGGCTTTACGTGGCGCAGCAGTTCCGGGTGCTGGCGGATCCAGCCGACTTCAGCGCGGGTGAGGGCCATGGCGACCATCAGCATGTCATCCTCCCACTTGGTAAAGAAGCCGCGACGGCGCTCCCGCCATTGCAGATACCAATCCCACACCCCCGGGAAGATCAGGAGACCGAAGGTGAGTTGGCTGAGCGGCACGCCTCGACCTTTGACAACCCCGTTCGGAGATGCCGCAAGTGAACCGAACATCAATCCGAGGTGTTCAATCTTCTGGCTGGCTGTCTCCTCATTCCAGACACCATTTCTGCGGTAGCCAATCTCGGTCAAGGTCGACGTCTTGAAGCGGATGAGGTCGGCCATCTCCATCGCAAGCCGAGGGGGTGCATCGACGACACCTGAGAGCAGATCTGGATCCTCGAACGCCTCGGTCGAAGGCCTTTTTTCGTCCTCATCCCGCAGCCAGCTAGAAGCCGCTAGTCGAGGAGTGAGTGCACTCCCGCCATATGCGACCCCAGGGAACCGGATCGCGTAGCGCTGCTTTGTCGCTGCCGCCTGGAAACGTCTGTAATCCGTCGATCCCGAGATGATGACGCGCCGGACCCATTCCAGGATCTCTTCGCGCTTTGAAAATGGCAGGCTGCCGAAGTCGTCGGGAAGATGCCAGGCAAGGCGACGGCGTTCGGCCGGACTAACGTCATCTAGATCGTGGCCATAGAGCGACCGGGACTGATGTGGCAGTTTGGCTTTGAAGTATCCCTGCGCCAGCCCGTACCTGTGTTCGATCCGGCCGAGGATGGTGAAGCTTGCGATGGATCGAGGCACACGATGGCCCTCGATCCACGATAGCAAGGTCTTTGCATCGAAAGTTTCGTCTATGCGAACGACCGCCCGGTGGAGTTGCCAGTAACTCTCGCCAAAGCGACGCATGTGATAGCCCAGTGCATCGGCGAATGAACTCGGATCTTCCTTCGCCTCAAACAATGGTTCTGGTCTGCCAGAAACTGGTTTCGGCTTAGGGCCGGGGCGGCCAGGGGAGGGCGAGTTCTCGACCTCCTCGACTTCGTGATGTTGGCTTGTCGAGGAAGGCGAGAGCCTTTTCCTGGCACCGGCCTTCGGCATTGCATGCGGTCTTTTGCCTTTCGGAGCGTCGTCTTCTACAGGCGGCTCCTTCAGCCAGCGCATGATCGCATCCAGCGCTGGCCGCAGTTGCTTCTTCAACTTTGTCGTCAGCGCTTCATCTATCCCGCAATCGTGTGCGATTTGCCGCCAGTCATAGCGGTTCTTTGCGAGCGCCGGTGTCTTTCGAAATGTGATCAACGCCAGAAGGTAGGAGCGGATGTTGTCCACCACCCAATCAGGCGCGACGGGAGCAAGGCGGACGTCGCAGTAAGCCGAAATCTTCTTCTGAAAATGGCGTTTGAAAAGGTCTTCGTTTGGCATGTGTCATTCCGCATCTTTTCTCGGGGCCTCAGGCCGAGGGCGTGCGGAATTAGGGGCGGGCGCTTAAAATTGTGTAAAGCGGCCAAACACAGGAAGTCGTCGCGATCTTGTCATCCTTTGCATGTTTTGCTCCGCGCACCTTCGGCGGTGTTCCGGCGGAGCAAAGCTGAAGAACTTTTCCGCGGTTCCAGCCAAGGCGTAAAAGCTTGGGAAGCGCCGTGGTACAGGGGGCATTGCGCAGGGAGCATGAAGGCGCTATATGTAGGTACGTTCCTACACGGAGGCGCATATGGCCACTATTAGCTTGACCAGCCGCGAATTGAATCATGATGTTGGCAGAGCAAAGAAAGCTGCTGAAGCGGGACCTGTCGTTATCACTGATCGAGGCCGACCTTCGCACGTGTTGATGACGTACGGTGAGTTTGAGCGTCTGACGGGTAAGCGTCACAATCTTGTCGATGCCCTTTCCATGCCTGGATTGTCGAATATCGATTTCGATCCGTCTCGATCAGTCATCGCAACTCGCGAAGTTGATCTGTCTTGAAATATCTGCTCGACACAAACGTTGTCTCCGAACTCCGTAAGGTTGGTGACGGTAAAGCTGATCCGAACGTGACCGCTTGGGTAAGCGCGCAGGATTCCCGCGATCTGTATATTTCTGCCATAACAATTCTAGAACTTGAGCGCGGGATACTCAGCATTCAACGGCGTGACATTGAGCAGGGCGCTCGCTTACGAGCCTGGATGGATAGCCGAGTACGCCCGGAGTTCGCTCAGCGCATCATTGCTATTGATGAAGCGATTGCGACGCGATGTGCCCACATGCATATTCCGGATCGCCGCAACGAAGCTGATGCACTCATCGCTGCCACGGCAGTCGTGCACGGGTTTGTGGTCGTTACACGCAACATTCAAGATTTCCAGGGCACCGGCGTTATCCTCGTGGACCCATGGCGTGCCTGACTAATGGCGCGCAGGGGACCTCGAAATCGTCTTTGCGAACTCTGAGGAAAACATAGTTCAGTTCTTCGCAACGTAGAGGTCGACGGTTCAGATCCTGTCAAGAGCTTAAAAAGCTGAGCGTATGCTGGCGGCAAACTTTGTCTGGAACATGCCATTCAATTGCATTACCTTGTCGGTTGGATATGGAGATAGTCATGGCCGCCAATGCACTTGTTCAAACGCGTATCGATGCCGAAATTCGAGATCGTGCTTCTGCCGTGCTCGAGAGCATGGGCCTCACGGTATCTGACGCGGTTCGGATCATGCTGACGCGAACTGCAAACGAGGGGGCGCTGCCTCTTGAACTTCTTTCTGGCAGCGAAGCGCATGACGCCTGGTTTCGGACCAAGGTGCTCGAAGCGTTGAACGATACTCGACCGGATTTATCGGACGAAGAGGTCGAGGCGCATTTTGCCAAACGCCGAACAACCGCCCGCCTTAAAGCTGGTGCGGCAGAATCTTGAAGCTTACTTGGTCTGCGTATGCGCTGTCGGACCACGACGCCATCTTCACATACATCGAGGCCGATAATCCTGCAGCCGCTGCTCTAATCGATGAACGGATAGTCGCCGCCGTCCGTCGCTTGCTCGACTTTCCCGCCAGTGGGCGCGTGGGTAGAATTGCCGGGACACGCGAACTCGTCATCAACGGTATGCCTTATATCGCCGCCTACGCCATCACCGAGACGACAGTTCGAATTCTTCGTGTACTACGCGGCGCGCAGGAATGGCCGGAATATCTGCCGCTAAGCTGATCGACCACGATCGCGTGGGGCCGGTGGTTTGAATGCTTTCAAGAGCGATGGTTGCTGGCCGACGTGCATTGCAATCATTTTAGGTGCTGGCCTACGCGCTTGAAAAAATAAACGGATAGTTCTGAACATGATGTAGTCCGCCCCTTTACGGCCAAAATTCCTCATGGGACGTCTGTTCGTCTGTTCGTCTGTTCGTCCGAAGGTAGTAATACGAGGTCAGTATTCCGATGCCGCCGCTCCAGCATCTAAAGGCGGGCAGCTTTGGGCCGTTCAGTTGCGAGTGAATGAGTTAAGCTAGCCTCCACCGCAGCAATCTACGATGAGGCATGGCGTTGTTTATCGATCTGAAGAATCGGGCGAGGACGATTAAGCGAGACGCGGTGGCGCTTTGGATCGCAGCACGCGATCCTCGCACACCTCTTGCTGCTAAGCTTCTCGCAGGGGCTTTCGCAGCTTACGCGTGATCGCCCATCGATCTCATCCCCGACTTCATCCCGATCCTTGGTTATCTGGACGAGGTCATCCTATTGCCTTTGGGGATCATGTTGGCGGTTCGGCTGATTCCTACGCCATTGATGGAGGAGTTCCGTGAGCAGGCGAAGGCTAGAGAGGACCGGCCGATCAGTAAAGGTGGTCTGATGGCGATCGGTTGCATCTGGCTCGTCGCGCTGGCCTTTGGGTCATACTTTGTATGGTCCTGGTATTTGAGCCTCGTCTAGCTGCATGTCCAACTTGCAAAACATCAAGAGCTAAATCTTGCAGACAGGGTTAGATCAGCCAGTTCAGCCAGCGCCAAACCGGCAACGGCGACTAGCACGATCGCGATCAGTAATGCGAGAATTTCCGGTCGGATCTTCATCCAAGGGATATGACGCCGTGCTTGCTTGCTTCGATCGGACCAAGGTCCGATGCTTCTGCAGGATTTCGCCATGATCACGGCCACCGTTTCATTGCGGAGACGTTTATAGCCCATGAAAGTGTGAAGGAAGTCTACTGAGTCCTTCGCGTCGAACGCCTGCTGCATCTGATCAAGACTCGACGCTTTCTGGCGGAGCAAGCGCAAGACGGCAGCGCGACCTTCAGCGGTGGGTTTCCCATGCGCTCGGTTTAACGACTAACTTTCGATAGATGGCCCAAAGCGCGGTAGGCTCCGGGCAGTAGGGCAGCCGGCTTATTCTGTGGCACCTGCCCTTGGGCGTGAAGCGAACAAAAAAGCCCGCACGAAGCGGGCTATATTATGCAGCCGAGAAGAAGAAATGGGAGGATCATCCGGCGTTTTGATCATCGCTCAGGTGTGTGACGACGGAATGTCAGCGGCCGATGTCCCAAGTTTCTTCTTTTTCTTTGCGGCTACAGAAGCCGTGCTGGGCCCCTCGTCATCGTCCTCATGCTGATCCTCGTCCGCACCGAGCGAGATCATTCTGTGCTTTATGGCCAATGCGTAAACAACGCTAAGGACATTCCTGTCCGTAACGTCAGGGTCAGTCAGAGCCAACAGAGACGCTCGCACGATGCGTTTGCTGGAAGCCTTCGGGTAGACATCGATCACGTATCTATATAGTTCGTCGCCGTACAGGCCTTTGGAAGCCCCTTCGATGATGGCGTGGTAAACCCGGTCTAGCTTCTTGCCCAAAACAGCACCTTCGCTTCAATGTTGAGAAGGAGCCACCCCTGGTGGATCAGGGACGACTCCCGAATGGGTATAGGGCGAGAAACCCACGTCCAAGCCTGCAGCAGCCTGACCGGTGGTCAACCTGAGTAATCCCGCCCCGCGGACTAAGAACTCGCGCCTTGGGTTTGGCGAAAGTTCAGAGATGGAGGCAAACAGGAGCCTCAGGAGGCAGTAAAGCATCTCATTGTGACATTAACATTACCGTTCGGGTGATCTACTACCCCAACGTCTAAGGCGGGCAGTGAACAAGCAAACGAGAGTTACCCGGGGCGGGGGCAGCTCTCCTTTGAGTGCCTCGATTGGCGGTGAGGCAGGCGCTGGATAGGTGTTGAACCTTGTGCGGCCAAGGATGAGCGATCGCTAAATGATTGAAGGGCTCAGCCGTTTTTCCCGTCTGAGCCCGTCTATCGAACGGGCGCATGACATTACTACCCGCAGCCGTTGTCGCAGAAGATGGTTAATGTTCTATCTCGAAACCTTCCCTGGGGAACTGTCAGGGGAACCACCCAGTCTGCTGACTGCTTCGGCCAATAACGACACGATCTGAAACATCAATAGCATTGAAATCGCGAAAGCTGCACATTTGAACAGGCTCACGCCAAAGCAAGCAGATGCAGCTGCGGCAAGGACCGCGATGATACCTTTATGGATGAGCGAACTTGTCTTGTTCCGCATGGCAGGACGTCCACTCGGCATGCTATCGAGCACAACGAATGCTTTGTCAGTCCTAATTTAGCGTTACGGGATGAGCCCTAGATCTTGCATCTCAGGCGTGGCTGTTTAAAGCCCCATCGTCTTCTCGCCGGAGGCAAAAATAGGAGTACGGGATAGCCTGCCACATACCCTCGTTTGCTGCCGCTGCCTTTCTCAATTGCTCCTCTTTCGCTCCTGCCACACGAGCAGGACCACGTTGGCGAAGTACCAGATCTGCATCAGAACAAGCGTGCCCAGGGTGTACCAGACTGCTGTCAATACATCGTAGGTGCAGAGGTAAGAGGTAATGCCGAGGATCAGCGATGCGGCAATCGCCTGTGCTAACGCGATCCGCACTTTCAGTAATCGCGGTGCGCTCTTCTTCACACATGCCCCTCCCGGAGTGGTCGACGACCGGACCGATCCAGCACGATCCGGCCGTCTAGCTGCAACGACGGAAAGGATGGTCATTGCAGGATGGGAAGCGGATCAGGCCAAAACGTAAGCCTCTATTGCCGCTGACATGAACATCTCGCGAGCTTCCTCATTTGAGGAGGCTCGTCTCGCAGCTGTCTCGCATCGTCGGAGTGCCAGTTCGAAATAAAGACCTGCGTTTTGAGGCCATCGGTGCTCCAGGCACTCAATGGCCTCTAAGGGGCCTCGAATTGCCTCAGGTAGCCCATAACCGATCCTGATGGTGACGGGATACCTCCAGTGCTGTCCGCCGGTGATCTCCTGCATATGCTTCCCCTTCCACGGAGAGTGCTAGGAGCGCGTGCCATGCCACTGAACACGCGCTCCTGACAAGTCGAGGCTCCTCGCTGCTCGGCTAAGTCAGAATGGTACGCTTCTACAGTAACGCGGCAACCTAACCCAAAGATCTATTGTCTCAGCTTGCGGTGCGTCATCGCTCACGGGACAAGAGATGGTTCAGCCGTGAAACGGCTGAGTCCTCTCCAGCCCGGTGGGCACCTCCGAATTCTCTGAGACTATTTCGGACGGTGGCAAACCAGCAAAAAAAAGACCCGCCGGAGCGGGCCAATGTTCTCTTTGAAGGGACGCTCAAAGTTGAACCCAGCGTCGCGGCCGGAGCCACGATGGCTGTGATCACGAAGCTAGCGTGCGACGCTTCCGGAGCAATGGGACCAAAGTCCCTCCACGTCCCGGGCGGCTGCAGCGCTAGCTCAAAAGGCCTAGTTGAACGTCATTCTCGTGAGCATCATCTTACCCATGGGGCCAAGGAGGAGACGAAAATGTCGGACCATCGAAGGCCGAAGATTGTAAGACTTGTACCGGCTCAGGACCATTGCGTCGTTGAGTATTGCAGAAAGTCGGGAGTGACGCTGGCCGAGCAGAAGAAGTTGCTAGCCCTTCTTGGTAAGCGCGCCGCACTCCATGAGTTGAGGTCTAATTCCCCGCCGCGGGCGCCGAGGTTCCGGTAAGGCATAAGAAAGCCGGAGCCGGGTCCGCCTAATGTTTCGGCTCCTTTAATACCGGCAGCCAATAATTGGATGCAAAACACTCTGCTGACGAGAAGGATTGGACAAGCGCACCATCCTCATCGACGATGTCGACGCGTTGAAAAGGAACGGGATCGCCCTTCCGCTGTAGCTCCTCAACGTACTCGCGAAGAGTAGCGACGATTTCGTTGACAGCTTGTTCCTCGGAAGAAAGCGTCTCACGAACAAATGCGGTCAGGGTGCGTTCATTGCCGCCCGATCCCGGCTTCACTCGCTTTCTTTGAACAGGATAGAGGATGGGTCTGACCCTCATTGCTCTGTCCGCTCAGGGCCGAATGCGGAAATGATTTCCGGTGATGCGAGCTGGGGGACCATTCAAGCTCTCTTCGCAGCCGTTCTTACATAGCTTGCTCCAGGGCCTCTAACAGCCTCTTCGACGAACGTTCTTCTCTTCGTCAAGGAACGGTCTCTTTACTCTGCCGCCATCGCGGGATCACGGCTGTTGATTGCCATCAACCTGCGAGCCCGTTCCAGGCTCTCTGGTTGCTCAGCACGATACCGCGCTCCGATCTCCATCATTGCAACCGTGCCGGGAAGGAAGTCTAAGTCACTGAAGATGCTCTCCCACTCTATGTCGCCCCAGCCGAGCGGCATGTGCAGGTCACCAATGCCCATGGCCGTATTCTCCTGAGGGTGGAAGCCCTTGTAGAAGCCTTGCGGACGGCCAAAGCTATCATGCAGATGCAGATGACCCGCAACTGGTGCCATCGCGGCTATTTGTTCGCGAAAGTTCAGGCCGCGATACGCCGATTCGATATAGGCATGGCTGAAATCTATAAGCGCTACGACGTTGGGATGATTGACGGCCTTCACCGTCTCGGCGACCTGTGCCGGAGTCTGGCGATATTGGCCGGGTTCCGTGGTGAAGATGTTCTCTAGTGCGATCCTGACTCCATAGGGCTTCGCGAAGTCGGCAAGTTCCAACAGCGCTTCGCGCTCGCGGCTATCGGCTTCGCTCCGGTCGAAGATCTGATCAGCACGTAGGGTGCCGCTGTGCTGCACGAGGATGCGAGCCTCGAGGCGATCACAGAGTTCGACCAAGGCCTTGGCCGCATCAAGCTGGTAACGGCAGGTGGTTGGATCCATGAAGTTCGATGAGACCAGCCCATGCACCGTATAGCGAAGATCAAAGCTACGGGCCATCGCGACCAGTCGATCTGCGCGGTCCCTGATGATGCGGCCGCCGGCTATCACATCGAGTGTGGTCACGCCAAGCTCGACGGTGTCGACGCCAATCTCGGCGAGTGCACGAAGATCGGCTTCCAGGCTGTCGACCTCCCCAGTTTTGGAAGCGGCATTGAATCCGGTTGCAATTATATTGCCCATGTTGGTTCTCCGAGTAGTTTGGCAAAGATGACGCCGCTTACGCTGCGGATGCAAAAGTCTGTCGAAGCCGTATCGCCTTGTCTGGATTGTCAGAGGTGAGGTGGCCAATGCCGCGCTCTAGCCATTTCGCAATCATTGCCTCGTCGTTGAGCGTCCACACACAAAGCCGCTCGAGTGGCAGTAGGTCGGTGATCAGCGCCCATTCGGCTTCCAGCAGGTCGTGGTGGACCGCAACAATCTCGACCAGTTCATCGACAGTTTCGATGAAGCGGCTGAGCCCGCCGTGCCGTTCGGCCGATGCGGTGTTGACGGAGACGAGGCGCTTGATCCCCGGGGCTACGCGGCGGCACTCCTTCAGGACAGAGACGTCGAACGACGTAAGATAGCTGCGTTGCGCAAGGCCGCGGTCGAAAAGTTGGGTCGTGACCTTTGCCACAATCCCATCGTAGGGGTCTCCGGCTTCGTCATTCTTGAGTTCGACATGCAGAGGCAGGTCCGCTGGCACTAGAACGTCGAGGACATCTGCAAGGGTGGGTAACGTCTCGTCGCTGTGCTTCAACCTTGTGGTACGACGTGCTTCGGGCGAGATCGCGCGGACAGGCCCCCGGCCTTCCGTCGTACGCTCCAAAGTCGCATCATGGATGATGATAAGCTCGCCGGCGTCTGTCATATGGACGTCGAACTCGACCGCATCGACTCTGAGGGCGAGCACGTTGCTGAAGCCTTCGAGGGAATTTTCGGGCCAGAGATTGCGCGCGCCGCGGTGGCCGGTGATCAAGGTCATGTCTTTTGCCCCGGATATCGATTGGAGGTTAGCGAACGGTCGGATCGAGTTTGTCCCGCAGCCAATCGCCCACAAGCGAAATCGACAGCGTTGTAAGCATGATGACGGTAGCGGGCGCGAGCATGATCCAGGGCGCGCGCGTCAGGTATTCGCGGCCAAAGCCCACCATGTTACCGAGGCTTGTCTCCGGCGGCTGGACACCGAGACCAAGAAATGAAAGTCCGCTTTCCATCAGGATGATCTCCGGAAAGGTGAGCGTCATAGAAACGATCAGTGTCGAAGCGACGTTCGGGAGTATGTGGCGAAAATAGACGCGAAGCGGACTAGCCCCGAGCTGCACCACGGCCGAAGCATAACCTTGCGCGCTTGCTGAAATGGCCAACCCGCGAGCTATACGGGCGTAGCGCTCCCACCCGTAAAAACCCATCAGGCAGACAATCAGCAGCATCGACGACCCGAAGAAGGCAAGAACCGCGAGCGACATAATGAGGAAGGGCAGCGCTGCCTGGAAATCTGCCAGAACAAGCACAATGTGCTCCACGATGCCGCGGAACTTCGCTGCGGCAAAACCCAGTGCCGTACCGAAGAAAGCGGAGAGTATCGTCGCGCTGAAGGCGATGACGAGTGAGACCCGGATTGACTGGATCAGGCGAGCCAGCACGTCGCGGCCGAGTTCATCCGTCCCGAGCCAGTGCCTTGTACTACCCGGCGCAACGAGGCGGTTCGACAGGTCCATCGCCGTTATACCATAGGGCCGGAGCAGATCGGCGAAGACGGCGACCAGCACCATTGTCAAAAGCCACAGCATACCGAGACAAATCGACAGCGGGATAGTGTGGCGAAGGATCGTGGTCCAGCTCGGCCGGCGGGCTTTCCCACCATATGGGTGGGTGATTTCTACAGGAGTCACGATTTGCCTTCCTAATGCGCGGCCTTTCCGCGAAGACGCGGATCGAGCCAGCCGTAAAGCAGGTCAACGATGAGATTGGAGACCACCATGGTAGCGGCGATCAACAGAAGAATGCACTGAACGACAGCGAGGTCGCGGTTCGCGACAGACACCACAAGCAGGCGACCGATGCCGGGCCAGGAGAAGATCGACTCCACCACGACCGCGCCAGCAAGCAACGTACCAACCATGAAGCCAACGATAGTGACGATCGGAACCGCGGCATTCGGGAGGGCGTGTTGCCAGACGACGTCGGACCATCTCAGTCCTTTGGCGGAGGCGGTGCGAATATACGGCTGGCCCATCACTTCGATCATCGCGCTGCGCGAAAAGCGGGCAAGAAGGCCTATTCCGCCGATGCTCATGGTGATCGTCGGAAGCAGACTGTGCATCCATGTGCCTTGGCCGCCAGAAGGAAGTAGACCAAGGGTCACGGAAAAGATGAGGACCAGAAGCAGGCCCATGACGAAGGACGGAATGGTGAACCCGAGGATCGAGAGCATGATCACGCCCCGATCAATACCACTCTGCCGGTGGAGTGCTGCGTAAACTCCTGCCGGGATACCAATAATAAGCTTCAAGAGCAGCGCCGGTATCGTCAGTTGCAGCGTCGCAGGGATTCGCTCCAGCACCAGTTGGAGCGCAGACTCCTTGTCGCGCATTGAAACGCCAAGGTCGCCGGTGAAGATGGAGTGGATATAGGCGAGATACTGGATCCACAATGGCTGATCGAGTCCCCAGGCTTCTCGGAAGGCATCAACCGCGTCCTGCGGTACGTCGGGGCCGAGCATGACCTGGGCCGGATCACCGGACATCCTCAGCACTACGAAAGCAAAGGTGACAACCGCAAGAATGGTAACGAGTGCCCGCAGCAGGCGGATAGAAACGAAGCGGATCATTCCACGCTCCTCAAGCGGCAATAGGCGCGTTCGCGCTGTCTACGAGGTGACAGGCTGCGGCGCGGAGATCCTCGACCGGCCGCAGTTCCGGGACGCTGGCCCGGCAAAGCTCGATCGCAAACGGACAACGAGGATGGAAGGCACAGCCGGAGGGCCGGTCGGCAGGGTTTGGTGGCTCGCCCTGCAGGATCATTCGACCTTTCAGCGGCTGCCCTGGAACCGGGACGCTCGACACCAGCGCCCGAGTATAGGGGTGACGTGGCGATGCGAAGATCATGTCGGAAGGAGCCTCCTCCACGATCCGCCCCAGATACATGACGGCGACCCGATCGGCGACGTTACGCACCACCTTGAGGTCATGGCTTATGAAGACCATGGCGAGTCCCAATTCGTCCTGCAGGTCGCGCAGCATATTCACCACCTGTGCCTGGATCGAAACGTCAAGCGCCGAAACTGGCTCGTCGCAAACAATGAGCTTCGGGCGAGTAGCCAAAGCCCGGGCAATCACTGCTCTTTGACGTTGCCCGCCGGACAATTCGTGCGGGTAACGGTTAGCCTGGTCATGCCGTAGTCCGACCGCTGCCATCAGGGCCGCGACGCGATCCGTGCGCGCACTGCCCTCGAACAACTCATGGATATCCATCGGCTCCCGGATCTGAGTCGCGATCGTCAGCCTCCGGTCGAGCGCTGCTAACGGGTCCTGGTAAATGAACTGCATTTTTGCACGAGATGCACGCCATTCGGCTGTTCCGAAGGTCGGCATAGGCTTTCCTTCGAAGGTTACTCTGCCGTGCTGCGCCGGATCGATGCCGAGCAGCAGCCGGCCGAGCGTGGACTTCCCCGAACCGGACTCGCCGACAACACCCAGCGTCTCGCCTGGCGATACCTTCAACGAAACATCGTCAACGGCGCGCACCGAGGAGACCTTGCCGAAGAGCCCGCGCCGCATCTCATAGACGCGAGAAAGCGCTGCGGCCTCAATGAGCGGGGCGACCATTCTACACGCCCTCCAGTATCTTCCGCCGAACAGGCAGAGAATTAGCGGGCGGTACAGGATTGAAGCATGCCAGGTGCCGTCCGTCCGCCAGCATATCAAGAGCCGGCCTTTGGAGGTCGCAGTATGCTGCGGCATTGGGGCAGCGTGGCGCAAAGGCGCAGCCGGCTGCAAGGTATCTCGGGTTCGGTACAGTTCCCGGGATAGGGATCAGCCGATCGCGCGGCCCATCGAGGCGCGGGATCGCGTCGAAGAGACCTCGGGTATACGGGTGTCGCGGGTTGGCGAAAAGCTGCTCGATCGAGGCCTGCTCCACGATACGACCAGCATACATGACGCAGACGCGCTCACAGACCTGGCTCACCGCGCCGAGATCATGGCTGATGAAGACGGTTGCCATGCGGGTCTCGGTACGGAGTTGGATAAGAAGGTCGAGAATCTGGGCCTGGATGGTGGCGTCAAGCGCAGTGGTGGGCTCATCGGCAATCAGTAGGTCGGGTTCGCCCGCAAGCGCGATGGCGATCATCAGTCGCTGGCATTGTCCACCGGAAAACTCATGCGGGTATAGATCGAAGCGTCGGCGCGCGTCAGGAATTCCGACCATATCCATGAGCCGCAGCGCCTCAGCTCTTGCAGTCTCTCCACGTAGGCCACGGTGAAGGCTCACCGCTTCAGTGATTTGACGGCCGACCCGAAGAACCGGATTAAGCGCGCTTGACGGGTCCTGGAATATCATGGCGATGCGTCCGCCGCGAACGCTCTCCAGCGCGGATCGGTGCACCCCGCGGAGCTCTCGCCCCTCGATGCGAACCGAACCTGACACAGCCGCTTTCCCGGGCAGGAGACCGAGTGCGGCAAGCCAGGTGACGGACTTACCGCAACCGGATTCTCCGACGAGACCGATCGCCTCTCCCCGGCCGACATTCAGATCAATTCCGTGCAGCACCTGAACGCCGTCGAACGCAACCTTCAGGTCCCGGATTTCCACCAGATGAGACATGGCGTTTCCTTCTTCATTGCCTGATCGCACGCGAAGTCATGTGATAAATGCGTGCGTCGGAAGGTCCGTCGGCGAGCCTTTAGCTCGCCGACGAGAAGCAGCCCGTTACATGGCCCAGTTGTTGGAACGGAAGTCCATGGCGAAGGCAGGTGCTGCCTTCCACTTCAACGAAGACTTCATGCCCGTGAAGACGGCGTTCTGGTGCAGCACCTGATAGGCCGGGTCCTCGCGCTCGCAGATCTCCAGCATGCGTGCGTACGCCTTCTTGCGCAACGCCCGGTCCGTCGACGTTTCCAGCACCACGGACAGCTCGTTCATTTCGGTGTTTGTCCAGTCCTTCTTCTGCTGCATCTCGCCATTTGGACCAAACTGCGTGACCATTGGCGTGACCGGATCATTGATATTCGCCGATGCCGACCAGTCGCGGACGCCCTTGATGCCTTCAGGATCGTGGATCTGCGCCCAGTTTTCCTTCATCTGGATCTCGACGTTCAGTCCAACCTGCTTCCACATCTCGACCATGATCTGCGCGTTAGCTGTCTGGTTCGTGTAGTAGTTGTTGAGCAGGCGGTATGGGATGGCGTCACCCTTGTAATTGGCCTGCTTCAGCAGATCCTGGGCAAGTTCCGGGTTGTATTCCGGCACCTGCCAGCCATCGATGAACATATCGGTTGTCTTGAAGATCTCGAATTGAAGACCTGCTGGGATAACGGTCTGACCACCCCACAAGGCTTCCACGATCGCTTTGCGATCAATCGCGTGTGTCATTGCCCGACGCACCCGCGGATCGGCGAGCACCGGATTCTGCGTGTTAAACACGGAGATGCGGTGATTGAGGATCGTCGAGCCCTGGATCTCGAAGCCGGATGCGGACTGAACCGTTGCAATCTGATCTGGCGGCAAGTCGCACGCGAAGTCGTATTCGCCGGACAGCAACCCGTTGACGCGCGACGCGACTTCCGGAACCTCAACGAACTGGATCCTTTCGAGCGGCGGACGACCGCCCCAGTATTCGTCAAAGGCAGCGAGGGTCAGGGAAACATCCGGCTTGAAGTCTTCGACCATGTATGGGCCGGTAGTAATGGGCTTGCGTGCCCATTCCGTGAATGAGGCTGCTTCATCCCAGGCACGGCGGTTTGTGATTTGTGACCCGAAGGCATAGAGGCGGCCTTCAAGCGTCACGTCGGGTGTTGCATTGTGGAAGCGCACAGTGTGCTTATCAATGACTTCGACGCCCGCTAGCGCCGGCCACACACGGCGACCGATCCCGGGAACGGAAGCCGGTAGCTCCTTGGCTGTCGCGGGCTTGTGCTCGTCAGCAAAAATCGTCTTCCCGCCCTTCGGCTCAGTCTCTCCAAACAATCGTTCCTTCGAGAACGAGAACGCAACGTCCTCTGCCGTCAACTCATCACCGTTGTGAAACTTGACGCCTTTGCGCAATTTAAGCTCAAGCGTCTTGTCGTCGATACGTCTCCATTCAGTCGCAAGACCGGCGACAGGGCCCTGATTGCCCATCCAGTCACGAAGAATGAGACCCTCCCAAAGGTTCGGAAAGAACACCCGCTCACCCACGTTAGATTGCTCATTCCATACGCAGAGCGTGTTGTTGTTGGTGATTTTCTGTACTGCGATCTTGACCGATGGGCGCTTGTTTTGAGCGAAAGACATCCGCGGCAGGACAATAGTGCTGGTGGCCGCGCCGATCAGACCGAGAGCGCTGCGTCGATTGATGGAAAGCATCGATAACCTCCTATGGGATCAAAAATGGGCAAGCCGAGTTCCTCCCGCGCCTCTTGGACGCAGGGATCGATGGGCTCATGTGTCAGGAAGGCCGCAGAGGTCGCGGCCCTGGATGTTCAGGCCAACGCCGCTAGCCGCGGTGAGCTTCTGAAGGCGGTCTCCGGGAGCAACGTTTCCAGAACTTTCCGCAGTTCTAAAGCCCCTGTCGCGACCGCGATCGCGCCAGCCTCAGCAAGAACTGCCGGACGACCTGGCCGAGGGTCAGCCGGATCAACAAAGCCGATCGCCGCCATGCCAGCCGCTACTGCCCCAACGATCCCGTGTGGACTGTCATCGATTACGACGCAGCGGCCCGGAGCGGTTCCGAACTCGTTTGCGCAAAGCAAGAAGAGGTCTGGGGCGGGTTTCGGGTGAGCAACCATTTCTGCGCTGTAAATGTGCTCGTCAAACTCATGCCATAGATCCAGAAGGCCCAAACTGTTCTGAAGGCGTTCCATGCTGCTGTTCGACGCTACGCACTTGGGAATCGCTAAACCCCGGACGAGATCATGCACACCTGGCATCGACGTAAGGGAGCAAGCGAACTGCGGATATAGCGCGTTGCGGTAAGCTCTGAACACTGGAGCGGGTTCGGCCAACCCAAGCTCAGCGACGCAGATCCGCTGCGCGTCGTCCTCGGAGGAGCCGGTGAAGCGACGATGAACTTCAGAGACCGAAATCAAGACGCCCGCGTCGTTCAGCACTTTCCACAGCACCCTGCTTGCAACCGGCTCGCTGTCTATCAAGACACCGTCACAATCGAAAATGACTAGATCTGTCACCATTCTGTCCACTGTCCATCCTTGGTGAAACGCCAAAGCTTCTGGAGTGCTTTGGTTCTTAGTCCGAAACTCAACCGCCGCGTGCGTACCTGCTCAACAGGCAGCGAACGGCTTAGCGTCCGTCAATGAGGCCTTCATAGGTTACGGATGTAACGTCAGTGTGACACCTGCTCGGGGTAGAGTTTGGGGAACCGCGCAAGGATGAAGTCAACCGCATGACGATCTTCGCGTGCAGGAAGTTGGCTTTGGGCCGATATCGGAAACAATTTCCGCGTGTGCGAGCTGCACCAGGTCTCAATCCTGAGCCTGAGTATACAGGCAGTTCCTGCCGCTCAACACACGCAGCCACGTGATTGGTTCGTGACTTCCCAAGACCGCTATCCGCCGACACGAGACGGGGCAGGATGGCCTGGAAGCGCCAACAGGGGACATGGAGCCTTGGTGCTTGCGAGCCCCGCACTTGATCACGTAAGGATGAGGGAGAAGACTGCTTGGGGATTTCATCTGGCAGCGTTGTAGTGCGGCTGGGTCACAATGAGTATGAGGGTACTTCTTCTAGGCGCGAACGGCTTCATCGGTTCGTCAATCCTGTTGCGCCTGATGTCCAGTGGGCATGCCGTTACTGGTCTTGCGAGGCATCCTAATCGCGCAGCGTGCAAATGGCCTGGCGCAGGATGGATCAAGAGCGATCTTTCCAAGATGTTGCATAGCGATGATTGGCGAAGCCTGGTGGAAGACCATGACGTCATCGTCAATTGTGCTGGTGTTCTCCAGGATGGGCTTTCAGACGATCTTGCGGCAACGCAGGAGCAGTCCATGCGAGCCCTGTACGAACGAGCCAGTTCGGCTGGCAACAAACGCATCGTGCAGATTTCTGCCTCGGACAATCGTCGATCCGGCCACTTGCCCTTCATGGCGACCAAACGCCGCGCTGATGATGCCTTGGCTACAAGCGGTGTCGAGTATATCATCTTAAGACCTGCCTTGGTCCTTGGCCGCGATGCGCACGCCGGCAGCGCTCTAATCCGGGCTCTTGCCAGCACCCCTTTCGCCGTTCCGCTTCTACATGCTGACAGCTCGGTTCAAACCGTCGCTGTGGACGATGTGGCTGATATAGTTGCCATGGCGGTGGAAGGCGCTCTTCCGGGCGGGACCGATATCGAATTGGCCGCGCCGGAGCGGCTGACACTGGGGCAACTTGTGCAACTGCATCGGCAGTGGCTGGGGCTACCTTCGGCAAGGGTGGTTCAAGTTCCCTCTTGGTTTGGCAGCATGATTTCCCCCTTTGCCGATTTAGCGGGACGCCTTGGTTGGCGCTCACCACTTCGCTCAACGGCTCTGGCGGTCATGGAGCATGGAGTAACGACGCAGTTTGAGCTTCCCGATCTTCCCGCAGGTCTTGCGCTTCGTACAGCTCAACAGGCTCTCGGCGCCAATCCCTCCGGTGTTCAGGACCTATGGTTCGCCCGGCTGTACTTATTGAAGCCGGTCGTCATCGTTTCGATCTCAGCCTTCTGGTTTCTGTCTGGGACAGTTCCATTAGCAGACCCCTCGCGGGCCGCAGCGCACTTCGAGCCTTTCATGACCCCGTCGCTGGCCCTGGCCCTGACGCTTGCAGCATGCGCGATAGACATCGCATTGGGGTTGTTCATTTTGATCCGACCCTTCACCAGAAAGGCGCTTATTGCCATGCTGGTCGTGGCGTTCTCATACCTGCTTGGAGGAACGCTCCTGAAGCCTGACCTCTGGCTCGATCCGTTAGGACCTCTCGTGAAAGTTCTGCCGTTCCTGTCCCTGTGCGTCGTTGCACTTGCCATACTGGATGAACGCTGATGGACTTCGAACCGTGGCTGCGCTGTCAATCGGCGCGGAATGTTGACCCCTTATCGGCGTCCAATATTGGCTCTGACGCAGGTTTGGTGCAATTCTCTCATGTTGCGCCAATCAGGCGGGCTTGAAGGAGATCAAGCTTTCCGCGTCCGTACATCTGGCGCTTTACCAGCTTGAGCTTCGTGATCTGCCCTTCTGTTTGTCCGTTTGACCACGGAGAAACGATAGCCGCCCGAACTGCCTGAATGTCTTTCACTACGCCGTTGCCAAAGGAGGAAACCAAACTGTCGCGGGCACGGTCGATCCACGACGGGAGCTGGTTTCCCGCCTTGCGCCGGATCATCAAATGGAAGTCGGCGATGATATCGCGAGCAGTAACGAGCAAGGGAACACCGCTTTCGATCGCGGCGATCGTGACGGTCTCGGATTTAGTCAGGTTGTCTCTGCCGGTTGTCAAAAGGCGGGCAATTGTTCGGGCGGAAGGAATGCGGGTCAACGATTCCGCATCGGCTTTGTCGGCCCGCCTCCGCCGTGTGGCCCATTCACTCACGACCCGGCGCGAACCACGAAAGCCCTGACTTCTCGAAAGCCGCCACAGCTCAGTGCCGTTCCGTTTGCCGGCAGCCCATTGCGCGTCGAGCCATTCCAGATATGGCTCCAACGAGCTTTCCCGTGACCGAAAGACATCGTTTCGTTGCCCTCTGAGCACCTGGCGGACCAAGCCGCGGCTATGTCCGGTACGACGCACGATTTCCTTGATCGTGACACCGTCCTTTGCCAGCGCAATGATGGCCGCGTTGGTCTGCTCGCGCCGGAGATAGCCTTCGTATTGAAGGCGTTCGGCCGCGGTCAGCAGCTTGGAATTGACCCGCGTTGCTCCGAGCGTCTTGCGGATTTGTCGCATAGACTTGCGGACAGCGTCCAGGAAGGCACGGCTGGCATTCTCTATCAAATGCCATCGATCAGCGACCTGCACTGCATCGGGCAATGCTCTTGCGGCCGCCAGCCCGTAAGCGCCGCCACGATCGCGGGCAATGATTTGGATTTGGGCATTCTGCCGCAGCCAAGCTTCCGCCGTCGCCGGCTCGCGGTCCGGCAGCAGACGGACCGGCCGCCGACGCTCCAGGTCACACACGATCGTGCCGTAGCGATGATTGCGCCGCCAGGCCCAGTCGTCGATGCCAATCACCGAGGGCGGGGTCGACGGCGGTAGTCCTTGCCTGCGGATGACGCGGAGCAAGGTGTCGTTGCTGACGGGAAGCATCAGCCGCTGGGCAAAACGCGCCGCCGGGCGTCCTCCGAGCGCAAGCGCCAAATGGTGGACGACATGCTCCAGACGCCCGGTTCGTCTGGCATAGGGCGGCAGCACATCGCCAAACCGCTCAGCGAATATCTGTCTCCCGCAGAGCACGACATCACAAGCGAACCTTCGTGTCTGCACGAGCAGCCTGACGCGTTTCCCAGAGAGGGGAAGGTCCGCGACTTGGCGGCGATAGCGACTTCGAACCGTTCGCGACATTCGTCCGCATGCCGGACACGCCGCCGCAGCAGCGGCTCGGGAAAGCGAAATGCAGGTCTCATCGTCAATGTGGGTGATGCGGTCAGCGATGAAGCCAGCCGGTACCAAATCAGAGGGGCGAAACTTGGTGCTCATCATGCTGATTCCTTTATGGAAACCAGCAATCAGCATCGTCACAACTGCATCAAAACTGAGTCAGAGCCAATATACCGCGCCGATTGACAGGATGTTTCCGCCGACCGTAAACCACCCACGTGAGACAGCGTTTGCGGTTGCCACCGCAAGATCGCTCGTGGGGCATGACAACGTCAACGAAGCGATGGAGCCGTTGATGGGGTCCGAAGACTTCGCGTTCATGCTTGAAACTCGTCCAGGGAACATCATGCTGATTGGAAACGGCGACGGCCCTTCCGTCCATGACTCTCGCTACGACTTCAATGATGCCGCTGTTCCGTTTGGTGTCGGATATCTCAAGGCGGTCGTAGAACGCGGATTGCCGTTGGCATGACCGGTTTGGGCCGACACTGGACTAACAAGGCGGGGTCGTTGGTTTGAATTCCCATCAACTGCACAGGCTATATGCTCAGGAGCCAGCTCAGACCGCCACTTGCTCGCCGATCTCAACCACACGGTTCGCGGGAAGCCGAAAGTGATCGGACGGATCAATGCCGAGGCCCGAGAGTGCGATGTAGAGCCGGTCCTGCCACCGCGGCAAATCCGAGTTCGGGTCGGCGATCAACGTACGCCGCCCAATATAGAACGACGTGTTCATGATCTCAAACTTCAACTCCGTGCGCTTCTTACAGATCGCCAGCGCTTTGGAGACGTTCGGCTGCTCCATGAAGCCGAAGCACAACTCCAGCTTGGAGAACCTGTCGCTGATCGGTGTGATGGTGGCGCGGTGGTCGTCAGAGACATAGGGCTTGTCGGAGGTCCTGACAGTAAGGATCACGTTCTTCTGGTGAAGGACGTGGTTGTGCTTGATGTTATGAAGGAGAACCGCGGGCGTCGTGTCGCCATGACTGGTCAGGAAGACGGCCATCCCCGGGACGGTGGCGGGAGGATGTGCCGACTTCTCAAAGGAGCGGATGAAGGACTCCAGCGGAAGCTCGTTGCGCGCGGTTTTCTCACGCAGTATTCGCGAGCCACGCGTCCAGGTCCACATGATCACCATGATGGCCAGCGCCAGCAGTACGGGTACCCAGCCGCCGTCGTGGATCTTGAAGAGGTTCGCTGCGAGGAAGACCGACTCCAGCACGAGCAGCGGCAGCAGGACGGCAGCAGCGGCAAGCGTGTTCCAGCCCCAGACCGAGCGCAGGTACTGGAAGGACATCAGCGTCGTCACCACCATCGCGCCAGTGACGGAGATGCCGTACGCGGTCGCCAGAGACTCCGAGTTGCCAAACGAGAAGATCAGCACGATCACGCCGACGAAGAGCAGGATATTCACCGCTGGCACGTATATCTGTCCGGTGTTTGTCTCGGACGTGAAGGTGATGAGGAGGCGGGGCAGGAAGCCCAGATGAACCGCCTGACGTGCGAGTGAGAAGGCTCCGGTGATGACGGCCTGGCTGGCGATGATGGTCGCCATTGTGGCGAGGATGACCATCGGCAGCAGCGCCCAGTCGGGATAGAGAAGGTAGAAGGGACTGTGGATCGTCTCAGGGTGACCAAGTACCAGGGCGCCTTGGCCGAGGTAGTTCAGCGCAAGCGCTGGGAAAACCAACATAAACCAGGCCACGCTGATCGGCTTGCGGCCGAAGTGGCCGAGGTCGGCGTAAAGAGCTTCGGCTCCAGTGACGGTCAGAAAGACTGCCCCGAGAACAATCAGGCCAGCCCACCCTGCATGGGTGATAAACCACAAGGCGTTGATCGGGTTCAGCGCCTGGAGGATAGTCCAATCGTCGCCGATATGGATCAGGCCTCCCCAGGCCATGGCGAGGAACCAGACTACGGTGATCGGGCCGAAGAACTTCGCAACAGCGCCTGTTCCCTTCCTCTGGATAGCGAAGAGGCCGACCATGACGGCAGCCGAGAGAGGCAGCACATAGTTGGTGAAGGCTGGTGTCACCAGCTTCATTCCTTCCAGCGCCGACATTACCGAAAGGGCCGGGGTGATCATAGCGTCGCCGATGAATAGTGCCGATCCGATTAGGCCTGCAAAAAACAGGATAGGCATGTAGCTGCCAGTCTGTTTCATCAGAAGTGCCAGAAGGGAAAGCGTGCCGCCTTCACCATCGTTGTCCGCCCGCAGAAGGAACAGGACGTACTTGAAGGTGACGATGATGGTTAGCGTCCAGACCATCAGAGAGATAAGGCCGATCACTTCCTGCTGCTGCACGCCATCGTCGGAGAACGGCCGCAGCGCCTCACGGAAGGCATAGAGCGGGCTGGTGCCGATATCGCCGTAGACGACGCCGATGGAGCCGACGAGAAGAACGAGGAACTTGCGCGTCTCGGACGGCGATTCGGATGAGGCATGCACTGCGGTCATGGATTCTCCAGGTGCGGCCTGACGCCGGCGGCGCGATATATGATCATTCTCTGGTGCTAGCAATCGTCAAGAAAGTAGAGCGGCCCGTCGCGATCCAAGATCTCCACTTTGCCGCCATAGGCGACGCTCGGCGCGGCAGCTTGCAATGCGGTCAGAACGAGGCCGCTCCCGTGACGCCTCAGTTTATTTCGCCCTCCGATCCGGCTGCCCAGTGGACCGGAGCCCCTGAAGGCACGAGCATGAACGCGTCTGATTGAACGTGAAACTTCTCTAAGATCTCTACAGCCGACCCGCAAAACCAGGTGCCGAGCAACAATGGGAGCTGGAAATGGCATGGAAACATAGTTCTCGAACAGCATCGCTTCCTCAAGGCTGCCCATCGTCCGAAACAGGCACCGCTAACCTCGAGCGATCCCATGGAAAAAACTGCCGCTGACATTGCCGCGCCGGCCGCCCGAGACGCCGATCGAATTCCCTAAGCCATCAACGATCAGCGCAAGCGGCTCATCGTCTCCAGGATATATAACGCGGGAATAGTGGAATTCGTGGCCACGGATGACGTGCCCCTTACAACCGATAGCGGTGTCTGAAAGCAAAGTCGCTTGTCGGTAGCCAAGGTTCATTTTTCGGCTCGCAAAACTGGTCTGATGCGAAAGGAGGCCGGTCATCCTATGCATTTCGCCGTTTGCGTCCTCTAATGAAGCTCCAAGTACCATGTATCCACCGCACTCGCCATGAACCGGCCGAGTGTCGGCAAAAGATATAAGGCCGTTCCTGAACGTCTCTGCAACGGCAAGACGACCAGCATGCAGTTCAGGGTATCCGCCAGGAAGCCAGCAAACGTCGCAGTCCTTAGGTGGCGCTTCATCCGCAAGTGGCGAGAAGGGAACAATTTCAGCACCAGCGGAACGCCAATGGCGCGCGACGTGTGGGTAAACGAAGGTAAAGGCCGCATCCTGGGCAACGGCAATCCGCTGACCCGGTGGGGGGATGGCGTGATCGGAGGAGCCTTTTGGCGGGTCGAACGGTGCGGCTGCCAAAAACACCGCCTCCAAGTCTATGGACGCCTCCATGGCGTCCGCCAACCGATCGATGTGTGTGTTCATCTCCGGATGCTCGGTTGCCTGAATTAGGCCTAGATGGCGCTCTGGCAGTATAAGGCTCGGGTCACGGAAGACCGATCCAAGAGTCGGGAGGCCAATGCGGGTGATGGCGTCAGTACAAAGTGTCCTGTGGCGCTCGCTGCCGATCCGATTAAGCACGCACCCGGCTATCCTGATCGCTGGATCGTAGTGTGCAAAACCGTAAGCGATGGCGGCTGCCGTTTGTGATTGCCCCGAAACATCGAGAACCAGTAGTACCGGAGTTCCGAACAGTGCAGCGAGATCTGACGCCGCACCAGAACGGTTCGGCTCGCCGCGTATCCCGTCGAAAAGACCCATAGCGCTTTCGATGATCAGCAGGTCAGCATCCGAAGCCTGTTCCGTTGCGAGATGAGAAAGGAGTGACGGGTGCATGGCCCAGCTATCGAGGTTGAGAGCAGGATGACCTGTTGCCGCTTCGTGAAAGCCCGGATCGATGTAATCGGGTCCGCTCTTC
>NZ_JALPRY010000026.1:0-19100 GCF_023223505.1 Neorhizobium turbinariae
TGAGAAAGGAGTGACGGGTGCATGGCCCAGCTATCGAGGTTGAGAGCAGGATGACCTGTTGCCGCTTCGTGAAAGCCCGGATCGATGTAATCGGGTCCGCTCTTCACGCCCCGTACCTTCACGCCGTTCCTCGCAAAAGCACGAAGCAGGCCCACGGTGACGCTGGTCTTTCCAGAGCCGGAGCGTGGCGCACCAACAATAATCGCGCGTGGTGTCAAGAGCGTTGACCGGGTGTTAGAAGCTTGCGTACTGGCACAATATCACCGATGACGATAAGTGCAGGAGCGGCAAAATCCTGTCGCCGCACTTCGGCTTCGACCGTTTCGAGCTTGGCGAGCAAGATCCGCTCATCGGGAGTAGATACCGCCATCAGTACGGCAACTGGCGTCTGAGCCGCCATGCCGCCCTCCATCAAAAGCCGACTGATCTCTCCGATCATCTTTAGACCCATATAGACGACGATCGGTTCGCCCAGTCTCGCAAGGGCGTGCCAGTCGAGATGATCTTCAGAGCCGGCGGCGTGACCGGTAGTGAACGTAATGGAGCGACTTATACCTCTCATGGTGGCCGGGATGCGCGCAGAGGCGAGTGCTGCAATTGCAGAAGTCATGCCTGGCAGAATACGACACGGTATGCCAGCCTGGACAAGCGCCTCTGCTTCCTCTCCACCCCGGCCGAAGATGAAGGGATCTCCTCCTTTGAGCCTCAACACCTTCTTGCCCGACCGCGCGAGCCGGATCAGCGTGGAGGTAATGTTGTCTTGGGTTTCCGATGGCTTGCCACCCCGCTTTCCGGCAAAATGCAGTTCCGCGGAACCGGTGGCGAGTGCGAGAACTTCAGGGGAGACAAGCGCGTCATAAACAATGCTGTCTGTTTTTGACAACGCGTCTGCAACTTCCAGCGTAAGGTAGCGCGGATGACCAGGACCTGCTCCCGCAAGCCAGACATGCCCGGGCTCAAAAGCTGGGTCGGATGCGGAGATGGTTGCGAGTGTATCTATTAAGTTCATGCGGCAACCTTTTGCCAATGACGCGGATCGGCTGCAAGGATATACAAACGTTCATGATCAGCGAAGGCAAGAACCTCCGCCGTGGTTGGACCACGGGCACCTGCGCGGCAGCAGCGACCAAGGCGGCATGTCAGGCTTTGCTCGAAGGCCATTTCCCCCCGATCGTGGAGGTTACGTTGCCGGGTGGGCAGAGGCCGGCATTTGTGCTGGCGCAGGAGACAATGGGTGCAGGATTTGCAACCGCTGGAATCGTCAAGGATGCCGGAGACGATCCTGATGTGACGCATGGAGCAATGATCTGCAGCACTGTACGCCGCAGCGACCATGGCTCCGGTATTACATTTCGAGCCGGCAAGGGAGTGGGGCGGATCACCCGTCCCGGATTGCCCTTGCCGCCGGGCGAGCCTGCGATCAACCCGGTGCCACGCAAGATGATCATCGCAGCGATTTCCGAAGTTGCCGGACCGCATGCCGACATGGAAGTCGAAATATCGGTCTTGGATGGCGAAAGACTCGCGGAAAAGACACTCAACCCGCGTCTTGGCATCATCGGCGGGATATCGATCCTTGGCACTACCGGGATCGTGATTCCGTTCTCCTGTTCTGCATGGATCCACTCGATCTGGCGGGGCATCGATGTCGCTCGGGCGGCTGGCCTCACTCACGTTGCCGGGGCGACCGGGAGTACATCCGAGCGTGCCGTTGCTGCGCACCATCACCTTCCCGAGATTGCCTTGATCGATATGGGCGATTTCATCGGTGGCATGCTGAAATATCTGCGCGATCACCCGGTGTCGCACGTCACGATCGCGGGAGGTGTTGCCAAGATGACGAAGCTCGCTCAGGGGATGCTCGATGTCCATTCCAAGCGCGGACTGGCTGACTTGGAAGCGCTTGCGCAAGTTGCACGTGACGGCGGCGCGGAGGAGGATCTTGCTCTTCAGATCGCGGCCGCCAACACTGTGGCTGGTGCATTTGAAATAGCCTTGGAGGCGGGTCTCGATCTGGGCGACCGGGTTGCGTCGCTTGCATGGACGACCGCGTCCAAGGTTCTGAACAGGCCTGACATCTCGCTCGAAGTCCTGGTGTTCGACCGTGAGGGCGGCCTTAGGGGATTGGCACCCTTCGCGCCAACCGGTCATTCAGAAGCCTCACAGTCTTGAGCCCACCCCGGGCGGAAGCGCCGGACGTAATCCGCATTGTAGAGCTGACTTTCGGGGTAGTTACCTGCGTCAAGGCTACGACCAACAAAGATCAGGGCTGTCCGCTCGACGGGCTCGGAGGCAAGTTTGGCCTCAATGTCTGCCAACGTGCCGCGGATGATCCGCTCCTCCGGCCAACTGGCCTTCACGACAATCGCGACTGGGCATGCGGCGCCGTAGTATGGAATGAGTTCTTCAACGATACGGCCCATGACATGTACGGCAAGATGAACAGCAAGCGTTGCGCCCGTTGCCGCGAAGGCTGCAAGCGTCTCACCCTCCGGCATCGGGGAAGCGCGGCCGGAGGTGCGAGTGAGGACAAGACTCTGCGCGAGCTCCGGGATCGTCAGCTCCTGTCGGAGTGCCGCGGCGGCGGCTGCGAAAGATGGAACCCCCGGGGTCATCGTAAAGTCGATGCCGTGTCGTTCCAACCTGCGTATCTGTTCCGCCACCGCACTCCATACCGAAAGATCCCCTGAATGCAGCCGCGCCACATCCTTTCCTTGGCGATGTGCCTTCAAGAACTCATCTTCGATATCTTCCAGCGACAGCGAACCAGTATCCACGATGCGTGCGCCCGGGGGACAGTACTCGATGAGTTCCCGCGGCATGATTGAGCCGGCATAGAGGCAGACAGGCGACCGGGCAATGAGGTCGCGGCCGCGCACGGTGATGAGGTCGGCGGCTCCGGGTCCCGCTCCGATGAAATGGACAGTCATTGAGCCTCCGCCGACTGGGCTAGTGCACACGTGGCGCGTTTGGTTACTATGCGGGTTGCAATCAGGAGAGCGCTGGCGCCTGCCACGGCAAGCGCTGCTGCTTCTGAGAGGCTGGTCGATTGTGTGTGTGCGAGGCTCTGGCGGGAGATTGTGTGAGTTCGCGGCGCAGATGCCCTCAGTTCCTCGTCTCCTACTATGTGAAGCGGCAAACCGAGGCGCTGTGCAAGGTCTATTAAGCCCGTTTCGTTCGCCTTGATCCGTCCTGTGGCCAAGGCGCGAATAGAAGCAGGATCGATGCGGGCGCGATCACAGGCCGAAAGCAGTGCGGCTTCGAGTTCATTCACGGGCGTTCCGCGCCTGCAGCCCATCCCGGCCACGATCATTGTTGCTCCTCCGTCTTCTGCCAGATCCATTGCGTCACTGGCATTGCTACCTTCCAGCCTTGCATTGAACCCACCGGCTCCACCCGGCTAACCTGCAGGCGGATGAATTGGCCCCCTAGCCGCGCGTGTGCGGCAAGCAGAACTGTCTCCATCTCAAGTGTCACGGCATTTGCCACCAGCCGCCCTCCGGGCTTCAGTCGTGCCGCAGCCGCTTCGAGTAAGCCGTTCTCGCTGCCGCCACCGCCGATGAAGATTGCATCTGGATCGTCAAGGTCGGTAAGGACCCCTGGAGCGGTGCCTTCAACGACCTTGAGATCCGGTACTCCACAGGTTTGAGCATTCCGACACGCGCGTGCTGCCCGGACTGGATTCCTTTCTACTGCAATGGCTCGCATCGACGGATGCCGCAACATCCATTCTATCCCGATCGATCCTGAGCCTGCGCCGATGTCCCATAACAACTCGCCACGGCGGGGAGCGAGGGCCGAAAGCGTCACGGCACGGACTTCGCGTTTTGTAATCTGACCATAGTGCTCGAACAGATCGTCGTCGAGGCCGTTCGAAAGGGGCAAGATACGCCCTGTTCCGTACAACTCAATCGCGACGACGTTTAGTTCATTAATGTCGTCGAACCGAAACTCCGATGCCCGAGATGTTCGCAAGCGCTCCTTGTCGCCGCCAATCGCCTCAAGAACCGTCATTCGGGACTTTCCAAACCCATTTTCGCAGAGCAAGTGTGAAATGGCTGCAGGGCCCTGGCCATCGGATGTCAGTGCCATCACCCGACGGCCTGGATGCAGGAGCGGACGGATCAAGTCGATTGGACGGCCATGAAGCGAAACGGCTTCTACGTCCTGAAGTGGCCAGCCGAGCCTCGATGCTGCAAGCGAGAAGGCTGATGGAGCGGGAAACGCCGCGTATTCGCTGGCAGGTACGAGTTTGGCTAAAGTAACCCCGACGCCGAACAAGAAAGGGTCGCCAGAAGCAAGCACGCAGACCGGCTGCTGCCTCAGCGCCATTACGTCAGCCATTGTTACATCGAATGGCGTTCCCCATGCTCGCGCCTCGCCAGAAATCAAAGGTGATGCAAGTTCGAGGTGTCTCCGGCCTCCAAAGACTACACGAGCAGAAGCTATAGCTCGCTTTGCACCGTCACCTAGTCCAAGAATACCATTCTCGCCGATCCCAACGATGGACAGCCAGCGGGTCAACGGTGCATGGTCGCGGTTCGACTCAGGAGACATTGTGAAGTACCCCATCCTCATACTTGGCGGAACGGCGGAGGCGCGCCGGATCGCGGACCTGCTGGGTGCGGACCGGCGATACGCTGTGCAACTCTCGTTGGCGGGCCGCACCCGATCCCCCGCGGAGCATACCGTCCCCTTGCGGGTTGGCGGTTTCGGGGGGGTGGAAGGACTGGCGCGCTATCTTCGTGCCCAAGATTTTGTCATGCTGGTGGATGCAACACATCCCTATGCTGCGCAGATTTCCGCCAATGCGGCGCTTGCATCGAAGCTTTCGGGTGTCCCGTTGATCGCGTTGCGGCGCGCACCATGGAGCCCTCAGATTGGCGACCGATGGCGGACCACCAGCAGTGTCAGTGATGCCGTCGCGGTGTTGGGACCAAGCCCCCGTCGCGTTTTCCTGACGCTTGGCCGACAGGACTTGCTGCCGTTCGAGGCGGCACCGCAGCACCGCTACGTGATTCGCAGCGTCGATCCGGTGGACCCGCCGCTCAAGGTTCCTCAGGCTGTCTATTTTACCGGCCGCGGCCCCTTCAAGGAAGCTGAAGAGGAGGGACTGTTGCTCGAGCACGACATCGATGTTGTCATCGCGAAGAACAGCGGCGGCCCTGCGAGCTATGGTAAAATCGCGGCGGCCCGGAAGCTTGGAATAGAGGTTGTGCTGATTGATCGGCCATCGCTGCCGGAGGTTCTCAAAGTCGGATCCGTGGACGAATTGGTGCGCTATCTCGCTCATGCTTTCCCGCCTGTGTAGCTGCGGGGAGAATAGACCAGAGGCTGCCTGTCACCTCGCCTGATTAACCGCGTTTCCGCCGAGCCGATAATGATGCACGTCGCCATGTCGGCCATGTCACTGGTCGCATCCGCGAGCGGGAGGACCCGAATAGATTCGTTTGGCCGGCCGGCTGCGCGGCCGAAGATCACCGGTACATCGGCTGGCAAATGGCGACGCAGAAGATCAAGCGCTTCGCTGAGCTGATGCGGACGGGCTTTGCTGACAGGGTTGTAGAAGGCGATGACGAAGCCGGCCTCTGCCGCAGCAGTAATACGCTTTTCGATGATCGCCCAAGGCTTCAGGTTGGTCGAGAGAGAAATGGCACAGAAGTCGTGCCCCAGAGGCGCGCCGGCCTTGGCAGCAACGGCAAGCATGGCTGTGACGCCCGGAACAACAAGAACCTCGAGATCTCTCCAGTCCGAGGGTCCTTCTTCGATTGCCTCACAGACGGCAGCCGCCATGGCGAAAACGCCAGGATCGCCGCCGGAGACGACGCAGACTTTTCCACCTGCGATGGCCATCTGCAACGCCGCCCTGGCGCGGGCCAGCTCCTCGCGGTTGTCCGAAGCGTGGCGGCGCTGGTCGGGACGAAGGGAGAGCCGATCAAGATACGGGAAATAGCCAAAGAAATCCTCAGCAGCGGCAACGGCCGCCGCTGCCTCCGGCGTCATCTGCTCCGGATTACCAGGGCCAAGCCCTACCACAGTCAATGATCCGGCAGCCGATCTGTTCATGGTCGCGTATTCCAGCCAGGGACCAGCACGATTGAGAAGTACGGCGCAGGGCTCTCGTCGCGTGTTTCCAGCGGTTGCGCGCTTCCGCTGGCCATCGTACCGCGTTCCACATAAAGAGCGCCTTGAAGTTTGCCGGCCGCTTGCAAGGCCCGACGAATTTTCGGCAGGTTGCGGCCTACCTTCATGATCACGGCACCATGAGTATCAAGCAGCCGACTTGTCAGCGCCTCTTCAGGCAGAGTCCCCGGCAGGATGCTCAATACGTCATCTCCCTGCACCAGAGGTAGTCCTGCCATTGACCAGCAGCCGGACATCGCGGTTACGCCTGCTACGACTTGGGTCGCATATCGGGAGGCAAGGCGAACATGTAGATGCATGTAGGAGCCATAGAACAACGGATCTCCTTCGCTCAGAACGGCGACCGTGCGTCCCTCATCCAGATGATGGGAAATTTTAGCGGCTGAACGATCAAAGAACTCTGCAATGGAGCGCAGATAGTCGGGCTCATCCTTCTGCGTCTCGACCGTAACCGGATAAACCAGCGGCATTTCTATGATTTCTGGTCGAATGTGCGCGTCGACAATTGCGCGCGCGTTCCCCTTGCTACCTTTCTTGCAGAAGAAGGCGACCACATCGGCCTCCTGAAGAGCTTTGACCGCCTTGAGTGTCACCAATTCCGGATCGCCGGGACCTGTGCCAACGCCCAACAACTTCCCTGTCGTACTTGAAGTCACAAACCAGCCCTCGCGAGCGCATTGATTGCTGCAGCCGTCATTGCCGATCCCCCCATACGTCCGCGCACGACAGCATAAGGAATCCCGAACGAGTGGGCGATCAAGGCATCTTTTGATTCTGCTGCGCCGACAAAGCCTACAGGCATGCCAATTATGGCGGCGGGGCGAGGTGCTCCGGCATCGAGTAGTTCGAGAAGTCGAAAGAGAGCAGTCGGAGCGTTTCCGATTGCGACGAGCGCGCCGCCCATTCCGTCCCATAGATTGAGTGCTGCGGCCGACCGCGTATTCCCGATAGTACGCGCAATCTCGACCGTCCTGCCATCACGCAAGGTGCAGATGACCGGGTTGTCGGCTGGGAGACGAGCGCGGGTAATGCCGTGAGCCACCATTTCTGCATCGCAGAAGATCGGCGCGCCAGCATGCAACGCTCCGCGAGCCTTGGCAACGAAGTCGGCAGAGAAAAGAAAATGTTCCGCAGCCCCGACGAGTCCGCAGGCATGGATCATCCGAACGGCGATGTCGGCCTGTTCTTCGGTGAAGGCAGAGAGATCCGCCTCCTTGCGAATGATATTGAAGGACTGCCGGTAAATAGCATCACCTTCACGGATGTAGTCGTATGAGATCATAAACGTCCTGACATGGTATTGGCGGCTAGCGCAGTTGGACCTAGCCGGGAAAGGCAGGCAGCAGAGCTTTCCCCCTCGCGCTTCTCACGCTTGAGAAAAGTGGCGAGCTGACGGAGCGCGGACTGCGTCTCTGTTCTTGATATGGTAAGAAAAGGACGATCGGCTGCGCGACCAGAGATGAAGGAGATGCCGGTGGCTGTACCGCAAAGGGCAAGAGGGGAAGGCTGAGGATGGGCGCACCCCTTTGGGCAGCCGGTGACATGTAGCTTGAAGGATCCGTCGAGCAGATCCGCAAATTCTGCCAGGACACCGGCGGCCAGACTGTGAGTTGGGATTGCTGCTGACGCGCAGGCGGGACTGCCTGAGCACACTGCGATAGCGCCTCGGGGATCTAGTGGAGCAACTACGAACTCCCGCTGTTCGGCGAAATCGAGCAATGCCTTGCAGGACTGAGACTTACCAAGGAAAAGCACCGAACGTTCGATTGTGGGCTGAACGAGATCGATATGCAGGTCGTTCGCCTTGGCACAAAGCTCACGAAGCCGCTCCGCTGCAATCTGGCCGAATGGGAGGCCGATTCCGACTGCGGACCTCCCGTCCACCAAGGGCCGAATTCCAAAAGGGGGTGTTGCTTCTGTTGAGACCGTGCTGTCGGGGAGGGCCCCGGCGAGATCTCGGCCTCGCGCATCTGGTCCTATCGCTGCCAGCATCTTTAGCAGTCTCGACACCTCCGCTACGGCGTCGCCGCCGCTCATGGTGGCGTGGATGCGGCCGGACACTTCTGTGCCGCCGAGCATGATCGTCCAGCCACCACCTTCCTCATGCGGATTGGCTACAAGTCTGATGTCGGCCAGCAGGTTTGACAACCGCACCTGTCCCCCACCATCGACGACCACAGACATTTTTGGAGCAAGACCTTCGATGCCCCTGCAGCCTTCTCTGATGGCCGCTG
The DNA here is from genome assembly GCF_023223505.1 of Neorhizobium turbinariae. NCBI lineage: Bacteria > Pseudomonadati > Pseudomonadota > Alphaproteobacteria > Hyphomicrobiales > Rhizobiaceae > Neorhizobium > Neorhizobium turbinariae. Next base: position 8,379 of record NZ_JALPRY010000026.1, read on the forward strand.
CAAGCTCACGGGGATCGGCAATCTCCGTAGCATCCAATCCCGCAAGGGGGGGGTGTTCTACGGCGAGATCTTCCCGTACCGGCAATCCCAGTGCCCGCACGTCTTGGTCTAGTAGCCGTGCTGAAGCATCGCTGAGACCACGGATCTGTAGATTTCCACGTGACGAGATATCGATGATGCCATTCCCGTGGCGGCTCGCGAGCACGCACAACTGCGACAGTTGCCCTGTACTGATACGATCGATTAAGGCGATACGCGCAAGCAGTCCATCACCGGTGCTCATAGGAGAAGACAGGGCAGGGCAGGCTCCACGTCGCAAGCCGCTCTTGTTCGACTCTTGAAAGATCGCTGTCATGCCGCCCTCCCGGGAGCAAGCATTTCCAGTTCCTCGTCTACCGCATTTCTGCGCGGGTGCCAAAGCCCGCGCTGCAGGGCGGAACGAAAACGATCTGCCATGTAACGTGCCCCTTCAGGATTCTGCGACAACAGGAAGTTTCGCACCTGCGGGTCTAGGACATAAGAGTCGTACGTCGCCTCAATCAGCGACTGGGGGATTGCGCAGGTGGTCTCCGCGAAGCCAATCAGCCGATCGACCGCCTCCACTAGCTCAGCAGCGCCGCGCGGTCCGTGCCGCATTTGGCCGGCAACGAAGCGCGGATTGACGACGCGAGCCCTGACCACACGCGTCACAGCTTCGGAAATGGAGCGCGCTTTCGGCTTGTTCGGGTTAGTGGTATCAAGCGCTATGACATCCGCTTTTCCACCCAGCGCCGCGACCGCCGCGGAAAAGCCGCCGATGAAAGACACATCAGCGGATCCATCAAGCAAGTCACGACCGGGATCATCACCGGTATGAACCAGCAAGTCGGCTTCGGCAACGCGATCAGCGAAATGTCCCACTGCTTCACGGGCGCGACCTTCCGCGCCCGTGAAGGCATGGCTTGTGTTATCCAGATAGGCCTGTCCCAATTCCTCGCGTTCATGCCAATCACCGCTGGATAGACGATCCTCGATACCCGCTCCGTAGGTGCCAGGTGCCGAGCCGAATATGCGGAGAGGCACCTGGCCTTGCCGTTCTGCCGCTTCGGCAAGCGGGTTATCACCTGGCGCTTCCCGGCGCTTCGCGATTGCGCGCGTCGCAGCGTCCAAAAGGGCAATGAGGGCGGGGAACATGTCGCGAAACAACCCCGATATCCTCAGCGTCACGTCGACCCGGGGGCGTCCGAGTTGAGCCGGCGGGATGATGTCGAGACCGGTTACGCGCCCGGTTTCGGGATCGTACGTCGGCCGTGCTCCCATAAGCGCAAGAACCTGCGCGACCTCTTCGCCGCCGCTGCGAAGCGACGCACTTCCCCAGAGGTCGAAGATGAGGCTTCTTGGCCATTCACCGTGATCCTGGAGGTATCGACGCAGCACCTCGTCTGCTGCCTGTTTGCCGAGTTCGTATGCCGTAGGGGTGGGAAGGGTACGAGGGTCGCTGGTATAGAGATTGCGGCCAGTGGGCATAACGTCACGGCGACCCCTCGCTGGTGCTCCTGAGGGACCCGGACGGATGTGCCGACCGTCCAAGGCCGCCAGTAAAGCCGCGCGTTCGCAAGCCACACTGGCAAGCCTCAGCCCATCGGTTTCGTCCCTAGCCGCAACGCCGAAGACATGCTGGCCGTCCTTGATCGAGAAATCCTTCAGATCGCACAGGAACGCATCGATCCGCGCGAGCGCAGTGTCGGGATCATCATCACGCGAGAAACCGGCTTCGGCACCAAGGCCGACTTCATGGGCTGTTTCAACTATCAACTGTGCAAGCCGATTTCGGCGCCGCCGATCCAGACCGTCGGCTTGTGCATATTCATCGACAAGCAGTTCCAGTTTCATGTGATCTTCCGTGAGACCGGCGCTGCTCAGCATCGGTGGCAGATGACCGATGGTCACCGCTCCGATCCGCCGTTTTGCCACCGCTGCTTCCCCGGGGTTGGAAACGATGAACGGATAGATGACAGGGAGGCCACCTAGCACGACTTCGGGAAAGCAGGACTTTGACAGCGCAACCGTCTTGCCGGGAAGCCATTCCAGTGTACCATGGGCACCGACATGAACCACGGCGTCGACATTGAGCGTCTGGCGTAGCCACATACCGAACGCAAGCAGGGAATGGCGAGGTGGGAGGTGCGGATCGTGATAATCGGCGCGTCGATTTGCGTGCCGGCCACGGTCAGGAGCGAGCGCAACGGTGACGTTCCCAAAGGTATGCGCGCGGAACCGGAAGACGCCTCCGGCTACGTCAGGATCATGCTCGCATGGACCCCATGCGGCTTCGGTTGCCTCTAAGGCGCCTGCAGGCAGCAGCTGCAAGCTGCGGATGTAGTCATCCAGCGCCAGCCCACCCTCGCACTCCAGCCGGTCCAAAAGATCGCGCGGGCTGCTGGGCTGAGTTGAAAGCCGATATCCTGCGGCTGCCAATGTATCCATAATCGAGAGCACGCTTTGCGGGACGTCCAGTCCAACGGCATAGCCGGTCCGGCCGGGAGCATTTGGATAGTCCGGCATGAGGATCGCTATCTTCCGCTCAGCCCGAGGCGTCCGCTGCATGCGCAGGAAGCTGCCGATCCTTTCAACGACGTGTTCAACTCGATCTAGTTCGGGTTGATTGAAGACACGCGACAACTCGGTACCTTGTTTGAAAGAGATGGCACCGGCGAGAATCCTGCCGTCCAATTCCGGGAGGAAGACGTGCATGGCGAGGTCGGATGGTCCAAGGCCGCGTTCATTACTCGACCACGCGTCCCGTGGCGTCGTTGCGACGACAATCTGGAACACAGGTGCGCCACAGATATCGAAAATAGTGTCGTTATTCACGTCCGCTCCCGCGGCAAAGGCCGTGGTCGACAAGATGGCCGCAGGATCGATCGCCTCCATAGCTGTCTGGACGAAGTCAAGACATTCTGGATCCTTCAAACTGCCGAGGAACAACGGTATGGGAACAAAGCCGCGTGCGGCTAGGCACTCGAACAGTTTGTCGATCGGAGACACATCATCGGCGAGCAGCATCGACCGATAGAAGAGAATTGGCAACCGCGGAGCGGAGCAGGGCTGATTGGCCAGTAGCGAGTCAAGCGCTACTATACCCGTGCCCGGGTGATAGAACCCGCTCTTGGGTACTTCTTGCGCAGGAACAAGGTCAATCACCTGATCACGTGCGAGCGCGTCCAGATGGCCTGCCAGCAGTAGCATGTTATTGCGCCCGCCCTGACGGAAGCAGGCAAGGATGGCAGCCAGTTGATCTGCGTTAACGGTGGATGCCGCTGCAAGACGATCGTCCCGAACACTGCATTCGCCGGGCAGAAGTGCCAGCTTGATATTTCTGGTTCTAGCGAGAGTTGCAAGTTGCTCCACACCATACTGCCACCGATCAAAGCCACCCAAGATGCGCACCAAGATCAGCTTGGCATGGACTGCCGTCTTGTCCAGCCACAAGTCAACCGACATCGGGTGGCGGAGATCGTTGAGGTTTGCCGTGCTGATAGATGTGGCGCCGCTCGCGGGCCAGGCAGAGGTGATGCTGTTGAGATCGCTGGGCGAGAAGGACAGGACCACCACATCAGCCGGTGCCTGTTTCAGGTCAACCGGCTCGATGAGGTCGTCAAGTGACGACGATGTGGTAGCAAGTATGTGCATAATGTCATTCTGGCCTTCAGGCCGCCAGCATTCTCTCGATTGCAGAACGGTCGATGCCTCTTTCACCGATCACGACGAGCCGCGTTTGGCGCGTTTCCCCAGGCGCCCAAACGCGATCGAAATAGTGGTTGACGCGTGAGCCTACCGCCTGAACCTGCAAGCGCATCGGCTTGTTCGCGACGTTTACGAAACCCTTCACGCGCAACACGCCCTTTGCCTCTGCAGTCTCGGCGATCCGCTTGGCAAGATCCTCTGCATCGGCAACTGCAGGCAGATCCAACACGAAGCTCTCGAAGTCATCGTGGTCGTGATCAAGTTCATCATCGTGATGTGTCCTGCGGCTCTCGATATCATCCTCAACCGCCAGTTCCAGTCCGACAAGAACGCCTGGATCGATCGAACCATGGGCGGACGCAACGATCTTCACGGCGCGGGGCAGGTGTGCCGCCACGCGCGACTTTGCCCTTGTAAGGGCGCCCAGATCGAGCAGGTCGGTTTTGGTAAGCACAATCAGGTCGGCGCAGGCGATTTGGTCATCGAAGACTTCTTCGACTGGATCGTCGTGATCGATGGACCCGTCGGCCTGGCGCTGTGCTTCAAGAGCGTCGTGATCACTGGCAACGCGCCCTTCAGCCAAAGCAACCCCGTCCACGACGGCCACAACGGCGTCCACCGTAACACGGGCTTTCACTGCAGGCCAATTGAAGGCCTGAACGAGCGGCTTCGGCAGAGCAAGTCCAGACGTCTCGATTAGGATGTGATCTACGCGGGGTCTGAGGGATAAGATCTGGTTGATCGCCGGTACGAAGTCATCTGCTACCGTGCAGCAGATGCAGCCATTCGCGAGTTCGATAATGTTTTCGTCGGGGCAGCTTTCGATGGCGCAGCCCTTCAAGACCTCGCCATCGATCCCAACGTCGCCGAACTCGTTGACAATGATGGCAACGCGCTTACCTGGGAGCTTCTCCATGAGGTGTCGAATAAGCGTTGTCTTTCCCGCTCCAAGGAAACCGGTCACGACTGTACACGGCACACGATCAACATCGATGGTCATTGGGGCAAGTCCTCATGATGATGGAAAGGAGGGATGCGAGCTGTCATACCTTTGCCGCGGAGACAGGAGGGCCGACCGCGCAAGGGCAGAAAGCCGCGTTCATCCTGAGCGAGCATCATGGCGCCATGGACGATGTCATCAACGTTCCCAAGGGCAAGGTGACCGAACACGTAAGACCATCCGGAGCGGTGCCTGAAGGCTGCGCTCGGACTTTTCTCGCAGTTGGCGAGGCAGGTCACAGGCTTCACCGAAAGTGGCAGATGTGCAGTTGCCTGTCGCAGCGCGTGGATCAGTCCGATCCCGGGCCGCGAGTCATCCTCGGACCCTGCACGGCAGTTTGTGCACACGAAGATCGTTACATCGGGTTCAATGTTAGGCTGATCGTTGATCAATGCCGCGTTCCAACTCAACTGAATGTGGGGCGCGGAGGCAGACTCGCACTTACGGATCTGCCATCGTGATCGTCGCTTCCACCGGAGCACCCCGCCCGGCAAAGCACAGCATCTCAACGGCAGGTCTCCTGGCTCGCGGGTCATTGCTCTCAAACCAGCCTTCCCGGGTGTCTCCCAGTGGCCTTATGGCTGAAGCTATCCGCTTACAGTTGCGGGGGCAGCCGCGGCATTGATCCAAATTGAATCGCACCGCATTCCCTTTTCGTCCCTCCCGTTGCCGGAAAGGAACCGTCAGCATTTCAGTAAGCCCGCGTATGGGGTCGTGTCAATGCGTTCTCCTATTCGGATTGCCCTCAAGGACGATTAGAGTATAGTGCCGATATCGTCGGTGTCCGAACGGGACGAAAAGGGAATGCGGTGAGACTGATAGTCGATTCCGCGGCTGCCCCCGCAACTGTAAGCGGAGAGCTTTACTCCCAAGTGCCACTGGAGAAATCTGGGAAGGCGGGAGAAAGCGTGTGATCCGCAAGCCAGGAGACCTGCCGACGCGTTGGTGAAGAAGATGCTCTCGGGGTTGAGGGCGAAAGGAAACGATATGACGACCAAGACGGCAGCCATTGCACTCGGTGCCTCCGCTTCCAAGATTGTTCCCCTTAGCATAACGGCCATGCTCGGCATGTTTGTTATAGGGTTCGTAGGCTTCTCGCATATGGAGGTTGTTCACAACGCCGCGCACGATTCGCGTCATTCACTCGCGTTCCCCTGCCACTGAGGAAGCCGACATGTACTTGTTTCGCAACATCGTCTTGGCGGCGGTGGTGTCCGGGCTTGTGTCTGGGCTCATCCTTACCGTGCTGCAGAGCTACGCCACGATCCCACTTATTATTCACGCTGAAACCTTTGAAGGCAAAGGCGAGGAGGTTGGGCATTCCCACTCCCATGCGCATGATGAGGGTACGCCTGCACATGATCATGGAGAAGAGGGATGGACGCCGGCCGACGGCACGGAGCGCTTCGTTTACACGGCTGCTTCCAACATGCTTGCTGGGATCGGCTTCGCTCTCATTCTGTTGACGGCGGCGGAGGCGCTGGGAACGCTCAATGGGTGGAGGAGTGGGCTTATGTTTGGCTTAGCCGGCTTCCTTGCCTTCAGCCTGGCGCCGGGGCTCGGACTGCCGCCAGAACTTCCCGGGATGCCTGCAGCCGATCTGGCCGCGCGGCAGTTGTGGTGGTTTGCGACGGTAGCTTTGACCGCACTGGGGCTGGGTCTGCTCGCTTATACCAAAGCGCCAACCCTCGCTGTGTTGGGCATCCTTTCACTTGTTGCCCCTCATCTGTGGGGCGCGCCCCTACCCGACACTCACGAAACAGCGGTTCCGTTGGAATTGCATGCGCGTTTTGTAGCATCCGTTTTCGCAACAAGCCTGCTTTTCTGGGCGATGCTCGGCACAGTCTCAGGCGTTGTGAGAGCTCGACTTCGCGGTGGAGAGGAGGCATATTCCAACGGCGCGGCAGAGCCAGTGCGGTGAAACAGGTCGACGAACAAGTCGAGGCACGCCATCGCGCCAAGATGGCAAACCGTAAATCCATTCAGGATGCTGAAGTTGCGGAGAAGACCTTGGAAAAGGGCCTTCTCCTCGTGCACACCGGCTCCGGCAAGGGTAAATCCACTGCGGCCTTCGGCCTAGCTTTGCGGATGCTTGGCAACAACAGGCGTGTCGGTATCGTCCAGTTCATCAAAGGCGCCTGGTCTACCGGAGAGCAACCTGCGCTCGCGGTCTTCGGAGATCGTGTGGTCTGGCATACGATGGGCGAGGGTTTTACCTGGGAAACGCAGGATCTGAAACGGGACATCGCAGCAGCGGAACGTGCCTGGCAGAAGGCGGTGGACCTGATGCAGGATGAGACGATAGCCCTTGTCGTCCTGGACGAACTGAACATCGCGCTGCGCTACGATTATCTCGACATTGATGCCGTGATCACGACGCTTCAAGCACGGCGCCCTGATCTGCATGTCGTCGTTACCGGGCGCAATGCCAAGCCCGCTCTGCTTGAGGCGGCTGACCTCGTGACGGAGATGACGCTGGTGAAGCACCACTTCAAGGCCGGCGTGAAGGCTCAGGCAGGCATCGAGTTCTGAGCGATGGCAGCCCGCGCATTGATGTTCCAGGGAACGGGCTCGGACGTAGGGAAGTCGCTCGTTGTTGCAGCACTCGCTCGTGCCTTCACACTGCGGGGGGTTACCGTCCTACCGTTCAAGCCGCAGAACATGTCGAACAACGCTGCGGTGACCGCCGATGGCGGTGAGATTGGGCGGGCGCAGGCACTGCAGGCGAGAGCCGCAAACGTGCCCCTCAGTGTTCACATGAACCCGGTACTGCTAAAGCCACAGGGTGACGTGGGCGCGCAGGTCGTGGTGCAGGGCCGTGTACTTTGTAATGCAAGGGCCGCCGAGTATCAGCGGATGAAGGCGGCGCTGATGCCCCATGTCCTGGACAGCTTTTCGAGGCTAAAATCGGCGGCGGATCTGATCTTGGTGGAGGGCGCCGGTAGCGCGTCAGAGATCAATCTGCGCCAAAACGATATCGCCAACATGGGCTTCGCTCGTGCTGCCGATGTGCCGGTCGTGATGATCGGGGATATTGACCGAGGAGGTGTGATTGCGAGCTTGGTCGGAACGAAAGTAGTGCTCGATCCCCCCGATGCGGCAATGATCGCTGGCTTCATTGTCAATCGGTTCCGCGGCGATCCTCTGCTCTTCGAAGAGGGGATGCGACAAGTGGCCGCTTTGACCGGCTGGCAGGCGATCGGGCTGCTGCCCTTCTTCAAGGATGCTTCCCGTCTTCCTGCTGAGGATGCGTTAGGGCTGGGGCAGCCGGAGAAGCGGAAGGTTGGCACCAAACTGCGCGTCGCCGTACCAATCCTGCCGCACATATCGAATTTCGACGATCTCGATCCGCTGGAGGCAGAGCCTGATGTGGATCTGATCCGGGTGCGACCGCACGAGATACTGCCCAATGACTGCGATCTCGTACTTCTCGTCGGTTCCAAAGCTACGATTGCAGATCTCCGGGTCCTGAAGGAGAGTGGCCTCGGCGTTGATATTGTCGCTCACGCACGCCGTGGTGGCCATGTCCTCGGCCTTTGCGGCGGCTACCAGATGCTAGGTCGGAAGGTAAGCGATCCGTTTGGTTTCGAAGGTGAACCGGGCTCGATTGATGGTCTTGCCCTGCTTGACGTAGAGACGCAACTGGATGGGCAGAAGCGACTGCAGGCGGTCGAGGGGCGAAGCTTCGACGGCGAGTTCTTTTCTGGCTATGAAATGCATGTCGGGCGCACGCAGGGACCCGCTTGTTCTCGACCGTTTGCGACTGTCGACGGCAAAGACGAGGGTGCGATCTCAGTGAATGGGCGCGTAACGGGAACCTATGTCCATGGATTATTCGCTGACAATCGGCAACGCTCGGCCTGGCTTTGCAGGATCGGAGGAACCGCATCTCATCTCGATTATAACGCAGAGATAGATGCAGTACTTGACCGCCTTGCGGACCATGTCGAGCAACATCTTGATTTGGACATGCTCCTTACACTTGCGCGCTAAGACGATCAAAGCCGAAAGCTTCACTCATCGAGGTTGAAGCGCGGTCGGTTTGATCCGCACTATTGCTTAGTGCCGCGATGGATTAAACGCTGTTCGACAACAGGCAGGCGTTCACTCGCGATAGTGTGGCGTCAGGTAAGAAAACGTCGACTGGATCAAGCGCGCAAAGTGAGGCGTTCGAATAATCTTCGGCGCGGCGAACTACTGAACGCAGGCACCGGCGGTTCATATCTGTTCAAGAGCGCTGTCGCCCGAAGTCGCGCCGGGATGGCACTGCGGTTCCATGGGTTGACTTGGCTGCATTCGCAAGACGTGCGATCAGCCTCGCTGCTGGGACCGCGAGCACGCGGCCCGAAGTGGTGGTTGGGTCTTCTTTGATCGAGGGCTTGTAGACGCGGCGGCCCTTGAGCACGCGGCTGGTGAGCCCGCTCTTGATACGCTGATACAATCCAGCCGCTACTACTCGCGAGTCTTCCTGACACCGCCTTGGCCCGAAATGTCAATCAGCACCGAACATTCACCCCTTTTACTTATCCAATCTTCACCCCCCCTGTAGACGATCAGCGCTTGGCCTGCCCGGCGCTGGCCGGGGTTGCAGAGGGTAGGCCAAGTGCGGGTGATGGGTATCTCCGGCTTTAGCTTTGAGAGCGGTTTTTGAAGCGCCAGGATTCGTTTCCGGTTTCCACAATCTCGCAGTGATGTGTCAGGCGGTCGAGGAGTGCGGTCGTCATCTTCGCATCGCCGAAGACCGACGGCCATTCGCCGAAGGCAAGGTTCGTGGTGACGATGATCGAGGTGCGCTCGTAAAGCCGACTGATCAAATGGAACAGGAGCTGGCCTCCTGCCTGCGCGAACGGCAGATAGCCGAGTTCATCGAGGATGATGAAGTCGAGGCGTGTAAGGTAATCCGCCGTCCGGCCTTGCTTGCCGTTGCGCGTCTCTGTTTCCAACCGATTGACCAGATCGACAACGTTGAAGAAGCGGCCACGTGTGCTGTTGCGGATGAGAGCACGGGCAATCGCGATGGCCAGATGGCTCTTACCGGTTCCCGTGCCGCCGACGAGAACGACGTTGCGCTGGTCTGCGACGAAGGTGCCGGTGGCCAGTTCCCGCACCAGAGATTCATTGACGGGCGTATCGGCGAAATCGAAGTCGTCGATATCTTTTGCCAACGGCAATTTGGCGATGCTGAGCTGATAGCGAATGGAGCGTGCCTGCTTCTCGGCGATCTCCGACTGCAGGAGATCACCGACAATGCGCGGTGGTTCATGCTGCCGCTTGATGCCGTTTCCCATGACCTCATCGTAGGCGCTGCGCATTCCGTAGAGCTTCAGCGTGCTCATCAGTTCGAGAACCTGCGTGGGTTCCATCAACTTACCCTCCTGAGCCTGTCGTAACGAGCGCAGTCGGCGACCGGCTCATGGGCAAGCCGAAGCGCATCCGGGATTTGCAGGGTCACGGCGGGAGCCGGATCGCGGCTTCGAGCCAGAATATTGATGATCACGGATGCGGAGCAGACGCCATGATCGAGAGCCTCCTGGCAGGCCGCTTCGACAGCCGTGAGACCGTCAACGGGCACGCATGCAAGGATGGCAACCATTTGCCGATCACCATCATCGTCGCTCTTCAGCCGTTTGCGGACCTTCTCCATCGGGGCTGGCAGCGCCCAGTCTCTGAATGGTGCGCCGTTACGCAATGCGCCAGGTTTGCGAGCGAGGACAGGAACATAGTGCCAAGGATTGTAAGTGGTCTCACCTCGGCCGAAGCAACGCTCGTGTTCACCCACATTCATCCCGTCCTGTCGGATAACGATCCGGTCGGCGTAGGCGTGAACTTCGACAGGGCGACCCACCGCCGTTGAGAGGACGGAGTATTTATTGTTATCGAAACGGACCGTGCAGGTCTTTGACACGGATGCCGGGACACTGTGGAAACCGTCGAATTGTCAATGCCGTGTAAATTTTCCCCAGAAGTGCCGAAGTAAAATTCCCCACTTATGCCGA
>NZ_JALPRY010000027.1:0-109266 GCF_023223505.1 Neorhizobium turbinariae
CATTCCAACTTTGCAGAAACAGGACATTCCAACTTTGCGGCTACATCCGAGCATCAGATAAGATAGATTATGGAACAGAAGGCGACGACGGAAACGAGCGTCTAGAGATCCAGTTCGACCTCATAGGTCATGCCATCGAATGCCGGCTCCACATGCGCAGGCGTTTCGGCCATTACCGTGTCGTAGTCCAGCGGAATGTGCATATGCGTCAGCACGGCACGTTTGGGCTTGAACTGCTCGATCCAGTTCAGTGACTGCTCAAGCGACAGATGGCTCGGGTGGAACCGGTACTGCAGCGTGTCGATAATCAGCAGATCGAGGCCCTGGAGCTTCGGGATGGTCTCAGCCGGAAAATCGCTGACGTCGCTGCAATAAGCCACGTCCCCGATCCTGAAGCCGAGCGAATGAATCTCGCCATGCACCTGGTCATGCGGCAGGAATTCGATCGAGCCGCCGGGCCCATCCACCGTGATCGTCGCATCCATGTCCTCGATGAGAAACGGCCGCGCGATTGGCGGATAGTTGCCGCCGGGCGGCGTCTCGAGGCAATAGCCGAAGCCCTGGCGGATTCGCTCCATGGTCACCGGATCGGCATAAACCGGGATCCGATGGCGCTGCAGGATGAAATAGGTCCGCAGGTCATCGATGCCGTGCAGGTGGTCCGCATGGGCATGGGTGTAAAGTACTGCGTCGACGCGCCGGACATTGTTGGCGACCATCTGCTGCCGAAAATCCGGTCCCGTATCGACGATGACCACCGTGCTTTCGCCATCCGGGCCGATCTGCTCGACCATGAATGCCGCGCGCGTTCGCTGGTTCTTCGGGTTTTGCGGGTCGCAGGCACCCCAGTCACCGTTGGGGCGCGGAACGCCGGGTGACGACGCGCATCCAAGGATCGTGAATCGCCGCAGGTACCGCGCCACGGTTCAGAGCCTCGGCATCTTGGAAAAGCAGCGGAACGCGTTTTCGGTGGTGATTTCCGCCATCTCAGAGTAGCTCAAGCCCTTGCACTCCGCCAGAACCTCCGCCGTATTTACCACATAGGACGGTTCGTTGCGCTTACCGCGCCAGCGTTTCGGCGCAAGATATGGCGCATCCGTTTCCACCAGCAGCCGATCCAGCGGCACGTTTTTGGCGATCTCGCGAAGCTCTTGCGACTTCGGAAATGTCAGGATGCCGGAGAAGGAGATGTAGCCGCCCAGTTCCACGCCAACTCGGGCCAGTTCTGCACCTGAGGAGAAGCAGTGCAGGATGAAAGGGAAGGCCCCCTTCCCGCTTTCCGTCTGCAGGATCTCGATCATGTCCTCGTCGGCGCTGCGGCTGTGGATCACAAGCGGCAGCTTGGTTTCACGCGCTGCGGCAATGTGGCGGATCAGCCCCGTCTTCTGGTCGTCAGGCTTCTGGGTGTCATAGAAGTAGTCCAGCCCCGCCTCGCCGATCGCCACGATTTTCTCATGCGCATTCGCCAGCCGGACAAGATCCTCGGCCTGGATGTCGAGTTCGTCGCCGGCATTGTTGGGATGCGTGCCAACCGAGCAAAAGACCGACGGATAACGCTCCGTGATCGCGAGCAGGCCCTCGATCTTGCGAACCCGTGTCGAGATGGTCACCATCTGTTTGACGCCGGCCTCATGAGCGCGCGCGATGATATCGTCGCGCTCCTCGTCGAAGTCGCCAAAGTCGAGGTGGCAATGGGTGTCGATCAACATGACGAAGCCTTACGCTTCCGGAGCCACGTAGCGTGGGAACACGGGGGTCGGCGCCTCCAGCACGATGCCCGGCTTCAGCCGACCGGCTTCGCCGAGCGCCGTGAAGTCGCGCGCATCGGCCGGAGCCTTGACGAGATCCAGCAGCTTGGCCGACGACTGCGGCATGAACGGCTGCAGCAGGATGGCGATTTGCCGAACCACTTCCGCCGTCACGTAAAGCACGGTGCCCATGCGAGCCGGATCCGTCTTTTTCAGCACCCATGGCGCCTGCGCGGCAAAATATCGGTCGGTTTCAGAGACCACGGCGATCACTGCAGCGAGTGCCTTATGGATCGCCTGGCGGTCCATTTCCTCGCGGCAGGTTGCCAGCATCGTGTCGGCCTGTGCCAGTAGTGCCTTATCTTCCTCGGTCAGTTCGCCCGGCTGGGGGACAACGCCGTCGCAGTTCTTGACGATCATCGACAGCGAGCGGCTGGCTAGGTTGCCGATGCCGTTGGCGAGGTCGGCATTCACGCGCGTCGCGATCAGCTGCTCATTGCAGTTGCCGTCCTGGCCGAAGGAGATCTCGCGGCACAGGTAGTAGCGCACGTAGTCCAGCCCAAACGTCTCGATGATATCGAAGGGATCGACCACGTTGCCGAGAGACTTCGACATCTTCTCGCCGTTGTTGAGCACGAAGCCATGCGCGAAAACGCGCTTCGGGAGCGGCAGGCCTGCCGACATCAGGAAGGCCGGCCAGTAGACCGCGTGGAAGCGGATGATGTCCTTGCCGATAATGTGCACATCCGCGGGCCAGTATTTGGCGCGAGGTCCGTTCTGGTCGCTGAGGTATCCTGTCGCGGTGATGTAGTTGGTCAGCGCGTCTACCCAGACATACATCACGTGATCCGGATCATCCGGCACCTTGATACCCCAGTCGAAGGTCGTGCGGGAAACCGACAGGTCGCGCAGGCCCGACTTCACGAAGGAGATGACTTCGTTGCGGCGCTCATTCGGCCCGATGAAGTCCGGATTTTCCTCGTAGTGTTTCAGCAGTTTGTCGCCATAGGCCGAGAGCTTGAAGAAGTAGCTGGACTCCTCCACCCACTCGACCGGCGTGCCCTGGGGTCCGTAGCGAACGCCGTCGCGGACCTGCGTCTCGTCTTCGGCATAATACGCTTCGTCGCGAACCGAGTACCAACCGGCGTAGCTGTCCTTGTAGATGTCGCCATTGGCCTCCATCCGCTTCCAGATGGCCTGCGAGGCCTCATGATGCCGCTGCTCGGTGGTGCGGATAAAATCGTCGTTGGAGGCGTTGAGCAGCTTGCCCATCGCCAGGAACTCGCCGGAGTTGCGCTCCGCCAGCGCTTCCGGCTTGATGCCTTCGGCGCGCGCCGTCTGCTGCATCTTCTGTCCGTGCTCGTCCGTGCCGGTCAGGAAGAATACGTCCTTCCCGTCGAGGCGCTGGAAGCGCGCCATGGCGTCCGTCGCAATCAGTTCGTAGGCATGGCCGATATGCGGCTTGCCGTTCGGATAGGAGATTGCGGTCGTGATGTAATATGGCGTCTTGTTGGACATGTCGCACTCGGTACTTGCAGGGAGGTCTTCCGCACAGAAATGTGCTGTGCGCTCTTAGCGCATGTTTGGAAGATGCGAAACCCAAACTTCCTCGTGATGTTCCCATGGCACCCGCGCGACGACCAAAGTCAGGCGCGCGCAGCTTCCAGGATCGACAGGATCGTCTGCTTGCGGTCGAGGTTATAGGCCTGGGAAACCGTGATCTTCTCGTTGATGTCTGTGACGAGCTTTGCCTGCCGGTCGGCCGTTGCGATATCACCTGCCAAGGCTGCCGCCCTCGCCCGCGCCACCAGATGGTCGCTCAGGTGTTGCATGAAGAACCCGAAGATCACCTCACTATCCTTGCCGGACAGCACGTCGGCCAGCCGATGCATGGCCTTGCGCGCCTTTGGTCCTTCGGAGGACAGGATCTCGTCAAACGCGGCGATGATCTCGGTGCCGCCGTAGTTCAACAGCTTCAGCGCCTGCGCCACACTGCCCTTCGACATCGACAGGACCATCTCCTCGGTCTTGCCGCCGTCGAGCGCGAGCCCGAGTGCTCCCAGCGCTTGTGTAAGGTCCCTGTCATTGAGCGGTGACAGGCGCAGCGGCTGGCAGCGAGAGCGGATCGTCGGCAGCAGCTTTCCCGGCGCATGCGACAACACGAGGAACATCGCCTGTTTCGGCGGCTCCTCCAATATCTTCAGGATCGCATTGGCGGCGTTGCGGTTGAGGTCGTCAGCCGGATCGATGATGACGATACGCCAGCTTCCCGTGCCGGAGGTTTGTGAGAAGAAATGCCCGGCGCGCCGCACCTCATCCACCGTAATGGCGCTTTTCACCCTGCCCGTCTTGTCATCGACCGGGCGCGAAAGGTGCAGCAGGTTATGGGAGGCACCCGAGGCGATTTGCCGGCTCACCGCCGAATCTGGATCCGGTTCCGTCAGGTATGGCGGTGCCGCAGCAGGATCGGGATGCGACAAGACATGGTTGGCGAAGCGGAACGCGAGCGTTGCCTTGCCGATACCCTCAGGACCTTCGATCAGGATCGCATGATGCGCCTTGCCGGAACGGTAGGCGCGAGCCAGGAATTCTTCGGCAGCCTGATGCCCGAACAGGTTCGTATTGCGTGCTGGCGGCTGTGCGCCGTCGAGCAGGCCTGCGACGTCTTCGCTCATTCGGCATTTTCCGTCTCGGTCGGTTCCGGCGCGCCCGACCGATTGATCAGCGGTTCGATGATCGCATAGACCTCGTCTGCGATCTCGTCTTCGGCGCGTTCGGCATTGACCACGCGGCAGCGCTGCGGCTCTGCCTCGGCAATCTCCAGGTATGCTTCCCGACGCTTTTCATGCGTCTCGATCTCTTCGCGCTCGAACCGGTCCGGCGCAGCATCGGCTGCTCTCCGGCGCGCACGCCCGAGGCCCGTCTCCGCAGGCAGATCGAGGATCAGCGTACAGTCAGGCACGACGCGATCGATCGCCACGCGCTGCAGAGCCTCGATGAAATCCGTCTCCAGGTTGCCCGTCACGCCTTGGTAGACCCGCGAGGAATCGATAAACCGGTCGCAGAGCACGATCGCGCCACTTTCCAGTGCCGGGCGAATGACTTCCTCGACATGATCGTTGCGGGCGGCGGCAAACAACATGGCCTCCATGCGTACGCCAAATTCCTCGGCGGCTCCTGACAGCAGCACATGGCGCACTGCCTCTGCGCCCGGGGATCCGCCTGGCTCCCGCGTCACGAGAACATCATGGCCGGCCCGGCGCAATCGATCCGCAAGACGGCGAATCTGGGTGGATTTGCCTGCCCCCTCGCCCCCTTCGAATGTCACAAACAATCCGGGATGTTCTGCCACGCGTATTTCCGCACTTCCTGTTTTATCGGCTTATAGCGCAGATGGATGCGCTGCGAAACCGCGCATCAGAGCCAGAAGAACATCAGTTCCAGAAGTGCGTCGGTCGCCCGGCTTGCAAGCGTGCCGGTACCGATTGCCTGGTTCGCCACCAGCGGCACTTCCCGAATCACGCGATCCCCGGCGGAAATTCGTAGCACGCCAACATCCTGCCCTGCCGACACCGGTGCTCTGAGCGGCCAGCGATAGACGATACGGGCCGACAGGCGGTCGGGATTGTTGGTCGGCAGGTAGATGTCGACAGGCTCCTTGGCGACGAGATCCACATAACGCGACGTACCACCGTAGACGCTCGCCTGGCCGATCACCTCGTCCTGTTTGAACAAAACCTTGGTCTGGAAGGCAGAAAGCCCCCATTCAAGAACCTTGCGTGCTTCCTCCAGTCGCTCCTTGTCGCTGGCGAGACCGCCCATGGCGAGGAACAGCCGCGTGCCGTTGCGTTCGACGGACGCTGCAAGGGCAAAGCCCGCGCCTTCCGCATAACCGGCGCCTAGGCCATCGACGCCGAGGTTGAGCGACATCAGCGGGTTCTTGTTGCGCTGGAAGATCTTGTTCCACTCAAAATCCGGCTGCGAGTAGATCGGGTAATATTCCGGGTACTCGCGATGGATATGACGCGACAGCTCGACAAGATCGCGCACCGTCGTATGGCTTTCAGCACTCGGCAGGCCCGTGGCGTTACCGAATGTTGAACGACCGAGACCTAAGTCCTTTGCGCGTGCCGTCATGCGGGCGGCGAATTCGCTCTCCGAGCCCGATATACCTTCAGCGAGGATGATGCATGCGTCATTGCCGTTCTGGACGATCACGCCTTTGACCAAGTCCTCGACCCGAACCTGGGAATTCAGCGCCGCAAACATAGTCGTCGTGCCGGATGGCGCCCCACCGGTGCGCCAGGCATTCTGGGAGACAGTATAGGTCGTGTCAGAGGTGATCTCGCCGCGCTTCAGGGCGCTGAAAACGACCTCCATCGTCATCAGCTTGGCGAGCGACGCCGGTGGCAAATCCTGGTTCTCGTTGATTGCGAGAAGAACGGTTCCGGTCTTGGATTCGACCAGATATGCCTGCTTTGCCTTGGTGGCAAAGGGCGGTTGGGTTTCCTGTGCGTCCGCGGTTGAACATGATGCCGACGTTCCAAGGAACGTCAGCAAGAGTAGAAGCAAGACACGCCGCATCATCACCCTCGTGAGCCAGTCACGTCTGGCCTAGCAGTGGCCAGTTGCGCATGCAACCGCAAGTGCGCTTAACGCACGGGCTTTTGACCGGGCGCGGGGTTCTGGAGGATCATGTTGCCGAACATGACGATTGGTTCCTTCGCCCGCGGCTCACCGGCGTAAGCGGTCGCCGACGTCTGAGGCTGGCGCACCACCTGCTCTGCCGGGCGAGCATTGGAGGCGACCTGTACCGGCTGGGGCGCTGGAGCCTGCTTCACCTGTCGCTGCTGCTTTTCGGCTGGATTTGGTGCCACCTTAGCCGTCTGCCGAGCTTCGGCGACAAGCGGACGCGGTGCAGGAACGGCGCGAACTGCAACATCGACCGGAGCCGGCCGCGCTGCGGGCGCCGCCGAACGCTCAACAGGAGCGGCCGTACGACGTTCGGAAGAACCGTAACTCTGAAGTTGGTCGCCCAGCGACTGATTGGAGGCGACCATTACGCCAGTCGCAATCTGGCCTTCCGGCTGGATCGACGGCAGTCGGTCACCCTTGCGGGTATAGGACGCCATCAGCATCGGCATGTCGTTCCCGTCCATCTGGGCTCGGCCGACATATTGCACATTGACGCGGCCGGTGCCGGAGCGCTTGAAATCAAGAAGTTCCGCGGTCTTTTCCGACACATCGAGGATGCGGCCGGGATGGTAGGGGCCGCGATCGTTCACACGCACGATGACTGAGGAGCCGGTATCGACATTGGTCACCCGCGCATAACTCGGAAGCGGGAATGTCGGGTGGGCCGCAGACAGGTGGTCGCTGTCGTAGACTTCGCCATTCGCGGTCAGCCGGCCGTGGAACGCCGAGCCGTACCAGGACGCAAGCCCTGTCTTGTTATAGTTCGGGTCTTCCTTGGGAACGTAGGTCTTGCCTTTGACCTGATATGGCTGGCCGACCATGAACCGGCCGCCGCCCTTCGGCACGGCCTGCCCCTCGCCCACCACGCGCGGGCTTGCCTTCACGCCATACTCCTTCTCGGAGAAGTATTCCTTGCTCCGAGGCTTCGGCTTGCTCTTCGGTGTCTCGGTCGTTGCGCAGGACGCCATTCCCGCACAAATCAATGTGATCCCAATCCACTTCGCGCCGCGCGATAGCTTGCCGCCACTCAAACTCAACGTGTTCGTCCCATGCCGCCGCGGCAGAACAGGCAAGCGGCGACGCCGCAAGCTTGCACTGCCATTGAACCAGTTCGGCACATACCCCTATGCGCCGAATGTATAGCAGTGAACTTTTGCCGCCAAAGTGGCTAAAATGCGAACACAATTGGACCGATGCGGAGCGTTTTACTTTCTATGGTTAATGAATTGTTAACGCACTGGCGCGTGATCTGCTCGCCAATTACAGGCTTTTGCTTCATGGACCTGTCGGCGACGGATCGCCTGCGGACAATTGCTTGTCCGTCAGTTCCCGTTGCGCCTGGTGCCAATGGGCGTCATGAGATCCCTCCGGACGGCCCTGCTCTTCCCATATGGCGTAAGCCCGCTCCCGGATACTACCCTCGTCCGCGCCGCCTTGCGTTCCCGCCTCGATGCCCTCGCGAACCGGATCGCCGATCCGCGTTGCAGCTTCGACATTCTCTTTTATCGCCATGATGATCCTCCTTGGTCGTGAGGATCTAACCGGGGGGGCACAAGCAAGGTTCCGGTGGGGCTGGATTGGAAATCGCCAGCCGCTCGCGGGCGACGCGCAGGCGATCAACATCATCTATTTGTTAGAGAATGGCGGAAGAGGTGGGATTCGAACCCACGGTACGGTTTCCCGCACGCCGGTTTTCAAGACCGGTTCCTTAAACCACTCGGACACTCTTCCACGCGCATCGCTTTAGCGCCTTCAACTGGCAAACGTCAACCGCACGGACATGTCTCTTTTTGGCACATACGGCTGAACCATTTGCTGCTATTGGCGTTCCCTTCGCGACGAAGGGGTGGCGGGCACAAGGCTCAAGCTTTGCGCAAGCATCGCGCCCTAGCGTCGCCCTCACCCGGAATGAGTCCGGTCAAGCCTGGGGACAATGACATGTCGAACGAACACAGCAACTTCAACCAGCCGTCGGAACAGGCGATCGCACTCTTCCTGCAGGAAAACGACGGCGACAAGCTCACGGATATACTGGTCGAAGCGCTCTACGAAGCCTTCCGCATCATGGAAGATGACCTGAACCCGGGCACGCTGCACTAGGCAGTGCCATCATTTGCTCTGCGGCTCTCCATGGAATTGGCCGTAATAGCCGGCGAGCGCCGGCAAGGCCTCTGCAAGCTCTCTTGAAAGTACTCGTTGGGCGTTCACATCGCCCGCATATTTCGCCGTCAGGAACTGCTCGTGACGCTCGATCACCGCAGTATCCGGCTTCTGGCGAAGCACGGCAAACACCGGCGATTGTTCGGTCTTTCCCTTCACCGTGATCCGATCCAGCTCAAGTACCATGAATGATCCCAAGGCGGCGCGCGCCGTCGCCTCGCCAACCAGCAGCGAGACGTTGTAGGGCTTCGACGCCCCCTCCAGGCGCGCCGCGAGATTAACCGCGTCACCGAGCGCCGAATAATCGAACCGGCTGCTGGACCCCATATTGCCCACCACGCATTCGCCGGTATTGATGCCGACGCCGATCTTCAGCGGATAGTGGATGCGTCCGGACGCTTCCGCTTCTGCCTTGAGTTCGGCGTTCAGCCCGTCCATCGAATCAAGCATGTCGAGTGCCGCTGAAACGGCATGTCTGGCGTGGTTGGGATCATCCAGCGGCGCATTCCAGAAGGCCATCAGGCAATCGCCGATATACTTGTCGATCGTCCCGCCGTGTGACAGCACGATCTCCGAGAGCGGCGTCAGCAACCGGTTGATCAGGGTCGTCAGTTGTTGCGGGTCATTCTTCAACTGCTCGGAAATGGTGGTGAAACCGCGCACATCGCAGAACAGGATCGATAGTTCCCGCTTTTCGCCGCCAAGCTTCAGTTTGGACGGGTCGCGCGCGAGCTCCTCCACGAGGGCCGGCGCCAGATATTGAGAGAAGGCGCGGGTGATCTGGCGGCGGTTCTTGCGTTCCTGCGCATAATCAAGCCCTGCCTGCGCCACGGCAATGCCGATGAAAGCGAGAGACGGAGCCATGGGCGAGGCAAACACCCGGCCGAATCGCAGCGTCAGATAGCTTCCGGCCAAGAGCATGAAAAGCGCCGCTGCGCCAAGGACAACCGTCTTCCAGCCGGTGCCTCGCCAGACCAGCAAGGCTGCGAAGACAACGGCGACCAGAAGCACAACTTGGCGGATGGGCAGGTTCGCCTCTGTCACATATCGGCTAAGCCTCAGATTATCGAGGATCGTCGCCTGGATCTCTGCGCCGGCGGTGAGCTTTCCTGTATGGACAGTAGAGGAGGTGGCAAAGGCATCCGCGCCGCCGGTTTCGATCGACGGGGCATTCTGGAGGCTCAAACCCACGATCACCATGCGATCCTTGAACAACCCGGGCGGCAGGAAGTTTTCGGGATCCAGCGCCTGGTAATAGGAAACGGTCGGGTAGGTTCGCGGGCCACCAAAGGTCTGGATCAGGCTGCCTGGTGGCGGACCTCCTGCCGCCACCCCTGCTCCGGCAGCAATCATCGCGGCAAAACCGTCGCTGTAGACCGGCATCTCTCGTAATACGCCGTCCCGGTGAAGCCCGACCGAGGCAATCCCCGTCATGGCCATCTTCTCGGTGAAGATCTGCAGCGGCGTCACCCGAATGAACTGGTCGGCTTGTGCTGATGTCACCAGCGTCTCGTCGCCTGCGAGCACGACATCCGGGCCAAGGGACGCCGCCAGGGCTTCGTCTTCACCGGGCAGTGACGGTTCGGAAAAAATGATGTCGATGCCGATCACCTTGGTGCCCGCGGCACGCAAGGCAGAAATTAACCGAGCATGCAGGCTGCGCGGCCATGGCCACTGGACATTGATCTCAGCGAGCGACGGCTCGTCGATCGCCACGATGATCGGCCCGTCATCCGGTAACGGCTCCGCGCCGATTGTCGAAAGATAATCGAACGCGCGGTAGTCGATGAGCGGCCATGCCGGCAGGCGGGAGACGAGCGCGACTGCGGCAAAGATGAACAGGCTCAAGGTCAGGACCTGCACGCGCCGCGAAGCAAACGGCCGCCGCCTTGTAATGGAACTGAATGCCGGCCCGAACATCAGAAGCGGACTTTGAGCGTGCCCTTAAAGGACCGACCCCAGCCGGGCGTGCCGGTATCCACCTGGAAGTCTTCGTCGAGCAGGTTATAGGCCGCCAGGTTCAACTCCACCCGGTCGTCAAACGGCTCCCAGGTCAGCGTTGCGTCAAGGGTCCAGTAGTCACCCAGCCGCGTGCTGTCATCGCTAATCCGCTCGCCGACATAATTCGCCGCGAGCGTACCGCGGATGTTGGCCTCGTTCACCCATGTCAGAGCCACCTGCCCGGCCCATTCCGGGATGAACGGCAGGGGACCGTTGTAACGCGGAGAGGTCGGGTCCTCATCCTCCGAGTCGGTGTAAACGACTGTCGACGAAAGGCCAAAACCATGACCCAGAAGAAGGTTCGCGGTCAGGCTGCCACGGTCGATGCGGCCGCGACCGGTCGAAAATGGCGTGACCGAAAGCGCGATCGGGATCGTCGGGTCGTGGAGCTCCTGGTGCTGGAACTCTCCCGACGTGAAGAAGTCTGGCGTCCATTCCGCATCCCAGCGCAGCGCGTAGGTATCAACGTAACCTTCGGCGCCAACCGATATCTGGTTCGGCTGGAGGCCGACGATCCCCACGGGCGACAGGGTGGGCGTTGAGACGTCAATGCTGCTGCGCATGAAGCCGGCACGGAACAACTGCCCGTTCATCGGCGTCCAGGCCAAACCGACACGTGGTTCCAGACGTGATACGTCGCCGTTGTCGCTATCGACATAACTTCCAAACAGCGCGTACTCGGCTTTCAAGCTCGGAGAAATTTCATGAAGCAGATCGACATAGGCCCTGCCAACCGTGCTGGTGTCAGAGGTGGTAACATCGAACGATGGGCCAGACGGTAGGAGGTCGAAGAACGGCGCGAATAGAGTAATCGGCACCCGGTCTTCGTAGCTGATCCCCGTTTCCTCCCGGCTCCAACCACCTTCGATCCCATAACGCCAGGTCAGATCGCCTGAAGCGATCGTATGGTTCAAGGCGAGGATATAGGTCTCCTCATCCAGTGACGAGGAGGTTACGCCAACTGGAATCGGCAGGCCGAAAAAGTCGAACTCGAGGTAGGAGCGTGTACGCGATTCTGTCCTGCTGTAGAGGAACGCCGCGTTGACGTTGTTCTTGTAGCCAATCGTATGGCTCCACCCGAGGCCGCCGTTGACGGCCCTCGTGGATATGTCGCGTTCTCTCAGGAGAGGCACTTCGCCAACGACGGGGAAGGGAAAGAGTGCCGCCGGACTGTGTTCCGTTATCACGTCCTGCGAGAAATCAGCGCTGGCATCGTTGTAGTAGAGGATCAGCCGATCATAGGGGGTAACGTCTGCGCTCAAGAAAACGCTTCCGCCCACGACCTCACTCTCGCTATTGAGGTCGCTCAAGGCGCCGATATCCCGGCTATCCGGCGTCTGCTGCCATTGCAGCGTGCCACTGAAGCTGATCGGGATCGGCAGGTTGGTATACCCCTGCACGCTGGCTTCCGCTTCATACCCCACCTCGCCGCCGGCGGTATTGAAACCACCTTCCAATGATGTCTCGAAAAAGGGCGTGGTGAAGAGGTGGGTGCCGATCGATTGCGACGCGATCAGGTGCGGTTCAAGCAGCAGGCCCTGGAAGAGCGAAGAGAATGCCTGGCTGTTGCCGGTATTGTTGATGATATCCGTGCCGTAGGTGTAGCTGTTGGCGAACGGGTTCGCGCTGCCCCGGATCGCCTGGTCGATATAGGCCGTGCCGGCAAACGGATCGAACACGGCGTCGCTATAGTATTCGGCCCAGGAGTTCAGGCCCTGGAAACGGAAGGCAGAGTTCAGAGTCGAGCCTGCCTGCTGGTTGGCGCCGAGCGTGCTGTAGTCGCCGCCCCGCGCCAGTGACCGCTTCACATAATCCTGCGCGTGCCGGATCGCGCCTTCGGAATCATAGTCTTCAATGGCAAGCGCGGTGCGCGCGGCGGCGATGACCGGATCATTGTCATCAAGACGATCGGCGTTATCGAGCGCCTGTTCTGCCGCGACACGATCGCCCTTTTCCAGATGCGCTGCCGCCAGCACCGTCTGGCCCGCAGAATAGGCGGGGTTGGCAACCGTGCCCGCCAGCACATCCTCAAGCCCCTCGTCGACCTGCCCCGCCTGGATCTTGTAGCGGCCGCGGAAGATCAGGGCGAGATCAAAGCCTGGATCCAGTTCCAGGGCCTTGTCGATCAGCGCCCTCGCCTCTTCCACGCGGTTCTGGTCCATGTAGATGTTGGCGAGGTTGGCGTAGCCGAGTGGATCGAGCGGATCGAGGTCGATCGACTTCTTCAGCGCCGCTTCTGCCGCGCGTTCGTCACCGCGCTCATATTGCAGGTTTCCGAGGGCGTTCCAGATCGTGGTGGAGCCCGGTGCCACCTTCAGCGCGGCCTGCAGATCCGCAAGCGCGCCATCCAGGTCGCTCTTGAAGTCGGCGCGATAATTGGCGCGTGCTTCCAAGGCCGTCGGCTCGTTCGGGTCAAGCGCCAGCGACCGTGCAATCGCCTCCTCGATCTGCGGCCGGTCGTTGACCAGGATTGCCAGTTGGGCGCGTGCGGCGGGCAGCATCGGATCCTGCGGGAACTTGCGTTCCGCATCGCGTATGACTTCGATGGCCGCAGGAATGTCCTTGAGGAAGCCCGTGGCATAGGCTTTCAGGAGAGCGCTGTAAGCGCTGTTGACGGAGGATGGCGGCTGCACGACCCGGTTCGGATCGCCGAGCGAACGGGCGTAATAGCTGCCGTACTCCGCAACGTTGCGTCGTTTTGCATCAAGGCCGGGGGTTGCAAGCTTGAACAGCTTGACGGCCTCGTCGTAGCGCCTGTCGCTCGCCGCCGTGATGGCCTTGACGAGGTTCAGCCTGGCGCGCTGTGCCGGTGACAGCTTTCGCGCCTCCAGAAGCGCGAGTGTTTCCAGCATCGTCTGCCGGCCCTCAAGCGAAAGCTGGGTTTCCGCCAGGACCAGAAGGTCTTCCGTGCTGCGGCTGCCGGGCGGGATAGCGGAGATGCGATCGACCTCGCGGCGCATGTTGGCGACCGGCAGCGGCGAAGCGGCCATGAAGCCAAAGGCGTTGCGGGGCGCGAGGAAATACAGCATCTGCTCGCGGTCGTCGGAATCAACGATGACGATCTTGCGAGGCGCCTGGCCGATCGAAGCCACCGCCCCCTCGCCCTGGCGGACGTCAACGCTGCCCTGCGGATTGCTGAACTGCACCAGCCCTTCAAGCACGGTCAGCGAAGTCTGGCTGCCCTTCACGGTCATCGTCCAGTCCGTGCCGCGGATGGCGGCGGCAGCGGCCGGCGTCTGCACCTGCACGCCCGGACCACCGCGTTCTGCACGCGCCCAGATCGTTCCGGATTGCAGTTGCAGCACGGTGTCGGCATTGGTGCCGGCAGTAATCTGCTTCACGACAAGCGTCGAATTGCGCCCAAGCCGCACCTGGGTGCGGTCGGAGAACAGGATCGCCAACTGCCCCGTTTCATTGGTGCGCAGCACGTCGCCGGTCAGGAGATCCTGCTTCAGATCCACAAAACGCCAGTTCGAGACGTCAATGAAGCGGACTTCCTCGCCAGCCTTGCGCGCGATGACGGCACCGGCCGAAGGTCCGCTCCGCGCCACCGGCTCCGCGAATGCAGCCACGGAAAGCCCGGCGACGACCGCCGGCAACGCAACGGCCGCAAGTAATAATCGATTGAATGTCCCCAGCATGCGCAACCAGTGGCTACTTACTTGCGAACTGTCAAGATAGCCTGAACCGCCGCTACTTGCTTTCTAAGTAGACTGTATTAACAGAGCTACAGTGAGATAAAGGGGAATATTCACGTGAGTGACTTTGAAAATGCACCGACCGAAATGCTCGAAATGCCGATGGCGACGGGCGAAATCACCGAGGAATACATCAACCATATCCGTAAGATAAACGACGTCTATTACGATCAGATCAAGATATCTGACCAGAAGGCAGCCTACATCTTTACTTTTATGCTAGCCTTTCTGGTGTCGTCGTCGGAAGGTCGCGGCGTCTTTAGCTGGATCCGGTACACACAAGGTGAATGGCCGCAGATTTTCGTCTCGGCCGCGCTCGCGCTTGCTTCTGTCGCCTCGATCCTGTGCGCCATCCTGGTGGTCCTGCCGCGCCGCGTCGACAAGTCCACGTCGCTGTTCTGGGGCACCTGGCCGATGCACCGGCCACTGTTCGAACAGGCCGCGCGGCACAGCGACGTCAGCTATCTGTTCAACCAGTACCTCGACAATGCCGACGTGCTCTCGCTCATCGCGCGGCAGAAATACAAGTTCGTCTCCTATGCCTTCCGCGGCCTGATGTTGACGGTCATGGCCTATGTGCTGCTTTTGATTGTCACGCAGGGGCAGTGAGCGCTAGAGGATCACATCCTGCCCAGTCGGTTGGCGCAGGCATCACAGTCCCTGGGATTATCCGTCATGTCTTTGTCTTCCGTCCCCTTCGTCACGATTGGGCTCCTGATCCTGTCCAACGTCTTCATGACCTTTGCCTGGTATGGGCACCTGAAGTTCGAGAACAAGCCGCTCTACCTGGTGATCCTGGTTAGCTGGGGTATCGCGTTGTTTGAGTATTGTGCGCAGGTTCCGGCGAACCGGATCGGCTATGGCTATTTCAACGCCGCACAACTGAAGACCATCCAGGAAATCATCACCCTGTCGGTCTTCGTCATCTTCTCGGTCTTTTATCTCGGCGAAGCGATCAGCTGGAAGCAGATCATCGGGTTTGCGTTCATCGCGCTTGGGGCCTTCTTCATCTTCACAAAGTAGGCCGACGGAACTTCATCTGCTCCATCCTGTTCACCCGGCAATGGAGGTGCAGGATGAAGCAGCGTATCGGTGATGTCCGCATCGGGATCTCCGGCTGGACCTACAAGCCGTGGCGTGGTGTCTTTTATCCAAAGGGTCTGCCGCAAAGGCAGGAACTGAGCTTTGCGGCCAACAGCTTCCGCTCCATCGAGATCAACGGCACCTTCTACGGCCTGCAGCGTCCGGAGAGCTTCGCTGCCTGGCATGCCGCTACGCCGGATGATTTTATCTTCGCCATCAAAGGCCCGCGCTTCATCACCCATATGAAGCGCCTCATCGATGTGGAAACGCCGTTAGCGAATTTCCTCGCCTCCGGCGTTCTGCGCCTCGAACAGAAGCTTGGCCCCATCTTGTGGCAGTTTCCGCCGCAGATGAAGTTTGACCCGGCACGGTTTGAAACCTTTCTGCAGTTACTCCCGCGCGACACGGAGCAGGCACTGCAGTTGGCTTCTCAGCACGATGCTCGGCTGAACGGCCGCTCCCACCTCGAGATCGACAGGCAGCGTCCGATGCGTCACGCCTTCGAGATCCGCCATGACAGTTTCCGTTCGCAGGCGTTCATCGACCTTCTGCGCCAGTACCACGTCGGCCTGGTAGTGGCCGATACGGTCGACTGGCCGCTGCTCATGGATATCACCGCCGACTTCATCTACTGCCGACTGCACGGGTCCGAGCAACTGTATGTCAGCGGCTACGATGATGCCGCGCTCGATCACTGGGCGCAACTGATCGGCGAATGGCGGCGCGGCAAGGATCCACAGTCCGCGCCAAGGGTGGGACCGCCGTCGCCGCCGCAGATGCGCGGGCTGGATGTCTATGTGTACTTCGACAACGACGCGAAGGTGCGGGCACCGTTCGATGCAGCAGCCCTTGCCGCAAAGCTAGGCGAGATAGCCGAACCGCAGGTCGAACGAGCATAAGCCAGATGTGAACGCGCCCCGGCGGTTTTCATTGCACCCACCTTCATTTCCGCGTCGCTTTGATTTAGAGACAGTGCTCAATCCGCCTCGTTGGCGGCTATCGCTGTTTGCAAGGTAATTGAACGATGCTTGATTCCCTCCGAAATGCCGCCCGCTCTTGGGTCGCGAAGGCTCTGCTCCTCCTTCTGGTTGCCTCCTTCGCCATTTGGGGCATTTCAAGCACCGTCTTTACCTCCGGTGGTAACACCGTCATGACGGTCGGCGACCAGCAGGTCTCGCCGGAAGAGTTCCGTCTCGCCTACCAGCGCCAGATCGCTAGCCTCAGCCGCCAGTTCGGCACCCAGCTGACGCCGGACCAGGCCCGTGCCTTCGGGCTGCAGAACCAGGTGTTCGCGCAGCTCGCTGCCGGCGCCGCGCTCGATCAGCTTGCTGACGATATGAACCTCGGTCTCTCGGAAGATCGCCTGGCCAGTCTCATCGCAGAAGACCCGGCCTTCAAGTCCATCAACGGCCAGTTTGACCGCAACCTCTTCACCGCGCGTCTTCGCAATGCCGGCATCCGCGAAGACGACTATATCAAGGAACGCAGCAAGGTCGCGGTCCGTAGCCAGATCGTCGAGGCCGTTTCGGATGGCTTCAAGCCGCCGCAGGCGCTTGTTGATGCGCTGAAGCAGTACCGCGACGAAGTGCGCAACGTCGACTACGTCCTCCTGACGAACGCCACCATCGATCCGGTCAAGGCGCCGGCTGACGACGTGCTCGCCGCCTGGTTCGAAGGCGTCAGGGGCCGCTACCGCGCACCCGAATACCGCACCTTCGCCTATGTGAAGATGCAGCCTGCCGATATCGCTGATGTATCGTCTGTATCGGATGACGAGGTTCGCGCCGAGTACGAAAAGCGCAAGGACAGCTACAAGACCCACGAGACCCGGACGATCGAACAGCTCCCCTTCCCGAACAAGGAAATGGCGGAGGCTGCTGCGACACAGCTGAAGGAAGGCAATGTGACCTTCGATCAGCTCGTCAAGGACCAGGGCAAGTCGCCGGAAGACGTGCTGCTTGGCGCCTTCACGCGCGAAACCATGCCTGATCCCACTTTTGTCGATCCCACCTTCAAGGTTGCTGCCGCCGGCGGCACGACGTCGGTCGTGGATGGCACCTTTGGCCCGGTCATCCTCCGTGTGACCAACATCCAGCCGGAAACCACCCGTTCCTTTGAGGACGTGAAGGAAGAGCTGCGCAAGCAGATGTCGCTGGCGTCGGCTTCCCAGGAAGTGCAGGCCGCGCATGACCGCTTCGAGGACCTTCGTAGCAGCGGCACGCCGCTCGAAGACGCAGCCAAGGAAATGAACCTCAAGGCCGTGACCGTCACCAGCGACGGTTCAGGCCGCGACCAGCAGGAACAGCGGATCGCCGACCTGCCCGCAGCGACCAATCTGGTTGCCGAAGTCTTCCGGACCGAACCCGGCGCCGACACCCTTCCCGTCAGCCTCGGCAACGATGGTTATGTCTGGTTCGAAGTCCGCAACATCGTCCCGGAACGTGAACGCCCGCTGACGGAAGTGCGCGAAAAGGTCGTTGCCGACTGGACGGCAGACCAGCAGCGCCAGGCACTTGCCGCCAAGGCGACTGAGCTGAAGGGTCGCATCGACGGCGGTGAAGAACTGTCCGCCATCGCAGCCGAATTTGGTCTTGCTGTCGAAACGAAGCAGGGCCTGCGCCGTGGCGCGGAAGACGCCATCTTCGGCAACGAAGCGATCACGGCGGCCTTCAGCGGTCCGGTCAACACCACCGCAAGCGCGCTGGGCGCCGATGGCGAAAGCCGGCTTCTCCTGAAGGTCACGGCCGTGGATCAGGCGACCTCCGACGCCCTGTCCAGCGACCAGCAGCTTCAGCAGATGGCGGAATCGGCCGGCGACGACATGCTGGACCAGATGGTCAACAGTCTGAAGGATAGCTACGGCGTGTCGGTCAACCAGAGTGTGGCCGATCAGGTCGTGCTTCAGTAGCGGGAGCGGCGAATGGCAGACCTGAAACCGCTCATAGCCAGGGTCGCGAACGGCGAAAGCCTGTCGCGTGAAGAGGCACAAGCCGCCTTCGATATCCTGATGTCGGGCGAAGCAACGCCATCGCAGATCGGTGGCTTCCTGATGGCCCTGCGGGTACGCGGCGAAACAGTCGCGGAACTGACCGGCGCTGTCGCCACCATGCGCGCCAAGATGTTGCCCGTTGAAGCGCCGGCCGATGCCATCGACATCGTCGGAACCGGCGGCGACGGGCTCGGCACCTACAATATCTCGACGCTCGCTTCGTTGATCGTTGCAGGCTGCAAGGTTCCGGTTGCCAAGCATGGCAACCGGGCGCTGAGCTCCAAATCCGGGACCGCGGACACGCTGTCCGTGCTCGGCGTCAACCTGGAGATCGGCCCGCAACTGATCTCGCGCTGCATTCGCCAAGCCGGCATCGGCTTCATGTTTGCCTCCATGCACCATGCCGCCATGCGCCATGTCGGCCCGAGCCGCGTTGAACTCGGCACGCGCACGATCTTCAACCTGCTCGGCCCTCTTTCGAACCCGGCGGGCGCCAAGCGACAGTTGCTCGGTGTCTTCTCGCCACGGTGGCTGGAGCCGATCGCCGAGGTGTTGCGCGATCTTGGTTCGGAGAACGTCTGGGTCGTGCATGGCGACGGCATGGATGAAATCACCACGACCGGTATCACCCAGGTGACGGCGCTCGAGAACGGCCGCATCCGCTCCTTCGAGCTGACGCCGATGGATTTTGGCGTACAGGCTGCGTCGATGGATGAACTCAAGGGTGGCGACGGAACGGCCAATGCCGCCGCGCTGCGGGCTGTCCTCGCTGGTGCCCGCAATGCCTATCGCGACATTTCGCTTTGCAACGCCGCGGCTTCGCTCGTGGTCGCCGGCAAGGCGGAAACCATCATGGACGGAATGACGCTCGCAGCACAGTCCCTCGACAGCGGCCAGGCGGCCGCTGCGCTGGATCGCCTCGTAGCCGTCTCCAATGACAGGGACTGAGCGGATGGCGGACATCCTCAAGAAGATCGAAGCCTACAAGCGCGAAGAGATCGCAGCCGCCAAGGCAAGTGTGCCGCTCGCGGAGCTCAAGGCACGCATCGCCGATCAGTCGGCACCGCGCGGCTTTCGCCGTGCGCTGGAAGCCAGGAAACAGGTCGGCAAGTTTGGCCTGATCGCCGAAATCAAGAAGGCGAGCCCATCCAAGGGCCTGATCCGTCCGGATTTCGATCCGCCGGCGCTGGCGGCGGCTTATGAAGCGGGCGGTGCCGCATGTCTGTCGGTGCTCACCGACACTCCGAGCTTCCAGGGCGCGCCAGAATTCCTGACAGCCGCCCGTGCCGCCTGTGCGCTACCGGCGCTGCGCAAGGACTTCATGTTCGAGTCGTACCAGGTTTACGAAGCACGCGCCTGGGGCGCTGATTGCATCCTGGTCATCATGGCATCCCTGTCAGACGACGAGGCGCGTCGCCTCATCGAATCCACGGCGGAACTCGGCATGGACGCGCTCATCGAAGTCCATGACGAAGAAGAGACTGAACGCGCGTTGAAGCTGCCTAACTCGATGATCGGCATCAACAACCGCAACCTGCGCACCTTCGAACTCAACCTCGAAACCAGCGAGCGTCTGGCCCCCATGGTGCCCGCCGACCGTCTCCTTGTCGGTGAAAGCGGCATCTTCACGCATGCAGATTGCCTGCGGCTGAAGAAGGTCGGCATCGAAACCTTCCTCGTTGGTGAAAGCCTGATGCGCCAGGACGACGTGGCCGCTGCCACGCGCCTGCTGCTGGAAGGTGCTCCCGCGAGCGCGGCGGCGGAATAGATGGCGGAGCTCTCCCATCTCGGCGCTTCGGGCGAGGCGAACATGGTCGATGTCGGCGACAAGGCTGAAACCAGTCGTTCGGCAACGGCCGAAGGTTTCGTGCGGATGCGGCCAGAGACGCTCGCGCTGATCCGCGAGGGGAATGCCAAGAAAGGCGACGTGATCGGCACGGCGCGGCTTGCCGGTATCATGGCAGCCAAGAAGACGTCGGATCTCATCCCGCTCTGCCATCCGTTGATGTTGACCAAAGTCGC
Source organism: Neorhizobium turbinariae (assembly GCF_023223505.1). NCBI lineage: Bacteria > Pseudomonadati > Pseudomonadota > Alphaproteobacteria > Hyphomicrobiales > Rhizobiaceae > Neorhizobium > Neorhizobium turbinariae. The sequence continues at coordinate 20,397 of NZ_JALPRY010000027.1, forward strand.
TGTCGAGATCGCCGAGGATGAGGCGCTTCCGGGCCTGCGTGTGACCGCCACCGCAAAACTTTCCGGCAAGACAGGCGTTGAGATGGAAGCACTGACCGCCGTCTCCGTCGCCTGCCTGACGATCTACGACATGGCGAAAGCCGCGGACAAGGCCATGGAGATCGGCGGCATCCGCCTGCGTGAAAAGACCGGCGGCAAATCCGGTACCTACCGGCTCAAGGACTGAACCATGGCACTCCTCCCCGTTCCAGACGCGAAGGTTCGGCTGCTTGATCGGGCGCGGCCCCTGGAGCGGGCAGAGGTCATCCCTCTCGCCGAGGCCAATGGTCGCGTTCTTGCCGTCGATCTTGCAGCTAGGCTCACCCAACCGCCATTTCATGCGTCCGCCATGGATGGCTACGCCTTGCGTGCCACCGACGCCCCAGAGATCGGTTCCGAACTGACGGTTATCGGCACGGCCTCGGCCGGACACGCCTTTGATGGCGTGGTTGCAGAGAAACAGGCCGTAAGGATTTTCACCGGCGCACCGCTGCCGGTGGGCGCGGACTCGATCCTCATTCAGGAAGATGCCGAGGTGCTCGACGGCGGCCGCATCCGCACCAGGTTCGAGGTGACCATTGGCCGCCACGTGCGGCCGCGTGGCCAGGATTTTGCCGAGGGCGAAGTCGTCCTGCCGGCGGGGACCGTAATGGACTTTTCGCACATGACGGTTGCCGCCGCCATGAACCACCCGACGCTTTCCGTCTATTGTCGCCCGCGCGTCGCTGTTCTCGCCACTGGCGACGAACTCCTGCCGCCGGGAGCCAACCCCGGCCCGTCGCAGATCATTGCCTCCAACACTTTCGGCATCTCCGCGCTTGTTCGCGACAATGGCGGCGAGATTGTCGACCTCGGAATTGTGAAGGATCGGCAGGAAGACATCGCGGCCGCAATCGACAAGGCGCGTGCCGCCGGTGTCGACGTACTCGTCACGCTGGGCGGAGCCTCGGTTGGTGACCACGATCTGGTGCAAGCAACGTTGAAAGCAGCCGGTATGGAACTCGATTTCTGGCGCATCGCAATGCGCCCCGGCAAGCCGCTGATGGTTGGTTCCTTAGGCGACATGCATGTGCTGGGCCTGCCCGGCAATCCGGTCGCAAGCCTCGTGACGGGCATGCTGTTCCTGGAGCCGCTGGTGCGCCAGCTCGCCCGCCTGCCAGAGCGGCAGAGGCTCGTCTCCGGCCGCACTGCCAATCCGCTCTCCGCCAACGACCAGCGGCAGGATTACCTGCGAGCCAAACTTCGGCGCGATGAAGCTGGCGCTCTTGTCGCAGAAGCCTTCACCAAGCAGGATTCGTCGATGATGAAGATCTTTTCGCAGGCTGATGCGTTGATCGTCCGGCCGCCGCATGCACCGGAGCTGCCGGCCGGTGCGCCCTGCGAGCTGCTGCTGATTCGGCCCATCATTCAAATCTGACCGCACCGGACAGCGATCCAGTCCACCAGTGGAGTTGCCGCTTGAACGCCCGTCCCGCAATTCTCTGGTTCCGGAAAGACCTGCGCATTGACGACAATGCCGCGCTTCAGGCCGCACTGGAGGCCGGCGGGCCGGTCGTCCCGATTTACATCCGCGAGCCGGCGCATGTGAACGTCGGGCCACTGGGTGCCGCTCAGTCCTGGTGGCTCCATCACTCGCTCATCTCCCTCCGCACCTCCCTCAAGTCGCTTGGTGGTGACCTTCTCCTGCATGCGGGGCCGGCGGAGGACGTACTGCTGGAGCTTGCGCGGCAGACGGGGGCCACTACCGTCTTCGTCAACCGCGCCTATGAGCGAAATGATCTTGATCGGGAGATCGCGGTTGCCCTGAAGGCCGGCGGCATCGCCATCCAGGCGTTCCACGGACAGTTGCTCCATGAGCCTGGCTCCATCCGCACCGGATCGGGCAGCGCCTTCAAGGTCTTCACGCCCTTCTGGAACGCGATGCAAAAGCGCGGGGAACCCCACGAACCGGTTCCAGCGCCGCGCGCCATACCGTCGCCAGCCTCGCTCCCCAAGTCGGACAATCTTGAGGACTGGGACCTTCTGCCCAAAGCGCCGAACTGGGCGGCCACCTTCTGCGAACTCTGGACGCCCGGGGAGGCTGGAGCCCATGCGAAGCTGGAAGAGTTTACCGGGCGCGAGTTGCATGACTACAAAAGAGGCCGCGATTTTCCCGCGGAAACGGTAACTTCTCTCCTGTCAGCACATCTCACTCACGGCGAGATATCCCCGGCGCGGCTCTGGCACGCCACGCGCGATCTGCCGCAGACAGCATCCACGGAGATCATGCATTTCCGCAGGGAGCTTGCCTGGCGCGACTTCTGCTACAGCCTGCTGCGTGAGCTTCCGGCGCTCCACGAAGAGAACTGGGACAGCAAGTTCGACCGCTTTCCGTGGCAATATGACGAAGCCGACTTCGCCAGTTGGACGAAGGGCGAGACGGGCTACCCGATCGTTGATGCCGGCATGCGCCAGCTCTGGCGCCACGGCTTCATGCACAACCGCGTACGGATGATCACCGCGTCTTTCCTGATCAAGGACCTGATGATCGACTGGCGCAAGGGCGAGCGCTGGTTCCGCGACACGCTCGTCGATGCCGATCCGGCCAACAACAGCGCCAACTGGCAGTGGGTCGCCGGTTCTGGCGCCGATGCGTCACCCTTCTTCCGGATCTTCAATCCTTTCCTGCAGGGCGAAAAGTTCGATCCGTATGGCGATTACGTCCGCGCGCATGTGCCGGAACTCGCAAAGCTCGGCCGCAAATACATCCACAGACCGTTCGAGGCGCCGGAATCTGTCCTGCAAGAAGCCGGCATCGAACTCGGCAAGAACTACCCGAGGCCGATGATCGACCATGGCTTTGCGCGCGACCGGGCTCTCACTGCCTATCGAAGCATCCGGTGACGCTTAAGCCGCGCTCCCATTCCTCGGCTCTGCTTCAATCAACACCCACGCATGACCGGCAGGATCAAAGATCGTTGCCACCTGCCGGCCCTGCAGGTCAGTCTGGATGTTGTCGCGCAACATGCCGCCTGCGTCGAAAGCCGCATCCACCACCGCCTCCACATCCGGCACCGTCAACTGAAACATGGCGCTGACCGCTCCGTCCGTTTTTGGGTGGAACGGCCCTTGGTATGACGGCGCTCTTTCACGTTTCGGGTCAGATCCACAGACCACGAGGCCAATCGGCCCAAGCTGCAGCTCGATCATCATCAGGTGCAGCATCTCGTAGGAATTCGTTTCTTCAGCCCCGAACACCGACTTGTAGAAATCGGCGGTCTGGCGCTCGCGTCCCTGCGCCACGAACAGGCTGAGGCTCAGGCTGAAATCATTTCCGAACATGCGTCTTGTCCATTCTCAACGTGCGGCGGAAGATAGGCGAGAATGGGCCGAAGAGCTACGCCGTGAGCCCGCGGTTTCAACATCTTGTTCGTCCACGCCGGCATATCGGGCTCGCGGCCGGATCAGTTCCCCGCTTTCCACCTGCTCCATGGCATGGGCAAGCCACCCCGTGGTGCGCGCCATCGCAAAAATCACCAGCGGCGCCTCAGGCGGCAGTTCGAAAGCGACCGCCAAGCTCGCCAGCGCGAAATCGATATTGATCGGCTCACCCAGAAGCTCCTCGCCCGCCTCCGCAAGATCGCGGTAAAGCTTTGGCGCCTCGAACTCCGCCATCAACGCCTTGGCACGGAGATCTCCTTGCGGATAAAGCCGATGCCCGAAGGCACGCAGCAACCCTTCCGACGACAGACCGGTCGAGATTGCCTCACGCACCCCATGGGCCTTCGCCTGCGCCGCCAGCATCGTGACATCACGCCATGCGCCGCCATGGCGGGGGCCCGTCAACGTCGCGAGCCCGGACAGCACTGCGGCCGACAGGGCAGCACCCGATGACGCCGTCACGCGCGCCGCGAAGGCGGACACATTCAGCTCATGCTCGGCCGTCAGGACCAGTGCCTTGCGAATCGGCTCGGCGGCCTCCGGCCTTTCCCAACCGTCCGCGAGGCGCTGGTGCAACGGCCTTGGCCTGTCACCTCCTGGTGCCAGCGCTCCCGCAACAGTTGACAGTATCTTGGCCGCTTCGGATCGAAGCACCGCCGGACGACGCCCAAGCGCCGGCAGATCGGTGGCCGCCCGTTTGGCCAGGGCGACAAGCGCGCCCGTCACGCGCGATGCGTTTCCGCTTGCCCCTGAAGCACCCTCTGCCAGTTTTGCTGGCGCCGTGTCCCACAACAGACCCGCCGTCTCTTCCAGTGTCAGATGTTGCGCAAGTTCCAGCGCGTCGCGGCCGCGGTAATAAAGCCGACCGTCCTCGATGGCGGAGATCGTCGTCGGCAGCAGCGGTTCGCCCCAGCGGATCGTTTCCGTGGCCACGGCAGCCGATGCGCGCTGACCGGAATGCCGTTCCGCAAGCCGCGCCACGTCTTCCGCCTGATACAGGCTGCGGCGCGATTCCGCCGGATCGGCTTTGGCGCGAATGCGACCGCGGCTGACATTGGCGTAAAGCGTTTGCGGCTTGGTGCCGAGCCGCTTCAAAGCTTCCTCTGCGGTGATCCACCCACTCTTCATATTGATCTATCTCATCAAGATTGACGTCAACATTGATAGCCTTGATCATGTTCACGGTAAAGGAGAACGTGATGATGAAGAATGGTTTGGAAGATGTCGTTGCTGCCGAAACGGTGCTCTCGGATGTTGATGGTGAGGCCGGTCAGCTGATCATCCGCGGCGCCTCGCTGGATGACCTCGCGGGATCTGCAACCTTTGAAGATACGGTCTTGCGCTTATGGGATGGGTTCTTTGAAGAACCCATGTCTGCCGCAATGGTCAACACGGCACTGGGTCGAGCGCGTGCCGAAGTCTTTGCGCATATCGGCGCTGTGGACGAGGCAATGCTGAGCATGCCACCGGTGGACGCTCTGCGAGCACTCCTCGCAAGACTGCCGGATGGCGATGATCTGCCAACGGCCGTACGTCTTGCCGCGGCAACCGCGGTGTTCCTCCCCGCACTCTTGAGGCTTCAGCAGGACCTGCTGCCTATCGCACCGGATGCGACGCTTTCACAAGCTGCCGATACGCTGAGGATGCTGACGGGCACCACGCCCTGCCCGGCACAGGTCGCCGCGCTTGATGCCTATCTCGTGACGATCTGCGACCACGGGCTGAATGCCTCCACCTTCACGTCGCGCGTCGTCGCATCCACCGGAGCCGGGCTTGCTTCGGCCGTATTGGCTGCCCTCAGCGCGCTCAAGGGACCACTTCACGGCGGAGCACCCGGACCTGTACTTGATATGCTCGATGAGATCGGGACGGAGTCGAATGCAGAAACCTGGCTGCGCGAGACGCTCGGTCGCGGCGAGCGGCTGATGGGTTTCGGTCATCGGATCTACAAGGTGCGCGACCCACGCGCCGATGCGCTGAAAGCCGCGCTGCAGCGACTGGCAGAAGAAGGGACAGTCAGTCTTTCGCGGGTGAAGCTGGCAGAGGTCGTGGAACGGGTGGCCGTCGCGATCCTCAGGGAGCGCAAGCCGGATCGGCGCCTCGACGTCAATGTCGAGTTCTACACGGCGCTGCTTCTCGATGCGCTCGGCTTCCCGCGCGAAAGCTTCACCGGAGTGTTTGCGCTTGGCCGCACGGTCGGCTGGATTGCGCACGCCCGCGAGCAGGCAATGAACGGTCGGCTGATCCGCCCCCGCTCGGTCTATGTCGGCCCGCGGCCCGACCAGCAACACTCGCTCCAGCGAGCAGTCTAGAGCCGCCTCGGCCTGGAGCACGAACTGCAGGATAAAAGAAAGGCACGGTTTCCCGTGCCTTGAAACTCATGCCATGCTGGGACGATCACTCGTCCCGGTAAACCTTCTCGCGCCGTTCATGACGCTCCTGCGCCTCGATCGACAGGGTTGCGATCGGACGGGCATCCAGGCGCTTGAGGCCGATGGGTTCGCCCGTTTCTTCGCAGTAACCGTAGGTACCTTCCTCGATACGCTGTAGCGCGGCATCGATTTTCGAAATCAGTTTCCGCTGTCTGTCGCGGGCGCGAAGTTCGATAGCCCTGTCTGTTTCGGAGGAGGCCCGGTCGGCGAGATCGGGATGGTTAGCGCTTTCTTCAGCCAGATGGTCCAGCGTTTCGCGCGCTTCTCTCAGTATGTCATTCTTCCAAGCAATCAGCTTCGCCCGAAAGTACGCCTTCTGATTTGCATTCATGAACTCTTCGTCTTCCGAGAGCACATAATTGCTAAGATCGATCTTCTCACTCAACGCGATTCTCCTGAAGAACATCTCATGCGGCGCCTCTATATCGCATTCGGCCATCGCGATTCAAGCCGTGCACAAACTATTGAGCACAATTTAAAACTGTCACAAAAATGGGCTAAATGGTGAATTTTTCAGCTTTATTCTTAACGCCTGAACTATAGCACGGCCGGCCGCGCCGATCCGCGTCCACTGCCGGTTGACGCCGGGTGGGGCCATAGCTACCTCTGCCTCAGACATTCCTTCCGACTTGGCGCATCACCCATGACCTCCCCTTCTCCGTCCCGTCTCTACCTGTTACGCCACGCCAAATCCGGGTGGGCGGAGCCCGGACAGAAGGATTTCGACCGCCAGCTCGACGCCCAGGGTTTTGCTGAAGCCGAGCTTGTTGCGGACAAGGCAGCCGACCTCGGTTACCGACCAGACCGGGTGCTCTGCTCCACCGCCACGCGCTGCCGCCAAACGGCAGATGCCATCCGCCGTGCAACGGACGAGACGATTGAGCCGAACTTTGTCGATGAACTCTACAACGGCTCGTTGCCCACCTATCTGTCGCTGATCGAAAGCCAGCAGGACGCAGGCTCGGTCATGATCATCGGCCATAACCCGACGATGGAAGAACTGCTCGAGGCGCTTGTGGGTCCGACCCAGATGCTGGCGGCAGTTCCCTCGAGTTATCCCCCTGCTGGACTGGTGGTCCTGGACCGGAATACGCAAGCATCGGGCGCAGGCGCGGACTGGATCCTCACCGATTTCCTCACCCCTTGAGGCATACGGCGTCTTTGCCTCCGGCTCCGGCGATACCTATATTGCCCCGAACACGGAAACCGGAACCTCACCTTGCCGCCTTCGCTCACCAGCTTCACCGACGACGCCCGCATAGCGCTTGACAACCTCACCGATCGTGCAAGCGGGCTGATCCACCCGACGATCAGGCTCGGCGTGACCGGCCTGTCGCGTGCCGGCAAGACCGTCTTCATCTCCTCCCTCGTCCACAATCTGCTAAACGCCGGGCGCCTGCCGCTGCTCGAAGCTTATCGATCGGGCCGCGTGTCCAACGTGAGGCTGGAGCCGCAGCCGGATGATGCGATCCCGCGCTTCCAGTACGAGGATCACATCAACGCGCTGGTCAACGACCGCATCTGGCCGGATTCCACCCGCGCCATCTCTGAGCTGCGCATCACGCTGGACTACGAAAGCGCCAGCGGCTGGGGCCGGATGTTTTCGCGCGGAAAGCTGTCGATCGACATTGTTGATTATCCCGGAGAGTGGCTGCTCGACCTGCCACTGCTTGCGCAGGATTTTCGCCAGTTCAGTGAAAGCACCGTCTCGCTCGCCCAGACCGGCATCCGACAGGAACTGTCGCGAGATTGGGTGCAACTGGCGCAGAGCATCGACCAGGACGCGCCGGCCGACGAGATGACGGCGCGGGGACTTGCGGAAACTTTCGCCGCCTATCTGAAAGCCTGCAAATCGGACGAGCGCTCGCTCTCCACCCTGCCGCCCGGACGTTTCCTGATGCCAGGTGATCTGGAAGGCTCGCCGGCACTGACTTTCGCGCCGCTGCCGAACATGCCTGAAACGAAGGCGCCAAAGGGCTCGTTGCGGGCAATGATGGAGCGCCGATACGACGCCTACAAGAACATCGTCGTGAAGCCGTTCTTCCGCGAGCACTTTGCACGGCTGGACCGTCAGATCGTGTTAATCGATGCGCTGCAGGCGATCAACCGAGGCCCGGAAGCGGTGCAGGACCTCGAGCGCGCACTGACGGACGTTCTCGCGTGCTTCCGTCCCGGCAGCAACAGCATCCTGTCCGCACTCCTCGGCCGCCGCATCGACAAGGTGCTGGTCGCCGCAACCAAGGCCGACCATCTTCACCACGAAAGCCACGACCGGCTGGAAAAGCTTGCTGGAAGGCTGGTGGATCGCGCTATCGAGCGGATCGGCATGGCCGGAGCCGGTATCGAAGTGATGGCGATCGCTTCGGTACGTGCCACCCGCGAGGCGACGGTGAAGGAGGACGGCCAACTGCTCCCCGTCATCGTCGGCACGCCGATGGCTGGCGAGACGATCAACGGCGAGCGCTTCGACGGAGAGAGGAAGACGGCCGTCTTTCCGGGAGACCTGCCGGAAGATCCCGAAACGCTGTTCCGCGGCATGGACGCGGCGAGCAATGACCTGCCGGAGGTCAACATCGTGCGCTTCAGGCCGCCGCTCCTGGAGAGAACGGCAACCGGAGCCAAGCTGTCGATCCCGCATATCCGCCTCGATCGCGCCCTGCAGTTCCTTCTGGGAGACCGGCTGGCATGAGACCTCCTGAGTCGCAGAACAACAGGCGGCGCCCCGCGTCATTCGCCGTCGAGGAAGAAGCAGCCGCCACTGGCGCGGTTAATGTCCCGGCAAGCCGCAGCCCTCGCAGCTTCGATGACGGCATGGTCGCGGTGACGCCGGACGAAGAGGATCCGTTCCTTTCCCCGCCGGAACTGGATACGGACGCCATACCGGTCGCCGAGCCTCGCCGACGCAGGAAGTTTTCCTTCGTCAATCTCGCGCTGGCCGCTTTCGGCACCTTCCTGTCGCTGGCATTCGGCCTGTGGGCAGACAGCGTCATCCGTGACCTCTTCGCCCGCGCGGACTGGCTGGGTTACGCAGCACTCGCAGCGCTTGGTATCGGCTTGGTTGCCGTGTTCGTCCTGGTGGCGCGCGAAGTGCTTGGCATCATGCGGCTTTCCGCCGTGCAGACATTGAAGACACAGGCTGAAGATGCCTTGCTGTCGCCTCGCCCCGCAGCAGCCCGTTCGGTCGTTTCGAGCCTTTATACGATCCTCAGTCACCGCCCGGAGACAGCAAAGGGACGCGCCACGCTCGACGCGACCAAGGACGACATCATTGACGCCCCGCAACTGATCGATCTGGCAGAGCGGGAACTGCTCTCACCGCTCGACCGCAAGGCACGGGCCCTCATCCTGGCATCCTCCAAGCGCGTCTCCATCGTCACTGCCGTCAGCCCGCGCGCCATCGTGGATCTCGCTTATGTGCTGTTTGAAGTCACGCGGCTGGTTCGCGCCATGGCGGAGCTTTACGGCGGCCGTCCCGGCACGCTAGGCCTGATGCGACTGCTGCGCGACGTGGTGGCGCATCTGGCCGTGACCGGCTCAATTGCGGTTGGCGACGGGCTTGCCCAGCAGGTGCTCGGCCACGGGCTTGCATCGAAACTTTCGAAGCGACTCGGCGAGGGCGTAATCAATGGATTGTTGACCGCCCGGATCGGGATTGCCGCCATGGATCTTTGCCGTCCGCTGCCGTTCCGTGCCGTAAAAAGGCCCGGCATCGGCGATTTTCTGTCCGACATTGCCTCCGTTGGCGGACGCTCCGACGAACGATAATTCACTCCGCATTAACCATTCGCGCGTAAATTTAGCGGCAGTTAAAGTTGCCGCTCGTCTGAGGAAAGTTCATGTTTACGCGCTTCTTTTCGCTTCTCGGCGGTATCGCCGTTCTTACCGCTGCGGCACCTTCGGCCATCACCTCACAGGCTGAGGCCGCACCGCGCGACAAGGCGTTTTTCCAGTCCGTAGCGGGTGTCTGGAAGGGTCCGGGCGAGATCGTTGCCGGCAAATACAAGGGCACGAAATTCAGCTGCAACCTCATCGGTGCTCCGCCGGTCGCTGGCGACGTTGGAATCAAGCTCGACGGCACCTGCCGGGTCGGCGTGTTCCAGCAGCCGATGTCGGCCACGATCACCCAGAGCGGCAAGGGTTACACCGGCAAGTTCCTCGATGGCGCCGAAGGCAAGGGTCTCGACATCATCTCCGGCTCCGTCAATGGCGACAAGGTCGTCATGGGCATCAACCGCAAGCAGTTGAATGGAGCCATGGTCGCTAGCCTCCGCGGCGAGAACAAGATGAACATCACCATCTCGGTGAAGGTCGACGAGCAGATGATCCCCGTCATCGGCCTGTCGCTCGACCGCGACATGGACTCGATCGCCGTCGGCTCGATCAAGCCTTGAGCTTAAAGAGGAGCGTTAAGCGCTCCTCCACCAGTCGGGATCGTCGTCGGCGACCCTGATTCCCGTCACGTCAACCTGTTCCAGCCAGGCGTCGACCGACCGGCCGTTCAACACCATCTCCGGCGCGATATCAGCGAGAGGCTTGATCACGAAACCGCGCTCCGTCATCCGCGGATGCGGCAGTTCAAGCGTTTGCGTCTTCTGCTCCCGGTTGCGATAGGTCAGGACATCGATATCGATCGTGCGCGGGCCCCAGCGCTCCACGCGTACCCGTTTCATGTTTCTCTCGATGGAAAGGCAAAGCTGCAGCAGCGCCTCCGGCTCCAGCACCGTTTCCACCAGTGCGCAGCAATTGAAGAAGTCGGCCTGGTCAAGCTTGCCCCATGGCGGCGTTGAATACAGCTTGGAAACCCTGACCACCCGGCAATCGTCGCTACGGTCGATCTGCCGCAGGGCCTCGGCCATGGCCGTTGGCGGGTCGCCAATATTGCCTCCGAGACCGAGCGCCGCGACTTCCCAGGTCCGGTCAGGCAACGTGCTCAACCCGAACCTCCGCATAATCGAGGATGCCGGCGATCGGCACGCTGGGCTTGCGCACCGCAACTTCGACCCGCCTGATCTGCGGCGACCAGACACACAGCGCCTTGCCGATGTCCTTCGCCAAGGTCTCGATCAGGTTTCGGCGCGTCCCTGTGACAATCTGCTCAACGATGGCATAAGCCTCGCCATAGTGGACCGTGCTTTCGACGCTGTCATTGGTGAGCGCGTCTTCGGCCTCGACCATCATGACCACATCGATTAAAAACCGCTGACCGAGCCGCGCCTCTTCGTCCAGCACACCGTGACGCCCGAAGAAGGCACAGTTCTTGAGGGTGATCGTGTAAGTGCCCATCAGTTGCCGTCCCCTTCCCCAGTCAATGCGCCTGCCGCAAGCACGGCATCGGCCATCCGCAGCGCGTCGCGGCTTGATGCAACGTCATGAACGCGGAAGATCGCCGCACCCGCGAGCCGCAAGATCGCCGTGGTTGCCGCCGTGCCGATATCCCGCTCGTCCGCTTTCTCCCGCCCGGTGACCGCGCCGATGAAGCGCTTCCGCGAAGTCCCGGCCACCATCGGGAAACCGAGCTCGTGCAATTCGGCAAACCGCGCCATCAGGACCAGGTCGTCATGGCCGTCCTTGGCAAAGCCAAAGCCGGGATCGAGAATGATCGCTTCTTCTTCGATGCCGGCGCCCCGCGCGATCTCGAGCGATTGCCGCAGGAAGAAGTGTTGGTCTTCGATGTGATCAGCGAGTTTTTCGCGACCGCGACCGGTATGCATGATGCAAACCCCTGCCCCTGCCTTGGCTGCCACATCAGCAATCTCCGGCTCGCGCTGCAAACCATGGACGTCATTGACGATGTGAGCACCGGCGGCGACCGCAAGCCGGGCAGTCTCGGCACGATAGGTGTCGATCGAGATCAAGGCGTCCGTCTCGGCGACGAGCTTTTCGATCACGGGGAGAACACGGTCTTGCTCCTCGACAGCCGAAACCTCGATAGCGCCCGGCCGGGTCGATTCACCGCCTATATCGAGAATGGCAGCGCCTTCGCGCGCGCAATAGAGCGCATGCGCGACCGCCGTATCGCGTCCGGCATGGCGTCCGCCATCGGAAAACGAGTCTGGCGTGACGTTGATGATGGCCATGAGATGCCCCACCGGCCCAAGCTCCAGGCTGCGCCCGTGCGCGAGCTTCCAGAGCCGCGGATGCAAGGGGCTGTTGCTTCCGGATACCACAGGCAGACCATCTTTCATTAGGTAACGCAAAATTTGACGCTTTCGAGTTGCGCTCTGGCTGGCTATGCCCCAAGGTCATCCCAAGTTCAACGTCGCAGGCATTAGAATGTTCTTCAGCCGTAAGGTTTGCCGAGTTTTCGGCACGGTTCTTTTTTCCTGCTTCGTATCCTCAACGGCCCTTGCAGCTCCCGTCATCACCAAGACCTATTCCTACTTCAATGTCGGCGGCCTGACCGCTGACGACCTGGACAAGGAACTGGAAAAGCGCGGGCCCTTGACACGGTCGACCGGCCACCGGCATCCCGGCGCCACCGAGATCAAGTTCGGCGGCGATGTCACCTATGTCGAGAAGAACGGACGCTGCACCGTCGGCGGCACACGCGTGACGCTTCGCACTCACATCATCCTGCCGCGCTGGACGAACCGCAAGAAGTCACCTGCCGATCTGGGCTTCATCTGGGATACGCTGTCGTCCGATATCAAGCGCCATGAAGAACGCCACGCGGAGATAGCCCGCACCTACGCCCGCCGCCTTGAGCGTGAATTGCTCGGCCTCAAGCCGACACGAACCTGCAACGCTCTGGAAACTGACGTCGCAGACGTCACGCGCCGCGTTCTCGCCAATCACGACCGCGACCAGCAGCGTTTCGACCAGGTCGAGTCGGCCAACTTCGACGAGCGCATGATGCGGCTGCTGCAATACCGCCTGAAGAGCAAACGTCGCTAACCGCCGCCAGCCCGTTTACCGCCAATACCGTCGAAGCTTGTGCCAGGCTGACCTGCAGCCTCGTGAATGATGGGTAATATATGGTGATGGGCTAATTCACGGTTTTCAGATACAAGCTGAGGCATGGGAAGCGCCCCGGACCGCAGATATGGCGAAGGCGCAAGTGGTGAGTTCGCGCGCAAGCGCTGGAGCTTCCAGGCCCTGACGAGATCGGTAGCGTAGCATACGCGTAAGAACTTCAGTTTGCCGTGTTCTCCCGGCGTGTCCTTGAACCGCAGGTGCCTCCTCCCTTGGCCTGTGGTGATGCGCCCGACTTGCCTCGCTAGCAGCTTAAGCGCAGCGAGGCTTTTTTTTGGACAATCACATCAGACGCAAGAGCCGATCAGGCCTGGCGCTCCGGCACATGCACCACGAGCCCATCGAGCTCCGGCTTCACCTTGATCTGGCAGGACAGCCGCGACGTCGGCTTCACCTCGAATGCGAAGTCGAGCATGTCTTCTTCCATCGGCGCCGGCGGGCCAACCTGTTCGGTCCAGGCGTCATCGACGTAAACATGACAGGTTGCACAAGCGCAGGCCCCGCCGCATTCGGCTTCGATGCCCGGCACGGAGTTGCGCACGGCGTTCTCCATCACGGTGGTGCCAGGCTCTGCCTCGAGTTCGAAGCGCGTTCCGTCGAAGGCAACGATTGTCAGTTTCGTCATGTTTCACATCCGGGATATTGAAGATTGCGACCAGAAAATCCGGCGCTGTCTTCCGATATATGCCCGGTGCAGTCAATCATCGAAGGCGTCTTCTGCTATTCCGCTGACGCCGTTGTTATCGACCCTAGCGATAAAGCTTCTTGATGAAGTTTTCGGCCTCCACCACGGCAGCACTTACGGCAGCCCGCCGTGCGGCGTCGGACGCATCGAACTCCACGCCTTGCGCCGCCGCTGAAACGCGAAAGGCACCGACCGCATTCGCGGCACCCTTCAGGCGATGCGCGGCCGCAACGACGGCGTCGGGATCAGGTGTTGCCATGTCGTGCAGCGCGCGACGCGCCTGGCGCGCAAACATATGGAGGACCTCTATCTCGAGTGCCCGGTCACCCATGGTTTGAGTCGCGAGATGCACGAGATCGATCGGGCGCGTCTGCGAGGGACAGGCGCCTCGCCCGTGCTCGGATGCTGATTGTGATGCTTCGAACGCGATACCTGCGGCTGCCATTGCCATAACCCTCTTCCCCGTTGTTATTGTTGGCGTTGTGCAGATTATGCGCAACGGGGCAGTTATCCCGTTAAATTCCGGCACAACCGGGTCTGCAATCTTTCCATATGGTTAATTTTTGTTAAGTTGCGGGGAAGTTACGGCTTTTGTGTCTCAGCTTGGTTTAAATCCTGTTAACAAAGCGCGCGCAGGCCGGGCGCCTTAATGAGTGTTAATTGTACGAGATGGCCGAATGTGCCACTACAGTACGACTACGGTGGCGGCAAATCACGTGCTTCCGTCACCCAGGACAGGCCGGTAAGCTTTCATTATCATCCGTTTGAAAGAACGGCCGTCCGAACTGAAAGTAAATGGAAATCCCAAACCGCCAGTGTCGGCGGCGGATTTCCGGCAGGCAGTTTTCCACCTTCGGTCTGCGGGCGGCAGAGCGTCTCGTGGAGCGGCCGGGCGAGTATGTAGCGAGGCGTAACCGCATGGCGAAGAATCCCAGCAGCGAGTCGATCGACGAAACGGCTTTCCAGGCTCTGGAAGATGCGTTGAAGATCAACTTCAACGACGATCAATCCCGCAACAGCAAGCCATCGCCGCAGCCCTCCGACCAGAGAGCACGCGAAACGGCAAGCTCGCGCGCATCCGCCTATCAGGAGGATGCGGCGGAGACCTATCGTCCGTCAGCCCAGGAAACTGCACCGAAAGCACCCGCCTTCCAGCCAGCCAACGACTCCGGCCGCCGCAGCAGCGCCGCCATCATGCGCACGCTTGAAAGCGGCGCGATGCGCTCCTCGGTTCGCAACGCCGTCATCCTGTCTGTCATCTGGGCCGTCGCCGGCTTCGCCCTCGGTTACCTGATCTACGGCAACCAGCTGTGGCAGGTCACTTCCGTTGAAGGCGTGCTTGCAGCGCCGGGCATCGTGGCGCTCGCCATCGGCATCGTCGTGCCGATCATGCTCTTCTTCGCCTTCGCCGTGATGATGGCCCGCGCGCAGGACCTGCGCAACGCCGCCCGTTCCATGGCCGAAGTTGCGCTGCGCCTGTCGGAGCCGGAAACAGTCGCTTCCGACCGCATCATGAGCGTCGGCCAGGCTGTTCGCCGCGAAGTTTCTGCCATGAACGAGGGCATCGAGCGTACCATCGCCCGTGCCGCGGAACTCGAAACGCTCGTCCATTCGGAAGTGAACGCGCTGGAGCGCAGCTTCACCGATAACGAATTGCGCGTTCGTGGCCTCGTCCATGAACTGGGTGCCGAGCGCGACGCGATCGTCAACCATGCAGAACGCATCCGTTCCTCGATTATCGGTGCGCATGACCAGTTGAAGGAAGAGCTTTCGCTCGCAACCGAAGAAATCTCGATCCGCCTTGCCACCTCCGGCGAGGCTTTTGCTTCGTTGATCGAGACCCGCGGCGCGGCGCTGATGGAGAAATCCGACGCTGCCGGCGACGCGCTCGCGACCCTGCTCACGACCAAGACCGAAAACCTGCTCGAAGCGCTGAATTCCTCTGGCTTTGCGCTGGCCCATGACTTCGACAACCGTATCGAAGAAATCCAGTCGGTTCTGTCGACCCGCGGACAGGCGCTACTTGCCGAATTCGAGACCCGCGCTTCGTCGCTTGATGCCAATACCGAGAAGCTGAATGCGGCGCTCGCCGATCGCACGCGCCAGCTGAACGAGACCCTGCTTGCCCGCACGCGTGAAATCACCGAAGGCCTGAGCGAAGGCGAAAGAAGCATCACGACCTCGCTTGACGCGGTGCTTTCGTCCCTCAACAGTTCGCTTGCCGAAAAGAGTGCCGCCTTCCGCGACACGCTGCAGAACACCGTCGAAGACGTGGTCATGGATCTCGACATGCGCTCCGGCTTCTTCGAGGAGCGCCTGCAGGCGACCGTTGGCCAGCTCAGCACGACTTTCGACGAAAGCGTTGCACAGTTCACCTCCGCTTTCGACCAGCGCGCCGGCTCGCTTGACAGCAAGCTGATGGACAGCCTCGCCCGCATTAACGAGACGGTCTCGTCTGGCTCGGAAGCAATGGAAAACATCCTGAGCTCCAGCATCGAGCGCATCAGCTCGTCGTTGACGGATCAGTCGCTGGCGCTCGCGACCACCCTTGGCACAGGCCAGGAAGTGCTCGACTCGATGCTGGAAGGTCGCGCCAACGATATCGCCGAAGTCATTTCCAGCCGTGGCAGCGCGCTGCAGGACGCACTTGCCGCGCGTACCGGCGAGTTCCAGGACGCCCTCACCGCCCGCACCACCGAATTCCAGGAAGCCTTTGCTGCCCGCAGCGGTGAGATCCAGGAAACGCTCGCGAGCCGTACCTCCGAGCTGGAAGGCACGCTGGCCAGCCGCACGACCGAAATCCAGGACGTTCTGGCCGCTCGCACGAACGAAATTCAGGATGTGCTGGCAACGCGTTCGGCCGAAATCCAGCAGAACCTGTCGTCCGCTCGCGAAGATCTCGACGGCACGCTTTCGTCGCGCAGCATCGAGATCGGCGATCTCCTTGCCTCCCGTGGCGCCGAAATCCGCGGCGGCCTTGCCGATGCGCACCAGCAGCTCTCCGACACGCTGGCCACCGGCAGCAGCACGCTCTTGAGCGGCTTGTCCGAGAACCAGACGCGCTTCGAGCAGGGCCTTGCGATCCGCTCCGGCGCGATCATTGCCGCCCTCTCGAGCAGCCATGACCACCTGACGGACGTCCTGACCCAGAAGACGAGCTCCATCGAGAACCTGATGGCCAGCGCGCCCGAGCGCCTGTCCGGCATGTTCGACGAGAAGGCGGAGCACATCGCCCGCACCATGTCGGAAAGCGAACAGCGCATCAGCGACGACCTCGGCCGCCATGCCACGAGCATGCAGTCCTCCCTCGAGGCTAACCGCGAGCGCATCTCCGAGATCCTCGAAGACAAGTCGATGGAAATTGCGACGTCCTTCGCGCTCGGCGAAGATCGCCTCACCGGAATGCTCGACGAGAAGTCGGAGGCGATTGCCAAGGCCCTGTCCGAAACGGAAGCCAGGGTGTCGAGCGATCTCGGCCGCCGCACCACCGAGATCCACGAAGCGCTGAGCACCAACCGCGATCGTTTGGCCGGCATCCTCGACGACAAGTCGATGGAAATCGCCACCTCCTTCGCGCTCGGCGAAGATCGCCTTGCTGGCATGCTCGACGAGCGGACAACGGCGCTGAGCACGGTCCTTACCGAGGCAGACATGCGCATCGAGCAGTCTTTCGCCGAACGCGCCGAAGCGATCCGCAATGCTTACCTCACAAGCCAGCTCAACCTCGAAACCACGCTCGACACCCGCACCGAGGAACTGACCCGCGCTCTCGAAAGTGGCAGCGAGCGTGTGGCCCAGGTGGTCGACGGCGTGACGGAAAAGGTCGAGACGACGCTCTCCACCGGTTCGCAGCGCCTGCATGACAGCCTGTCGGAAGGTCTGGACCAGTTCGGCAACCTGCTTGGCTCCAATCAGGAGCGGATCGCGGCTACCATCGGTTTTGGTCACCAGCAGATGGCGGAAACGCTCGGCTCCGGTCAGCAGCAGCTGTCCGAGACCCTGAGCACCAGCCACGAACAGATCGCTGCGACGCTGAGCGACAACCATCTCCAGCTGGCAACGACCTTGTCTTCGAGCCACGACATGATGGCCGATACGCTGGGCTCCAGCCAGCGCCGCATGGCCGAAACCCTTGAAGCCGGTCAGCACGGGATGCGCGACACGCTCGACCAGTCGACCGGGCAGCTGTCCTCTACCCTTACCCAGGCCGAACAGAGCATTGGCGACCTGCTGCGCGACGGCACGACCTCGCTCGGCACCACCGTTGCTGCAAGCGCGGGCATGCTGGAAATGTCGCTCGAAAGCCAGCAGGGAGCGCTCCGCGAAGCAATCGACACCGCAAGCCAGTCGCTTGAAGAGCGCCTGCGCGAGAATGTCGGCACGCTCGCTGTGCGTCTCTCCGACGCCGCCGGCGAGATCGGCCGCTCGGCCGACGCCTTCTCCAACCGCATCCGCCACACGGTTGGCGGCGTGCAGACGGCGCTCGAAGAAACGGGCACCCGCATCGAGACGACCTTCGGGGGCCTGGAAGGCCGTATCCGCGGCGAGATCCTTGAAGCCGCGCAGCTCATGGACGAAGCAGGCAACAACCTGTCTGCAACGCTGGTGAACCGCACCGCTGACCTTGAGCGGACTGCATCGGAAGCAACCGATCGCATCACCGAAACCATGGACGGCCGCACGGCACGTATCGAAGAACGCCTCGGCACGATCGACCGCGCCCTCACCGTCGGCCTCGACAACGTTACCAAGACCATCGAAAGCAAGGCTGTTGGTCTCGCTTCGACGCTGCGTGAGGCTGTCAGTGCAGCTGCCCAGAGCATGGACAGCGAAGCCAGCCGTTCGGCGGAAGTGCTTGCTCGTGCCGGCGCCGAGTTCACGGAAGAACTCAATGCTCGCAACGAGGAGTTCACCAAGGCGATCGAAGAGCGCTCGACGCAGATCGTTGGCCGCATTTCCGAGACGCAGAACCGCCTCGCAGGTCAGGCAGCGACCGTTGCTCACGCTTTCTCGGAAGCCGGCAACGCGATCGTCCACAAGGTGGCGGAAGCCGACAACCTGGTGAAGCGCCAGGTGACTGCGATCTCTGAGGCGCTGGACGAGGCCCAGAAGGCACTTGGCGAACGTGGCAGCGATATCCGCTCGACGCTGGCCGAAACCGCAAGCCAGCTCGACGACGCGATGGATGCGGTCGACCAGGCACTTGCCGCGCGCGGCGACGCGATCCGCGACGCGCTCGACAACCGTGCCCGTGACCTCAACTCGATGCTCGCAAGCCGCTCTGCGGAATTGGCTCGCCTCATCGACGAGCGCGCCCGGCCGATGGTCGAGCAGTATGCCGATGCCGGCCGCCTCGCTGCCGAGCAGATCGCCGTTGCGGCAGAACAGAGCGCCGAGCGCCTTACGAATACGGCGGAAGAAACCACCTCGCGTATCCGCACCGAGAACTCCGCGCTGATCGATGCAATCGCCGCACGCACCAACGACACGCTTTCGGCGATCAGCCAGCGGACGGAAAATGCAGCCGGTACGCTGCGTTACGTCGAGCAGGGCCTGTCCTCGAGCGTCAACGCGCTCATCGACCGCCTCGCGGAAAGCAACTCGAACATCGCGGCAACCGTCGAACAGGCCGGCGCCCAGATCAGCAGCACGGCCGAAAACGTCGCTCAGCAGATGTCGGAAGCTGATCGCCGCCTCGGCTCCACCGCCGGTCGCTTCGCGCAGTCGGCGTCGCAGGTTGCCGAAGTCGTTGCCGGCTCGACCCGCCAGCTCGAAAGCAATATCGCGCAGATGACCGAAGCCTTCGGCCAGACGCTCGAGCAGGTTGGCGGCATTGTCGGTCGCTTCGACGAGCACTCCCGCGTCCTGGCGGAGGCGTCCGATCTCCTCAACGCCGCTCAGTCGAGCCTCATGACGACGTTGGAAGATCGCCAGCATGCCCTGCGGACGCTGGCAAGCGGCCTCGTTGCCCGCTCGGAGGAAATCCAGTCCACCATGCAGGGCCTCGCCGGCCTCGTCGACAGCGCCTTCGAACGCGCCGAGGAGCGTTCGCTCCAGGTGGGTACGCATCTGCGCGAAAGCCTGCATGCCTCGTTCGCCGATATCGGACGGACGCTGGGTGAAACCCAGCACCGCGCCGAAGTCACCGCCGATGCGATGCGCCACGCGTTGGTCAATGCCGGCGCGGAAGCAAACCAGGCAATCGAGACAACGCTTTCGGAAGCCGAGAAGCGCACCCGCGAACTGTCCGATCGCATGCGCGGAAGCATGTCGCAGTCACTCACCGAAGTGGAACGTCTGCTCAGCGATGCCACGACGCGCTCCGGTACGGCAGCAGAGCAGCTTCGCGAGACGCTGCGTGAGTCGGTCGAAGAAGCGATCTCGCGCTTCTCCGGTGCGACCCAGGAAATCCGCCAGTCGGCGCAGGACATCCGCCGCGAACTCGATACCACCCGCTCGGAACTGAAGCGTGGTGCGTTCGACCTGCCGGAAGAAGCCAAGGAAAGCGCTGCCGCCATGCGTCGCGCCGTTGCCGAGCAGATCCGCGCCCTGCAGGACATCTCTGCCTTGGTCGGCCGGTCCACGCAGAACCTCGAAGTTTCCGAGGCACCGTCCAACCTGCGTCCGGCTCCGCAGCCTGCCGCACCGCGCCCACAGGCACCGATCGCGGCCGCCATGGCGCCGCAGCAGTCGGCACAGCTTCCGCCGGCTCCTCGCGAAGCCCCTGCCGCCGCAGGCCTTCGTGGCAGCCTGCCGCTTGACCGTCCCGCGCCCGCTCCCCGCGCGCCGGAACCGACACGTGGCGGCAATAGCGACGACGGCTGGATCAGCAACCTGCTCCGTGGTGCATCACGTGACGAATATGCGCAGCCCGCAGCGCAGCGCCAGCCGCAGCCGGTCCGTCCGCCCGAGCCGGCTCCGGCGCCCCGCGCCGCTGGCGACAACCGCAATCCGCGCCACATGGTCGAATCGCTGAACTCGCTCTCCGTGGATATCGCCCGCGCCATCGACCACGATGCGTCGGTCGAGCTCTGGCGCCGTTACCAGCGCGGCGAGCGCGACGTCTTTACCCGTCGCCTCTACACGCTGAAGGGCCAGCAGACCTTTGACGAGATCCAGCGCAAGTATGAGCGGGAGCCGGAATTCCGCACCGCTGTCGACCGCTATATCGCCGACTTCGAGAAGCTGCTGGCGGATGTTGCTCGCACCGACCGCGACAAGACGGTGACGCAGAGCTACCTCACCTCCGATACCGGCAAGGTCTATACGATGCTCGCCCATGCGGCGGGACGCTTCAACTAAGCCTCGCTCAAACAACGGAAAGGCCGCCATCGAGGCGGCCTTTTTTGTGTCTGGTGTTTGGTGATAGC
The DNA here is from genome assembly GCF_023223505.1 of Neorhizobium turbinariae. Taxonomy (NCBI): domain Bacteria; kingdom Pseudomonadati; phylum Pseudomonadota; class Alphaproteobacteria; order Hyphomicrobiales; family Rhizobiaceae; genus Neorhizobium; species Neorhizobium turbinariae. Next base: position 41,315 of record NZ_JALPRY010000027.1, read on the forward strand.
GTGAACGACGGGTGCAAGCGGCCTCTACGGGCAAGGAGGTCCCCCCATATCAGAAGAGGCCCCGTAGGACCTCTTCACAACGCTTCCAGAGCAACTTTGGTGGTGACGCCAGAAGCAGCGCGTCGCACCCGCTACATGGCTTTCAGCGACCACTCTACGATTTCAGAACCGACCTTGGCAAAGGCACGGTCGAGCGCCTCGATGAACTTGCGGTTCTCGGCGCCGGAGATCGGTGACGAGGCCTTGAACACGTTCTGGGCGCGCACCGTACCGTTACGGTCGTTGAGGATCTTTACGGAGATCTCGACCGTCGCGATCCGCGGGCTGCCGGCGCTCACTTCGAAGGCACGGATATCGGTGACGATCTGGTAGTCGATCGCCAGTCCCTGCCCCGGCTTGCCGACGCCGCCAAGCCGCCCGGAGTTCTCGAACGCCTCCACGAGCTGGGACTGCACCAGCACCGGCAGTCGGTCGCTCCAGCGCGAGTCGGCCAGATACTGGATCTCCGACTGCGATACGCGCACGACCACCTGCTCGCTGTTGAGCGACTTGATGGCGGTCGGCTCCGGCACGAGGATCTGGCGGCTGCGGGCAGACGCACCATCGCTTGCGGGCGTGATCGAGAGGTCGAACGTATCGTTGTTCGCCTTGCTGCCGCAGCCCGCCACAAGGGCTGCGATCATGGGCAGAGCAAGCAGGATCGGGCGGCTGGTTACGCGTCGCATCGTCTCATACGAACCGGTCATTAAATTTCTCATCTCCGCCGCTTATCGCCGTGTCCGGCCGTCATATTCCTTGACCGTCTCGCCGCCGAAAATCAAACGCTGCGGGTTCTGGTCGAAATTGTTGATCGTCTGGTCGAGCGACTGCACGGTGCGCCGCGCGTCGTTGACCAGCACCTGGATGTCCCGCAATCCGGTTGCGGAAAAGCGCGTCAGGTTGTCCGCGATCGGACCCACCCGCGCGTTGATATTGTCCGCCACGTTGCGGATGGAAAGAAGCGTCTTCTGTGCTTCGGCAAACAGACCGTCCGAGTCGGCGCCGGAGACCATTCCGTCCACCTTGGCGAGGATGCCGTCGACCCGGTTTGATGCCTGGTTCAGCTTGCTGGCGAGTTCGGTGAAGTCGCGTACCGCATTGTCGATGTCCTGGCGGCGGTTCGCGAAACTGTCGACGACACTGCGGGCAGAACTCAGCGTCTGGCGGGCATCTTCCGAGGCCGCGGCGACATTGCCGATCGTGGTACGGATCTGGTCGGGGCTTACCGACGCCATGACGCTGTCGATCCGCCGCAGCACGCTCTGCGCCTGCGTCCCCGCCTGCTCGAAGTTGGCGGCAGCGTTGCGCACGTTGACGATGAGATCGGGGAAGTTGTCCGACGCGTTGGCGATGTTGCGCGACGCGCGTTCGGTATTGGCCACCACGGCATTGATGCGGTCGGCGTCGATCGCGCTCACCAGCCGTTCGGCGGCCTGCAGCGTGGAATTGAGCGTGCCGGAAACGCGGTCGATGGTGCCCGAAAGTGTCGAGAGGCTGTTCAGGAACTTGTCGATGCTGTCGGAATTCTGGGCGAGTGCCGAGGTGAAGGTCTCGACGTTACGGATCGTCTGGGTCAGTGGTCCGCGCGCATCGGCCACGAAGCCCTGGATGTCACCGATCGCCGAGTCGGCGCGATCAAGGATCTTGTCGGCTGTCGCCAAGAGGTTGGTGACGCTCGACTGCTCAGCGATCAGGACCGCCGGACGGTCCTCCTCCATCGCCTTCTGCAGGATGTTCTCTTCGCCCTTGGCGCCGCCGGAAAGCTCGATATAGGCCGCACCCGTGAGGCCCTGCACTTCGAGGGCTGCCTTGGTGGACTGATAAACTGGCGCATCCGCCCGAACTTCCGTCAGTGCAATGGAATAGCGCGGATCGTCGGGGTCGATCGAAAGCCTGCGGACCGAACCAACCGCGATACCGTTGAAGCGCACGGGAGAGCCCACCGAAAGGCCGTTCGCAGACCCGGGAATTCGGATCGCAAGCTCGGCGGAAGGACCGCCGCGGCCCGATTGCGCCATCCAATAGACGAAGCCGAAGGCAGCCGCGATGACCAACAGCGTGAAGAAGCCAACGAGTGCGTAATTCGCTCTGGTTTCCATGATTTCAGGTCTTCTCTACTTCTGCAGCCAACGGCTCTTCTTGGATTACGACTGACCGTGCCCGCTTGCCGCGGAAATAGGACTGAACCCATGGATCGTCATGCGCAAACATATCTTCCAAGGTACCTTCAACCAATACCCGTTTCTGGCCAAGCACGGCAATACGATCACAGACCGAAAACAGGCTGTCGAGGTCATGAGTGACCATGTAGACGGTCAAGCCAAGCGTGTCGCGGAGCTTGGCGATCAGGGCGTCAAAGTCGGCAGCACCGATTGGATCGAGGCCTGAGGTGGGCTCGTCGAGGAACACCAGGTCCGGATCGAGCGCCAGCGCGCGCGCCAGTGCCGCGCGCTTGATCATGCCGCCCGAAAGCTCGGATGGATATTTGTCGGCCGCATCCGGCGGCAGGCCCACCATCTCGATCTTGAGATAGGCAAGCTCGTCCATCAACTCCTGCGGAAGATCGAGATATTCCCGCATCGGCAACTGGATGTTTTCCTTCACCGTCAGCGCCGAGAACAGCGCTCCATGCTGGAAAAGCACGCCGAGCCGCATGTCGACCGTCATCCGCTCTTCTTCAGACGCGTTGTCATAGTCGACGCCGAGTATCTTGATCGTTCCGGAGCGATGCTGCAGCAGCCCGAGAACGGTTCGCATCAGCACCGACTTGCCGGTACCGGATGCACCGACGAAGCCAAGGATTTCGCCGCGGTAGATGTCGAGGTTCAGCTTGTCGAGGACGATCTTGTTGCCGAAACCGACCGTCACGTCGCGCACGGACAGCACAACCTGCCGGTCGTCCGATTTCTCCGTGGCCATGTCCGCCTGCCTCGTTTCCACATCCCCCTCCATCAGAAATCGATCGCGGAATAGAAGATGGCAAACAACGCATCCATGAGGATGACGACGAAGATCGCTTTGACCACCGAAGCCGTCACGTGCTGGCCAAGTGACTCGGCGCTTCCGCCGACCTTCATGCCTTCGACCGCCGCAACGATGCCGATGCAGAGTGCCATGAACGGCGCCTTGATCATGCCCGATGCGACGGAAGTGTGATCCACGGCCTCATGCAGGCGGGAAAGGTAGGTGTCGAGTGTTATGCCGGAATAAGCCCAGGCAACAACGGCCGCACCTGTCAGTGCCGCGAAGTTCGCCACGATCGTCAGCAGGGGAAGAGCCACCGTCAGCGCCACGAGGCGGGGGAAAATCAGCACGCCGACCGGGTTGAGGCCGATGACCGTCAGCGCGTCGATCTCCTCGCGCATCTTCATCGAGCCGATTTCGGCGGTGATCGCACTTCCCGATCGACCGGCGATCATGATTGCCGTCAGGAGCACGCCGATCTCGCGAAGCTGCAGGATGCCGACCAGATCGACCACGAAGATTTCCGCTCCGAAATAACGCAGCTGGAACGCACCCTGCTGCGCGATGATCGCGCCGATCAGGAAGGACATCAGCACGATGATCGGAACCGCGCGAACACCCATCCGGTCGATATGCGTCACCACGGACGCCGGTGACACACCCGCTCCTCGGCCAAACTTCATTTGCGCACCGCGCACGGCCGAACCGAGGATATGCATGGCCGCGTAGAAATCCGCACCCAGTGCGACCATCACCTCGCCGACGGGTTCAAACGTGCGCTGGAACAGGTTGCCTTGTCGGCCCTGGTCGCGCGGTGGTGCTGGTGCCTTCTCAGGTAGAACGCCCACCAGTTCCTGGATCGGGCCTTCGCCACCAACGAGAACCGCCTCGCGCCCCTGCTCCGACTTCGCCGTGAGGAGCCGCCGGATCAGCCAGGCGCCGGCTGTGTCGATTCCTTCCACGCTGGTGAGGTCGATTTCGACTCGACCTTGTCCGCCCTGTTTTTCAAGCCGCTCGAAGTCGCTCAGGACTGAAGAAATTGTCGTGCCGCGCCATTCGCCGGCCAGCACATATCGCTCCCCGCCGCCGCCTGACATATCCTCGGCGTTGATTTGAGCTGCCTTCGACGTCACTGAGTTCTTTCACCAACGATTCAAGGAAACGGATGCGACAGGTTGATCGCATTTTCGGTAGGCGCAATATAGCCGCCTCGCCAGCTTTTACCATAACAGGACGCGTCGAAAACCATGGGCCGTAACCTCGAAGCCACAATCGAAACCTTCCCGATCGCAGGCACGTTCACGATCTCGCGAGGGTCGAAGACGGAAGCCGAAGTTATCGTTTGCACCATCACGGACGGCGCGCACTCCGGGTGCGGCGAATGCGTGCCCTACAAGCGTTATGGCGAAAGTCTCGAAGGTGTGCTTGCCGATATCCAGGCGATAGCTCGGAAGATCGAAGACGGCCTTTCCCGCGAGGACCTTCAGCGTGCGATGAAGCCGGGCGCTGCCCGCAACGCCGTCGACTGTGCGCTTTGGGATCTGGAGGCGAAACGCTCCGGCCTCTCGGTCAGCGAGTCGATTGGCGTGACCGGCGCCAGACCGCTTGCCACCGCCTTCACGCTCTCCCTCGGTGAGCCCGAAACCATGGCGGCGGAAGCGGCAAAGAATGCCCATCGCCCGCTCCTGAAGGTCAAGCTCGGCACCGACAATGACGAGGCACGGCTGCGCGCGATCCGCCATGCGGCGCCCAACGCAAAGCTTATCGTCGACGCCAACGAAGGCTGGACCGAAGAAAACCTCGCGCACCACATGGCGGTTGCGGCGGAGCTCGGGGTGTCTCTCATCGAACAGCCTTTACCCGCGAACCGGGATGAAGCGCTCGCCGGCATCGCCCGCCCCGTCAGCATCTGTGCCGATGAAAGCGTCCACGCAACAAAGGATCTTGCGGCCCTGCGCGACCGTTATGATGCGGTCAACATCAAGCTCGACAAGACCGGCGGCCTGACCGAGGCATTGGCGATGAAGGCGGAAGCGAAACGACTCCGCTTCCAGATCATGGTTGGCTGCATGGTTGGCTCGTCGCTTGCCATGGCGCCCGCGGTGCTGCTGGCGCATGACGCCGACTACGTCGATCTCGATGGCCCGTTGCTCCTGGCGCGCGATCGGATGCCCGCGCTGCGCTACGAAGGTTCGCTCGTTTACCCGCCGGAGGCTGCGCTCTGGGGCTGAATGCGCGCGGCGAGCGCTATGATGCCCAGTCCGATCAGCGCCAGCAGCGCCATCGCGACATAACTCCCCGCACCGAACTGGTGGTAGAGCACGCCGGACAGCAAGGTCGAGAGCGCCAGGAACACGCCGTTGTAGAACACGTAGGCGCCCTGCACGGATGATTCCTGGTCCTCCCGCACCGAGTCGACCAGCCTGTTCTGCATGCCGATATGGATGAAGGCGAAGGTGAAAGCGTGAAGCGCCTGCAGCGCCGCAAAACCCCAGACGCCGAAATCGAGCGGGAACAGCGTCCAGCGGATCAACGCCACGGCGCAGCCGACCCGCATCAGCGTCCATGACGAGACGCGCCTCACGAGCCATCCGGAGATGAAGAAAACCACGATCTCGCAGATCACGGAGATGCTCCACAAGATCCCGATCGTCCCGCTTGAGAACCCCATCGCCTGCCACTGGATCGCGCCGAAAGTGTAGAACATGCCATGACCGGCCTGCGCCACCGAGGCCCCGATCATCAACAGGTGCAGGTCCTTGCGTTTCAGCGAGCTTGGTTTCAGCACGCCACTGGCGTCCGGCTGGACGATCGATCGCCCAAGCCGCGGCGCCGCAAAGGCAACCAGGATCGTGAACAGGAAGCCGAGGGCCATGATGGCGGGAATGGCGTTAAGGCCCCAAAGCCCGCGCGCCTCCCCGGCAAGCAGCGTTACCGTCACAAAACCGATGGAGCCCCAGACCCGCATCGAACCATAGTGGAAACCCCACCGGCGCACGCCGGAGACCGCAATCGACTCGACGATCGGCGCATAGGGCGCAAAGACCGTGGCCTGCACTGCAATCACCAGCAGCACGGCGAGGAAGTTATCCGTGAAGAACATGGCGAGCGCGGTAACGAAGGAAAGCCCGCCCGACCACGCGAGCATGGTGGTCTTTTCGTCCAGCCGGTCGGCCAGCAGGCCAGCCACGGGTGCCGCCAGCAGGCGCAGCACAAGCTGCATCGCCAGCACCAGGCCGATCTGGTAATCGGAGAACGCCAGCCCAGAAAGCCAGACGGGAAGGAAGGGCAATACGACGCCGTTCACTCCCAACGGCGCAGCATAGGCGAGCGAGCAGCGGAGCTGGAAGAACGGCGGCGCGGCAGGCGCCTGTGCTTGGGGAATCACGGGTGACACGCGACAGTTGGAGAGACTTTGCAGGTCGTACCACAGCCCCTGAACGCCGCCTATGCCAAGTTGTGGCAGAGCGGTACGCTCGTGCGTGGCTTCGGCGTTCCTCGAGCGCGACGATACGCCCTTTGCAATGTTCCAATTTCCGCCATCACTGCAAATTACCGGCTGTCGTGGCGGGTTGATTGATGTAATGAGGAGGCCTCCCGCCCAATCAGAAAAGACGAACGAAAAGCCCAGGAGCGAACAATGAACGCGCAGGACAAACCGAAGTCGCCCGCAACCGCGGTCAGCGGTGATCTCGACGAACAGGCGCTGTTCTTCCACCGCTATCCGCGCCCGGGCAAGCTTGAGATCCACCCGACCAAGCCCCTCGGCAACCAGCGCGACCTCGCGCTCGCCTATTCCCCGGGCGTTGCAGCGCCGTGCCTCGCAATCCGCGACAACCCGGAAATGGCGGCCGATTACACGGCACGCTCCAATCTCGTCGCCGTTATCTCCAACGGCACCGCCGTGCTCGGCCTTGGCAACATCGGCCCGCTGGCCTCCAAGCCGGTGATGGAGGGCAAGGCGGTCCTCTTCAAGAAGTTCGCAGGCATCGACGTCTTCGACATCGAGATTGATGCAGCCAGCATCGACTCCATGGTCTCCACCATTTCGGCGCTTGAGCCGACCTTCGGCGGCATCAACCTGGAAGACATCAAGTCTCCGGAATGTTTCGAGGTCGAGCGTCGCCTGCGCGAAAAGATGAACATTCCGGTCTTCCACGACGACCAGCATGGCACGGCCATCATCGTCGCGGCCGCGATCCTCAACGGCCTTGAACTCGCCGGCAAGAAGATCTCCGACGTCAAGATCGTAACCTCCGGCGCCGGTGCCGCAGCGCTCGCCTGCCTTCACCTCCTCGTTTCGCTCGGCGCCAGGAAGGAGAACATCTGGGTCCACGACATCGAGGGCCTGGTTTATGACGGCCGCAACACGCTCATGGACGAGTGGAAGGAAGTGTACGCCCACAAGTCCGACAAGCGCGTGCTCGCCGAAAGCATCGACGATGCCGACGTCTTCCTCGGCCTGTCTGCCGCCGGTGTTCTGAAGCCGGAACTTCTGGCCCGCATGGCGCCCAACCCGCTGATCATGGCGCTCGCCAACCCGACGCCTGAAATCATGCCGGAGCTTGCCCGGGCGGCGCGCCCGGATGCGATGATCTGCACCGGCCGGTCGGACTTCCCCAACCAGGTCAACAACGTCCTCTGTTTCCCGTATATCTTCCGCGGCGCGCTCGATTGCGGCGCGACGACGATTAACGAGGAAATGAAGATGGCGGCCGTGAAGGCAATTGCCGCCCTGGCCCGCGAAGAAGTCTCCGACGTCGCCGCGCGTGCTTATTCCGGCGAAACACCGATCTTCGGTCCGGATTACCTCATTCCCTCGCCGTTTGACCCGCGTCTCATCCTGCGCATCGCGCCCGCCGTTGCCCGCGCCGCAGCCGAGACCGGCGTCGCATCGCGTCCGATCCAGGATTTCGACGCTTACCTCGACCAGTTGAACCGCTTTGTCTGGCGTTCCGGCTTCGTGATGAAGCCGATCTTTGCCGCAGCCAAGGACGCCGAAAAGAAGCGGGTGATCTTCGCCGAAGGCGAAGACGAGCGCGTTCTCCGTGCCGCACAGGTTCTGCTCGAAGAAACGACTGCGACGCCGATCCTCATCGGCCGTCCTTCGGTCATCGAGGCGCGGCTGAAGCGCTTCGGCATTCGCATCCGCCCGGAAACCGATTTCGCCGTCGTCAATCCGGAAGATGATCCGCGTTACCGAGAATATGTCGACGAGTATTTCTCGCTCGTCGGCCGCAACGGCATCAACCCGGAGGCTGCACGCACCATCGTGCGCACCAACACCACCGTCATCGGTGCACTTGCGGTGAAGCGCGGCGATGCCGATGCGCTGATCTGCGGCGTCGAAGGCCGCTACGACAAACATCTCGCCGATGTCCGCCAGATCATCGGCCGGCGCGACGGTGTCTGCGCCTTCTCGGGCCTCAGCCTCATCATCTCACAGCGCGGGGCGATCTTCTTCACGGACACCTTCGTGAACTACAACCCGTCCGCCCAGGAGATCGCCGAAATCACGGTTCTTGCGGCCGAGGAAATTCGCCGCTTCGGCATCACGCCAAAGGCAGCACTCATCTGCCATTCCAACTTCGGATCGCGCGATTCGGAAAGCGCCCAGAAGATGCGCGCAGCCTTGAAGCTCGTGCGCCAGCGTGCGCCGGATCTCGAAGTCGACGGTGAAATGCAGGGTGGCTCGGCGCTGTCCGAAACGCTGCGCAAGCGCGCCATGCCGAACAGCACGCTGACGGGCGAAGCCAACCTCCTGGTGTTCCCGAACCTCGACGCTGCCAATATCTCGCTCGGCATCGTTCGCAACATGACGGACGCCCTGCATGTCGGGCCGATCCTGCTCGGCGCAGCCATGCCGGCCCACATCCTGTCGCCGTCGGTCACGTCGCGTGGCGTCGTCAACATGGCAGCACTTGCCGTGGTCGAAGCCTCACCGCCGGTCGGCCGCGTCGTGCCCTAACTCCATCACGCGGCCGCGGCACCAGTGCCGCGGTCGCGCGTTAGAGTATTATCAACCGGCGCAGGCCATGCTGCCGGTGCCCTGAACATCCTGCCGGACATCCCAATGCCCGCTCGCGCCATGCTCGCCGCTCTTCTTCTCCTCGCGCCCGGTGCGGCGTCTGCGAGGGACATCGCGACCTGCGCGGCGCTCTACAAGCAGTTGAACAACACCCGGCAAGTCATTGGCAATACCGCTGAACGACGCCGGTATGCCCAGGAGCTTTCGTTGCTCGGCAGCCAGATCCGCACGCTGCGCATCGAGATGCGACGTACGCATTGCGCCGGCGGCAGCATCGTCGTGATTGGTGGAAATCGCGCGGCCGACTGCAAGGACAAGGAAGACCAGCTTCGGGCACTGGAAGCAGAACGCCAACGGATCACCACCGAGCGGGACGAGGCGCGGCTGAAACCACCGTCTGAGCGTGAAGCGCTGCTGGTATCGATCCGCGAAAACGCCTGTATTCCATCCGATCTGGAAGCGGTGGAGCGGGAGCGGCGCAAGCTGCAGGGCATCGCGCTTCCGAAGGAAGATGCATATTCGGCGATCACCGATCTCCGCACGACCCCGGTCGAAGCCGTCTCGGCTGCCGAGACAGTCAATCTTCCCAGCCCGGAGCGGCCGTATGATCCCAGCAAGAAGGTGCGCATGGTCGGGCCGATCTTCCTGCCCGAACAACAGATAGACCTCGCTAATCCTCGCCTTGGCGGCCCGCAGCCGCTGCAATAACCCTTGTTGTAGGTCAGACGGGGAAGTAACGGACGTAGGCAAACTGGTCGCCAGTCGGTGACCAGTTCGGCGAGTTCATCGTGCCCTGCCCGCCAAACAGCTCGAACAGCGTCTCGACATTGGCGCCGTCCATGTCCATCAGCCGGACCTCGATCTGCTGGTCCCGCGGATGGTCGAAGACGTCCGGCTTGTAGGAGATGAAGACCACCTTGTCGCCCTTCGGTGACGGATGCGGAAACCAGTCGCCACTATTGCTGTTGGTGATCCGCTCGGCGCCACCACCTTCTGCCGGAACGCGCCAGATCTGCATCAAGCCCATCCTGCTCGAGTTGAAATAGATCCACCTGCCGTCCGGCGAATAGTCCGGTCCGTCATTGCGGCCCTCGCCAAAGGTCAGCCGCTTTTCCGCGCCACCGTTGATGCCGATCGTGTAGATATCGAATTCGTCATTGCGAATGCCGCAATAGGCGAAGCTTCGGCCATCCGGCGACCAGCCATGCCAGTAGGAGGGCAGGTTCTCGGTCACCAGTTTCGGCGCACCACCAATGGACGGCAACACATAGATCGCCGACTTTCCGAACTCGACCTTGTCGGAGATGGCGATGAGGCTTCCATCCGGCGAAATGCCATGGTCGTTGTTGCATTGGGTGGCAAAGCCCGTCTCGACCTTGGTGGGCACCGGATCACCCGAAAGCGCCAACCGGTAAATCAGCCCCTCGCTGTTCAGCATCAGGTACTGGCCATCCGGCGACCAGTTCGGTGCCTCGAACAGCGCCTCCGTCTGCCAGACCACCCGCTGCTCGCGCGTGCGGATGTTGAAGATCTCGATCGAGCTGCGGAGCGCGGCCATGCCTCTACCTGTCGCGGAAGCGGTTGGTGATCGGGTAACGGCGGTCACGCCCGAAATTCTTGCGAGTGATCTTCACACCCGGCGCCGATTGCCGCCGCTTGTATTCGGCAAGGTAAAGCAGATGCTCGATCCGTTGCACGGTCGCTACGTCATGCCCGCGTGCCACGATCTCCTCCGTACTCATCTCAAGCTCCACCAGGCATTCCAGAATGTCATCAAGCACAGGATATGGCGGCAGCGAATCCTGGTCCGTCTGGTTGGGACGAAGCTCGGCGGAGGGTGCCTTGCTGAGGATGTTCTTCGGGATCACCTCGCCCGACGGCCCCAGCGCCGTCGGCGGCACGTGCTCGTTGCGCCAGGCCGCCAAGGCATAGACCTGCATCTTGTAGAGGTCCTTGATCGGATTGAAGCCGCCGTTCATGTCGCCATAAAGCGTGGCGTAGCCCACCGACATCTCGGACTTGTTCCCGGTGGTAACCACCATCGAGCCGAACTTGTTCGAGATCGCCATCAGGATGGTGCCGCGGGCGCGGCTCTGGAGGTTCTCCTCGGTAATGCCTTCCTCGGTCCCTTCGAAGAGGTCCGCAAGCGACGAGGAGAAGCCGTCGACCGGCTCGGCGATCTGAACGATATCGTAGCGGCAGCCGAGTGCCTTTGCGCAGTCGGCCGCGTCCTTCAGCGACTCCTGGGAGGTGTAGCGGTACGGCAGCATCACAGTACGTACCCGCTCCTCGCCGAGGGCATCGACGGCAATCGCCGCGCAAATGGCGGAATCGATTCCGCCCGAGAGACCGAGCACCACGCTCTTGAAGCCGTTCTTGTTGACATAGTCCCGAAAACCGAGCAGGCAGGCGCGATAATCCGCCTCTTCCTTCTCCGGGATGCGTGACATCGGCCCGCGGGCGCACTGCCAGCTGTCACCGGAGCGGCGCCATTCCGTCACCGCCACAGCAGGCTCGAACTGGCTCATCTGGAAAGCCAGCGTCTTGTCGGCGTTGAAGGCAAAGCTCGCACCGTCGAAAACCAGCTCATCCTGGCCGCCGAGCTGCGCCGCATAGATCAGCGGCAGGCCGGTCTCGATCACCTGCTTCAGCACCACCTGATGCCGGATATCGACCTTACCCCGGTAATAGGGCGAGCCGTTCGGCACCAGGAGGATTTCGGCGCCACTTTCCGAGAGCGTTTCGCATACGCCGAGGTCACCCCAAATGTCCTCGCAGATCGGGATGCCGAGCCGCACGCCGCGGTAGTTCACCGGCCCCGGCATGTCACCGGCAATGAACACGCGCTTCTCATCAAACTCGCCATAGTTCGGAAGATCGACCTTGTCGCGGATCGCGATGATCTTGCCACCGTCGAGCACCGCGACAGAATTGAAGCGGCCCTTCTCGTCCTGGCGGGGAAAACCGATGATGACGCCCGGACCGCCGTCCGCCGTGTCCGCAGCCAGCGCCTGCACCGCATCAAAGCACCGCTTGATGAAGGCCGGTTTCAGCACCAGGTCTTCCGGCGGATAGCCAGAAATAAACAACTCGGTGAAGAGAACGATATCGGCCCCTTCCCGTGCCGCATCGCGCCGGGCTTCGCGCGCGAGTGCCAGATTGCCGGCGATATCGCCGACCGTCGGGTTGAGTTGAGCTATGGCGATACGGAAGGTCTGGGCGATGTCCTGAGTCATGCTTCCGGTGTAGCGCCCTCATAAAAAACGGGCAATGTGGTCGCGCAGATTCTTCGCGTCACCGAATGGAGACCTGAGCAGGAGGCATGAAAAAAGGCCGGCGTTTCCGCCAGCCTTTGTGTTGTCGTTGATGCGTCGGGCCTTAGCCGTTGACGACCATCCGCTTTTCATCGCGGCCGCTCTTCATCCGCTCGGCGAGCAGGAAGGCCAGTTCAAGCGCCTGATCGGCGTTGAGGCGCGGGTCGCAATGCGTATGGTAGCGGTCGTGCAGGTCGTCGGCGCTGACGGCGCGTGCGCCACCGGTGCATTCCGTCACGTCCTTGCCGGTCATCTCGATATGGATGCCGCCCGGATGCGTGCCTTCAGCGCGGTGGATCTGGAAGAAGCTTTCGACTTCCGACAGCACCCGCTCGAACGGACGCGTCTTGTAGCTGTTGAGCGTGATCGTGTTGCCGTGCATCGGGTCGCAGGACCAGACCACCTTCTTGCCCTCGCGCTCGACGGCGCGGATCAGCTTCGGCAGGTTGTCGGCCACCTTGTCGTAACCGAAACGGCAAATCAGCGTCAGGCGCCCGGCTTCGTTGGTCGGGTTCAGCGTGTCGATCAACTCGATCAGGTTGTCCGGCTGCAGCGACGGGCCGCACTTCAGGCCGACCGGGTTCTTGATGCCGCGGAAATATTCGACATGCGCATGATCGAGCTGGCGGGTACGGTCGCCGATCCAGATCATGTGGCCCGAGGTCGCGTACCAGTCGCCCGAGGTCGAGTCGACGCGGGTCAGCGCCTCTTCATAACCCAGCAGCAGCGCTTCGTGGCTGGTGAAGAAGTCGGTCTCGCGCAGGCTCGGCTGGTTTTCCGCCGTGATGCCGATCGCATGCATGAAGTCCATCGTCTCGCTGATGCGATCAGCGAGCTTACGGTAGCGTTCAGCCTGCGGGCTATCCTTCACGAAGCCGAGCATCCACTTGTGGACGTTCTCAAGGTTCGCGTAGCCACCCATCGCAAAGGCGCGCAGCAGGTTGAGCGTTGCCGCAGACTGGCGGTAGGCCATCATCTGCCGCTCGGGATCCGGAATGCGCGACTCCGGCGTGAAGTCGATGCCGTTGATGATGTCACCACGGTAGGACGGCAGTTCCACGCCGCCCTGCACTTCGACATTCGACGAGCGCGGCTTGGCGAACTGTCCGGCAATGCGGCCGACCTTCACGACAGGAAGCTGCGCACCATAGGTCAGCACGACCGCCATCTGCAGGAAGGAGCGGAAGAAGTCGCGGATATTGTCCGCGCCGTGCTCGGCAAAGCTCTCGGCGCAGTCACCGCCCTGCAGAAGGAAGGCATTGCCTTCCGCGACATTGGCAAGCTGCTTCTTCAGGCGGCGGGCTTCACCGGCAAAAACCAGCGGAGGAAACGTTGCGAGTTGCGCTTCCGTCGCGGCCAGCGCCGCTGCATCCGGATATTCCGGGACCTGCTCGATCGGCTTCTGCCGCCAACTGCTTGGGGTCCAGTTCTGTGCCATCTCACTCACCTAGTTCCGCCACGGCATAAAGCGCCGAGGTCGCCTTCCTCGAAATTGAGGCGGCTTATAAACCTTAACGACTCGTTTGCCTAGACGCTGCGGACCGTCAGTGCGTGCTGGGTAAACGTTAGACGCGCTCGCCGTTCTTCACCCGATAGGACGGGTTATACATGGTGACGAATTCCTCCGCCGCCGTCGGGTGAACGGCCATTGTGCGGTCGAAATCATCCTTGGTGACGCCGGCCTTCAACGAGATACCGAGCAACTGCGCCATCTCGCCAGCGTCGTGGCCGAGCACATGGGCGCCGAGTACCTTCCGGCTTGCGGCATCCACGACCAGCTTCATGATCATCTTTTCCGCACGGCCCGAAAGCGTCGCCTTCATCGGCCGGAACTCGGCGCGGTAGATCTCAAGCTCCTCGTAACGCTTGGCCGCCTCTTCCTCGGAAAGCCCAACTGTGCCGATTTCCGGCTGCGAGAAAACCGCTGTTGCGATGAGGTCGTGGTCGGGTGCCGTCGGATTGCCGCGGTACTCGGTTTCGATGAAGCACATCGCCTCATGGATTGCGACCGGCGTCAGCTGTACCCGATCGGTGACATCGCCGAGCGCGTAGATATGCGGCACGCTGGTGCGGGAATATTTGTCGACGACGATCGCGCCGCGTTCGTTCACCTCGACCCCTGCCGCCTCAAGGCCCAGCCCTTGTGTGTTGGGATCGCGACCAAGCGCCAGCATCACGACATCCGCATTGATCGTCGCGCCACACAAGGTGCGCGCGCTCAGACCGCCTTCAGGCGCCTTGGAAACCTCTTCGATGACATCGGTGAGCACAATCTTGATGCCCTTCTCCACCATCGCCTTGTGCAGTCCCTGGCGCATGTCCTGATCGAAACGCGAGAGGATTTCCTTGCCGCGATAGATCAGCGTCGTGTCGACCCCGAGCCCGTGGAAGATATTGGCGAATTCTACGGCGATATAACCGCCGCCGGCGATCAGGATCGAGCGCGGCAGTTCCGGCAGATGGAAGGCTTCGTTGGAGGAGATGCAAAGCTCGTGGCCCGGCAGCGCCGCATGCGGATTGGGGGTGCCGCCTGTCGCAATCACGATCCTGTCGGCAGTCACCGTCTGGCCGGTACCGACGATGCGGATGGTATGCGCATCCACGAGTTCGGCGCGGCTCTCGAAGATTTCCGCCTTGTTGTTCTCCAGCCCCTTGCGGTAGAGGCCTTCTAGCCGCGTGATCTCCTTGTCCTTGGCCTCGATCAGCTTCTTCCAGTCGAAGCTGCTCTCGCCCACCTGCCAGCCATAACCGGCGGCATCTTCAAAATGCTCGTGATACTGCGAGGCATAAACGAAAAGCTTCTTCGGCACGCAGCCGCGGATGACGCATGTGCCGCCGAAGCGATATTCTTCGGCGATCGCAACCCGCTTGCCGAGCGAAGCGGCCACGCGGCCTGCCCGCACCCCTCCGGACCCGCCCCCAATCACAAAGAGATCGTAGTCATAGGCGGTCATCGGATTCTCCTTCAACGGCGCACGGAACGGCGGAGCCCATATAGCGATCCACCGGCAAAAAGCAAAATGGCTGGTCAGTTGCGGGCGAGTTCGCTCTCGTCGTATCGCTGCCGCGCGGCCTTGACCGAGGCGTGATTTTGTTCAGCCCACAGAAGGACCTGGGCGAGCGGCTGAAACAGCGAATGCCCCAGCTCGGTCATCCTGTATTCGACACTCGGCGGCTTTGTCGGAAACACCTGCCGGTCGATATATCCATCGCGCTGCAGGTCGCGAAGCGTCTGCGTCAGCATGCGCTGGGAAATATCCGGCACGAGACGCCGCAGTTCGCCGAAGCGATAAGGCCGCTGCGCCAGCGCCTCCAGAAGCAGTGTTGACCACTTGCCGGCAATCCGGTCCATCACGTCCCGAACCGGGCAATTGCTCATGTCGGACGCGCTGTTGCCGCACGCCCGACCAGTTTGTGACTCCGCCTGAAGTAGCTTGCTGGACAAGGCAGGTGGTTCCTTTGAGGTAACGATCTGCCGGAAACCTGCCTCCTTTACGGAAGTCGGTCAATCACTATTGTAGTGCTGGTCTCTTTCTGAGAGCATCTTAAAGGTTCAATCCTTCCACCAGAGGAATTCACATGCCCAAGCTTCTCGTCACCGGCGCCGCTGGCCATCTTGGCCGCGCAGTCATTCACCACCTGCTGGAAACGGAACAGGTTGCGCCTGCCGATCTGATTGCCGGCAGCCGCGATCTGTCCAAGCTTTCAGACCTTGCGGCAAAGGGTGTCGAGACACGCAGGGTGGACTTCAACGATGCCGAGGGTCTCGCCTCGGCTTTTGCTGGCGTGGAGCGCGTGCTGCTGATTTCAACCGATGATCTTGCAACGCCTGGCGGGCGCCTGAAGCAGCACCAGGCCGCAGTATCCGCCGCCACCAGCGCGGGCGTCAGGCACCTTGTCTACACCTCGATGCCGAACCCCGACCGATCGCTCGTCAGTTTCGCACCCGATCATCTTGGCACGGAAAAGGCGATCCAGCAGAGCGGCCTTGCCTATACTATCCTGCGTAACGCCTGGTACCACGACAACTACCTGATGAGCATGCCGCACAACCTCCAGGTTGGAAAGTGGTTCACCGCAATGGGCGACGGCCGCATCACCAACATCTCGCGCGACGACTGCGCCCGTGCTGCAGCCGCAGCGCTCGCCAGACCGGCTGCGGAAAACCGGATCTTCACTCTCACCGGCTCGCGGT
Source organism: Neorhizobium turbinariae (assembly GCF_023223505.1). Classification (NCBI taxonomy): domain Bacteria; kingdom Pseudomonadati; phylum Pseudomonadota; class Alphaproteobacteria; order Hyphomicrobiales; family Rhizobiaceae; genus Neorhizobium; species Neorhizobium turbinariae. The sequence continues at coordinate 57,855 of NZ_JALPRY010000027.1, forward strand.
CTTTGAATGCTCACGAGATTGCATCGCTTGTGACAGAAGCAACGGGAAAGCCGCTTGAGGTCGTGCCTGTGAGCGATGAACAACTGGCGCAGGGGCTGGCGGGCGCGGGCCTCCCCGACTTCGTCGTGAAGATGCTGGTCTCCGCCGATGCAAATGTCCGTGCCGGCTATTTTGATCTCGTCACCAACGACTTCAACGCCTTGACCGGCAGAGAGCCGCAGTCACTCAGGGACTTCCTGGCGGCCCACCGGGATGCGCTGGTCGCCGGACACTAGCGACAGGATTGCTTTTCCAATCTGAAAGCGATAATTAGACAACCATTCTAATCTCGCTTCCATTTGGAGAACATATGCGTCGCATCGGCTTGATTGGCGGAATGAGCTTTGAAAGCACCGCAGTCTATTACCGCCTGATCAACGAGATGGTGCGGGACCGCCTCGGCGGCCTCGCCTCAGCCGATATCCTGCTGCATTCCGTGAACTTTTCGGAGGTCGTTGAACTGCAGAAGGCAGGCCGATGGGATCTCGCCGCGGCGCATCTTGCAGCGAGCGCCGGTAAGCTTGCTCAGGCCGGCGCCGACTGCGTGCTCATCTGCACCAACACGATGCATTTGATCGCCGATGAGGTCCAGGCGGCCGTCGACGTTCCGCTCATCAACATCATCGATGAGACGGCCGAGGCTCTCCAGGCGCGCGAACTGAAGCGACCGCTCCTGCTCGCGACCCGCTACACGATGGAGCACGGCTTCTATGCCGATGGCATGCGCAAGCATGGTATCGAGATCATGGTGCCCGACGAACACGACCGTGCCGCGATGCACGACATCATTTTCGGGGAACTCTGCTCTGGCACCGTCAGCGATGCCTCCCGCGCCAGAGCGCTGGCAATGATCGAGAAGGCGAAGGCGCAAGGCGCCGATAGCGTCATTCTCGGCTGCACGGAAATCTGCCTGCTGCTCGATCCCGAACGCCTGCCGCTGCCCGGGCTCGACTCAACCGCAGTCCATGCCTGCGCCGCCGTTCGGTTCGCGCTTGCCGACCACGAAGGTGCACGCGTCGCCGCCTGAGACGGTGAACCTGGCTGAGACGATCAGACGTCCTGGCCGCAGGCGCGCCTGAAACGCCGCACGGTTTCGGCCATCCCGTATTCCAGCGCGTCCGCCGTCAGCCCATGGCCGATCGACACTTCCGCCAGATAGGGGATACGGCGCACGAGCGCCGGAAGGTTGGCGACCGTCAGGTCGTGCCCGGCATTCACCTCCAGCCCTTCGTCACGCGCGGCATCCGCCGTGGCACCGAGGTCGCGAAGAATGGGTTGCGCCCTCTCCTCATCATTAAAGCAGCCGCCATAGGGTCCGGTGTAAAGCTCGATCCGGTCCGCACCAGTCTCCTTCGCCAGCTTCACCGCTTCAACATCGCCATCCCCATCGGCAAACAGTGAAACCCGCATACCGCCCCTCTTCAGGCGCGCCACGATCGGCTTCAGCATCTCGCCGCTCGCGCGGAAGTCGAAGCCGTGGTCAGAGGTTGCCTGGCTCGGATCATCCGGCACCAGCGTCACCTGTTCCGGCTGCGTCTTTTCGCAAAGTTGCAGGAAGTCTTCGCTCGGATAACCCTCGATGTTGAACTCGGCCTGCGGAAACTCGTCATCGATCAGTGCACGCAGCACCGGAAGATCGCTGAACCGGATATGCCGCTGGTCCGGTCGCGGATGAACCGTCAGCCCTGACGCGCTGGCCTCTAAAGCAATCCGCCCTATATTCTCCACGCTGGGCCACGGCAGGTCGCGGCGATTGCGCAGCATGGCGATGGCATTGAGATTGACGGAAAGCTTGGTTGGCATCGGGATCACCCTCTTTAGGCGCATTGGGGAGTGTTCTAGATCAAGCTTTGGCCCGGCGCCATTCGCCTGCGTGAATTACACTCATAAAGAGTTTTTACAGGCGAGAATTCAGGTTAACGAAGATCTACCAATCGGAACAATTTTCTGTAAGTTGCCGATAACAGAATTCGCTGTTGAAGCCATTGGCGGCGGGACGGCGGATGCGGCGAATTCTGTTGCTTTTTCTGCAGCACACGGCACCGCAGCCCCATTCCCACGGATCTTGCACCACAACAACCTGTGACTGCACCCGATTCCGCTGCATTCGCCCTTTCGGGCCTCTTCTCATTGTAGAATCAGCGAACCACCGTCAGCGTATCGGCCGCACGGGTGATCGCCGTATAAAGCCAGCGTTCCCGGGTATCGCGGAAAGCCCAGCTTTCATCAAACAGAACCACGTTGTTCCACTGCGAGCCCTGCGCCTTGTGCACCGTCAGCGCATAGCCGTAGTCGAACTCGTCATAACGCTTGCGCGTCGTCCACGGAATCTCTTCATCGGTCTCGAAGGCCTGCTTCAGGAGCTTGATCTTGGCCGCACCACGATCCATGTCGTCGTCTTCCGGGCGGATCATCAGGTTGATGCCGGGCTTCACCGTCTCGCGCGACGAACTCATTACCTGCCACAGCGAGCCGTTCAACAGCCCCTTCACCTGATCGTTGCGCAGGCAGACCAGTTTGTCGCCTGACTGCGGATAATCCGCGGTAAAGCCCTTCAGCTCGCGAAGACGCTGGTTGTAGCGCTTGCGGGTCTTGTTGGTGCCCACCAGAACCTGGTCCGCTTCCAGCACCAGTTGCTGCGTCACCTCGTTGCGCGAGATCACCTGCGCCTTGCCGTAGTCGCCATACATGATCTCCTTGCCCTCGCGCACATTCATGGCGAGCTGGATGATCGGGTTGTCGCGGGCCTGGCGGTGAATATCAGTGAGAAGGTAGTCCGGCTCCTGCTCGGTAAAGAACCCGCCGCCGGTAACCGGCGGAAGCTGTCCCGGATCGCCGAGCACCAGGATCGGCGTCCCGAAGCTCATCAGGTCCTTGCCCAGCGCCTCGTCCACCATCGAACATTCGTCGATGATGATCAGCGCCGCCTTGGCCAGCGGGCTCTGCCGGTTGATCGAGAACATCGGCGAGATGGACGTCTTGCCGGTTTCCTCGTCCTCGACCGCCTCTTCGCCGCGTGGGCGATAGATCAGCGAGTGGATCGTCTTGGCATTACGGGCGCCACGCGACCGCAGCACCTGCGCCGCCTTGCCGGTAAAGGCCGCGAACAGCACCTCGCCATCCACATGCTCGGCAAAGTGCTTGGCAAGCGTCGTCTTGCCCGTGCCGGCATAACCGAACAAGCGAAAAACCTGGCTGCGGCCATCCTTCAGCCAGCGTGAAACGGCCTTGAGAGCCTCATCCTGTTGGGGAGCAAATTGCATGGCCGGACTTGGCAGGATTCGGACGCGAATCGCAACCAAAAAAGAACGAAAGCGGAATCAAGCTTGTTGAGATGCAAGCAGCGGATCGTTGGCGAGTTCGATCGGCCTGCCATGCGGCGTCGCCTCCGCAGCGCGCTGCCAGCTGTGCTGCAGGGCGAGTATAGTCTCCTCATCCGCCAGCCCCTTGGCCGCCAGAAGGCCCGAAAGCGCGGCAACCCAGCAGTCAAAGTAGTCGCTTCCATCCTCGGCGCGGCCCGGTCGGTGCACCTCGGTCGACAGCGCCTCGGCCCATTCACTCCAGCTGAACAGGCCCCGTTCGTGCAGATACACGGTCATGGCAAAGGCCTCGGCCGCCCATGGTTCGGGAAAGACCGGCGCACCTTCCGGTGATTTCGGCAGCCCGACGGATTGAACAAGCGGTGACGTGGTTTCACAGGTGCTCAAGATAACTCTCCCAGGCATCGATCGAGACGGTCAGCGTCGGGTCGGCGCCCTCGCCCCAGACTTCACCGGCATCGAACACCACGGTATAAACCCATTGCGGGTTTTCGCCCTTCCCATGGGCGTTGTCGTCCGGGAAAACGAAGGAGCCCTGAACCGCCTCGACCACACCGATCTTGGCGCGCGCGTATCGCGGCAGCCGGGTATGGGTCTCGGGGTTGAAGTTCCTCGTGCGCACCTTGTCGCCCGGCCGGAACAGAGGTTGCGTCTCCACCGGCCGATCGCACGGTCCACCCTTGGCCAGCACCGCCGGCACCATGTCCGCCCTCAGGATGCGCTTCGGCGTCGCCGGTTCGGTCAGCTTGACGCTCGCATCAATTTCAGCACGCGTCGCAAAGCCGTGTCGCTCCAGAAGCGTCTCAAGAGCACGCGTCCAGATCTCGTAGTAGCTGGCGGACAGGTATTCGGCCGGTGGGATCCTTTCACGAGCATGCCGGCTTTCATCAATCGACCAGGCACCGAAGGCGCCGCAGGACAAAGTGATCCCGAGCGCCCTCTTTTCCCACTCGGCGTGGAAATACGGCTCGTTCTTTTCCGGCGCGACCGGTCCAAAGCCCATCTGACCGCCAAGGTCATGCGGGCCGTTCATTGCGGTGCTCCCGCAACCGCCGTACCGATCATCGAGTCGCGGCTGACGAGTGCGGCCAGTTCCTCTTCGCTCAGCGCCTCGGTGCCGTCCGGGCGCTCCGGAATGACGAGGTAGCGAAGCTCGGCGGTGGAATCCCAGACCCGGATCTTCTTGGTCTCCGGCAGCCTCAGACCGAACTCCTCAAGCACGCCGCGCGGATCGATTACCGCACGCGACCGATAGGCCGGCGCCTTGTACCAGACCGGCGGCAGGCCAAGCACAGACCACGGATAACAGGAGCAGAGCGTGCAGACGACGAGATTGTGCGTCTCCGGCGTGTTGAACACGGCGCGCATATGCTCGCCCTGGCGACCGGTATAACCAAGGCTGGCGATTGCGGCTGTCGCGTCTTCCTTCAGCCACTGCGCGAAGGTTTCATCCGTCCAGGCCTTGGCGACGACGCGGGCGCCGTTGCGCGGACCGATCTTGGTCTCGTAAGTCTCGACAATAGCGTCGATCGCCGCCGGATCAATCAGACCCTTCTGCACCAGCACCGTTTCGAGTGCCTTCACCCGCGCCTGCATGTCGCTGTAGCGGTTGTCGTGATGGTGGTCGTGCCCGTGGGAGTGACCATGTTCGTGATCATGGTGATGATCATGATCGTGGGAATGATGATGGTCACCCGACATAGGACGTTCCTTCACTTCAGCATGGGCCAGAGGCTCGCGACCAGCAGCACGGCCATGGTGATGTTGAACCATTTCAGGCGTGCCGGAACAGAGAGCCATTCGCGCAAAGCCGACCCGAACCCGGCCCAGGTCGAAACACTCGGCACGTTGACGAGTGCGAAGGCGACCCCGACCAGCAGCACCGTCATCCAGTAGGCGTCCGGATTGGTATAGGTCGCCATGGCGGTCACGGCCATTACCCATGCCTTCGGGTTGACCCACTGGAAGGCGGCAGCAGCAAGGAAGCTCATCGGCTGCGCGCCGGCCTTGCCGTCGGAGAGCGTGCGGGAACTGCCGATCTTCCAGGCGATCCACAGAAGATAGGCGCCGCCAGCGAATTTCAGGATCGTGTAGACGATCGGCACCGTCTGCAGGAGTGCGCCGAGCCCGAAGCCCACGCCGATCAGCAGCGTAAAGAACCCGACGCCGATTCCCAGCATATGCGGCACCGTGCGGGCGAAACCGAAATTCACGCCTGATGCAAAAAGCATCATGTTGTTCGGCCCTGGCGTGATGGATGTCGTGAAGGCGAACAGGACGAGAGCCAGAAATGTTTCCAGCGGCATGCATACTCCTTCGATGCCAAGGGTCCCGTTGTTACTGCCATCTCGTTTGGCGGATGGCCGTGCTGCGTCATAGGATTGTTGCCGGCGCTGTTCAAGAAGAACTTGGAAGCGCTTGGCCACGCGTTATGTCTTGACCATTGCGCCACCATAAAAACGAGTTCGATCATGGCTGAAATTCCGACTGTTGCAATACCCGGCGGCGCCACCGTTCCCGCCCTTGGGCTCGGCACTTGGATGATGGGCGAGGATCCCGCCAAGGCGCAGATAGAAATCGAAAGCCTGCGGCACGGGCTCGATCTGGGCATGACGCTGATCGACACGGCCGAGATGTATGGCGAAGGCGGCGCCGAAAAGATCACCGGCGCTGCGATCGAAGGCCGTCGCGACGAAGTCTTCCTCGTCAGCAAGGTCTACCCTTGGAATGCCAGTCGCCAGGGCGTGGTCGATGCCTGCGAACGCAGCCTGGAGCGTCTGAAGACTGATCGCCTTGATCTTTACCTCCTGCATTGGCGCGGCGAGCATCCGCTGGCGGAAACGGTCGCCGGCTTCGAGGCGCTTCGCCAATCCGGCAAGATCGGCGCCTGGGGCGTATCGAACTTTGACATCGACGACATGCAGGAACTGATGGCCGTGCCCGGCGGCGAGAATTGTGCGGCAAACCAGGTGCTCTTCAACCTGTCGCGGCGCGGCATCGAATACGACCTCCTGCCGTGGTGCCAGCAACGCGGCATCCCGGTCATGGCCTATTCGCCGATCGAACAGGGCCGGCTTGCCAAGAGCGCCGAGTTGATCCGCATCGCCAAGGCCTACCAGGCGACGCCGGCGCAGGTGGCGCTGGCCTTCCTGCTCGAGAGAGACGGCGTGATCGCCATTCCGAAGTCGGCCAACCCACACCGCGTCGAGGAAAATGCAGAGGCGGCAGAGCTTGATCTAAGCGACGATGACTGGCTGGCCTTGGACGCGGCTTTCCCACCGCCAGGTCGCAAGACGCCGCTGGAAATGATCTAGTCGATGTTCATCTGGCGGCGCTCTGCGGCCAGTGTTTCGATCGCCGTGAACACGTCGATTTCCCGCCAGCCGTTCGTATCGCGGTAGCACGGGTAGAGGCTGAAAGCGGCGGCCACCAACTGGTCGACGGAAGGCCTCGCCTTGCGCCGCGTCGCCACGACCCGTGATTTCCCTTCGAAACGGTCGTCGGTCAGGCCCCACCCGGCGTAGGATGGCGCCGCATAACACCGCACCGGTATCCCGCGGATCAAGGCATCGAGGCCCATCTGGCTTGAAACCGTCCACACCTCGTCGATCACCTCGAGCATCGACGCAACCGAGACGGGCTCGGCAGTCACCACGACACCCGGCGTCTGGCGCGCCTGCCCCGTCAGGTAACCCTTGCGGAAACCCACCATGACATCCGGATGGGTGCGCACTACGCATTGCGCTCCGCTCGCGATCGCGTCCTGCAGCATGCGCTTGAAACTCGCCGCCGATCCGCCAGCCATCGGCACGGAGACATCACCGTAGACCTGGTCCACAAGCAGCACGCGGCGGCGGGTGGTGGTTTCAAGCTTTGGCGAGCGGTGCGGCAGGTTGTTGTATTTGGAAAGCTTCTCGCGGATCAGCGCCGCCCGGATTTCAGAGCCAAGTCCCCCAACATCCATGCCGGCAGAGGCAGCAATCAGCGCCTCCAGCCTCGACGGCCGCGACGCATCGACAGGCATGCCAAGGTCATCGATCTGGATGGAGATCGGCAAGGTATTTTCCTTGCCGAGCCCGACGGACCGAAGGAAACCGTCCTCCAGGTACCAGGACGGCAACCCGCGCAGTTTTGCAATGGCGCGCGCCGTCTTTGCGGGAATGCGCCCGCCCCATAATACGACCCCGCCGATGCCGGGCGCTAGCGTCGCGTCAAGCCGGTCGATGCCGAAATAGTGGCTCAGCCATGGCTGGGACTGGCGAACGTAGAAGGTGGCGCCAAGGCGTGTTCCAGGCTGAGGAAGCCAGTCTTTGTCCATCTGCCGCCCTCAGCCTGACGCGCGTTACATTCCCTGCTGCCCGCGATTCATCGCCGCGATCCCCGTGCGGCAGACTTCGATCAGCCCGAGCGGCTTCAGCACCGCCACGAACTGGTCGATCTTCGACGACTTGCCGGTGATCTCCAGGATGAAGTGCTCCACGGTGGCATCCACCACCTTTGCATGGAAGGCGTCGGCCAGGCGCAGCGTTTCGGCGCGGCGTTCACCGGTGCCGACAACCTTCAGCAATGCCACTTCGCGTTCGATCGGGCGCTCCTGGCCCTGTTCACGCGCACGCACCGTCAGGTCCACCACCCGGTGAACCGGCACGAGGCGATCGAGCTGGGCCTTGATCTGCTCGAGCACCGAAGGCGTGCCACGGGTAACGATGGTGATGCGCGACAGATGCGCCTCATGCTCCGTTTCCGAAACCGTCAGGCTTTCGATATTGTAGCCCCGGCCGGAGAAAAGGCCGATGACGCGAGCAAGCACACCCGGCTCGTTGTTGACGAGAACGGAAAGCGTGTGGCTCTCGGCTTTGGCCGTTTCCGGCGCGATGAAATATGCTGATCCCGTCGGTTGCTGATGCGCATTCATGATGTTGGATCCGGTTCCTCAGTATCTGGTTGAAGAGCGACAAGCCCGTCCTTAGACGAGCTGGCGACCCTTGGCATCGATGGCCGTGGCAACGGCTTCATCCGTCGCCTCGTCCGGCAACAGCATTTCGTTATGCGCTTTACCCGATGGGATCATGGGGAAGCAATTGGCAAGGTTGGCGACGCGGCAATCGAAGATCACCGGCTTCTTGACCGCAATCATCTCTTCGATCTTGCCGTCCAGTTCCTTCGGATCATCGCAGTACATGCCGACCGCGCCATAGGCTTCCGCCAGCTTGACGAAGTCCGGCATGGCTTCCGTGTAGGAGTTCGACAGGCGGTTGCCGTGCAGCAACTGCTGCCACTGGCGCACCATGCCCATGTACTGGTTGTTCAGGATGAAGATCTTGACCGGCAGATTGTACTGGATTGCGGTCGACATTTCCTGGATGCACATCTGGATCGAAGCGTCACCGGCAACGTCGATGACCAGCGCATCCGGATGCGCAACCTGCACGCCGAGTGCAGCCGGGAAGCCGTAGCCCATCGTGCCGAGACCGCCCGAGGTCATCCAGCGGTTCGGCTCATCGAACTCGATGAACTGTGCCGCCCACATCTGGTGCTGGCCGACTTCGGTCGTGATGAAGGTATTGCGTCCGCGCGACAGCGCATTCAGCCGCTCAAGCGCATATTGCGGCATGATGACGTCGGTCGAATGCTTGTAGGAGAAGCTCTTGCGCGCGCGCCAGCGCTCGATGTCGCTGCGCCATTCTTCCGTCTGCGCCTTGGCGGGCTTTGCCGTGCGGGCACGCCAGACGCGGACCATGTCTTCCAGAACAGTACCGACATCACCGATGATTGGGATATCGACATGGACGTTCTTGTTGATCGACGACGGATCGATGTCGATGTGGACCTTGCGGGAGTTGGGCGAGAAGGCATTCAGGCGACCGGTGATGCGGTCATCGAAGCGTGCACCAATGCAGACCATGACGTCACAGCTGTGCATTGCCATGTTTGCTTCGTAGGAGCCGTGCATGCCGAGCATGCCGAGCCAGTTGGGACCAGACGCCGGATAAGCGCCGAGACCCATCAGCGTGGACGTGATCGGGAAGTCAGTCAGTTCAACCAGTTCACGCAGGAGCTTGGAGGCTTCCGGACCGGAGTTGATGACGCCACCGCCGGTGTAGAGGATCGGCCGACGTGCGGTCGCCATCAGTTCAACCGCAGCCTGGATAGCTTCGAGCTCACCCTTGGTCTTCGGCTGGTAGCTGATATTGGCCGCCGTTTCCGGCTTTGGCGTATAGGTACCGGTCGCGAACTGGATGTCCTTCGGGATATCGACGACAACCGGGCCCGGGCGGCCGGTCTGGGCGATACGGAAGGCCTCGTGGATGATGCCGGCAAGCTCGTTGACGTCCTTGACCAGCCAGTTGTGCTTCGTGCACGGGCGGGTGATGCCAACCGTGTCGCATTCCTGGAAGGCATCCGAGCCGATCAGCGTGGTCGGAACCTGGCCGGTGAGGCAGACGAGCGGGATGCTGTCCATCAACGCGTCCTGCAGCGGCGTAACGGCATTGGTCGCGCCCGGACCGGAGGTAACCAGCATGACGCCGATCTTGCCGGTGGAGCGGGCGTAACCTTCGGCAGCATGGCCAGCACCCTGTTCGTGGCGAACGAGGATGTGCTGGATTTCGTCCTGCTGGAAGATCTCGTCGTAGATCGGAAGCACGGCGCCGCCCGGATATCCGAAGATATTCTCGACGCCGTTGTCCTTCAGCGCACGCAATACGATTTCCGCGCCTGTCATCCTGTTGCTGTCATCGGTCATTGTTCTGGTCCATTCGCTGCTGGATTTTTACCGGCGGCTCCCCTGAGCCGGATTAAAGGCATAAAAAAAGGCCCCTTGAGGAGCCTGTCTTTCCGCGCATGGGTGGCTAACGCCGGACGGTTACACCGTCCTGCCCATGCGCGTTCCCACCACAATAAGAGCGATCGAAAATTTCATGGGGCGGAGTGTTAGACAGATTAGGGACATTCGTCAACGCTGCGACGCACGAAAATTTCGCATGATGATGATTTTGCTGCAATTCCGCTCACAAGAGCCGAGATCGCTACACCAGTTATTAAGGGTCACAAGTTACATATCGCCCATACGTCGAGCAAACCCGCCAACCCCGACAAGGGGGAGATGTTGCTGAATAACGACCTACAACGTTCCGCGTCCGCCGGAGAGCAGGACCGCCGCGACATCCAGAGCTCGGGAAACCGCCTCCTCGGACGTGTCGTTGCCTGCAACGGCTCGCATGCCACGATTTCCGCAGTTGCCGAACATGGCGATACCGACCTGACCGAACTCTGGTCGGTCGGCCGGCTGATTTCCATCAGCGTCGGGCAGAACCGCGTCGTCGCCCTTGCCTTCGGCATGGAAGCCGATGACCGGGCCTGGAACGAGGGCAGCAACACCCAGTTCCGCATCGAATGCGAGCTGCTCGGCGAAGTGCGCAAGAATGGCGAAGGCCGTGACGAGTTTTCGCGCGGCATTTCGCGTTACCCTTACCTTGGCGCCGTTGCCCACCGCATCCGCGCAGCCGACCTCCTGCGCATCTATGACAGCGGCCTGAACGACACCTGCGTGATCGGAAAGCTGACGCAGGACGAAAACGTCGATGCGGCGATCCACATTCCGTCCATGCTGTCGAAGCATTTTGCGATCGTCGGCTCCACCGGCGTCGGCAAGTCGACGGCCGTTTCGCTGCTGCTGCATAAGGCCGTGGAAGCCGATCCGAAACTGCGGGTGTTGATTCTCGACCCGCACAACGAATTTGCGGCTGCCTTCCCTGACCATGCGGTCGTCATCGACACGGATACGCTGGATCTTCCCTTCTGGCTGATGCGGCTCGAGGAGTTCGCCGAGGTACTGTTTCGCGGTCGCCCGGGCGTGGCCGAAGAGTTGGACATCCTGCGCGACCTTATTCCGGAGGCCAAGCGCGCATTCCGCGGCAGCGATTCCAGCCTCATGCGCCGCACCACGGAAAAGAGCTCGCTCACGGCCGATACGCCCGTTCCGTATCGCATGGCTGATCTCCTGGCGCTCATCGACGAGCGTATTGGGCGGCTGGAAGGCCGTGGTGAAAAGCCATTCCTGCGCTCGCTCAAGATGCGCATCATGTCGGCGATCAACGATCCGCGCTACCACTTCATGTTCTCCAACAACACGATCAATGACACGATCATGGAGACCATTGCGCATATCTTCCGCATTCCCGGCGGCGATCGCCCGATCTCGACCTTCCAGCTCTCCGGGATCCCGTCGGAAGTCGTCAATTCGGTCGCCTCGATCCTCTGCCGCATGGCCTTTGAGCTTGCGCTTTGGAGCAATGGCGCGATCCACATGCTCGTTGTGTGCGAAGAAGCGCACCGCTACGTGCCGGCGGACCCGAATCTCGGATTTTTCCCGACACGCCAGGCCATCGCTCGCATCGCCAAGGAAGGCCGCAAATACGGCGTGTCGCTTGGGGTGATCACCCAGCGCCCGGGCGAACTCGACCAGACTATCCTGTCACAGTGCTCGACAGTGTTTGCGATGCGCCTGTCGAACGACGTCGACCAGGACATCATCAAGTCGGCGATCCCGAATTCCTCGATCTCCACCACCAGCTTCCTGTCGTCCATCGGCAATGGCGAGGCGATTGCCTTCGGCGAGGCGATCTCCGTCCCGATGCGCATGAAATTCGCGCGGGTGGAGAAAAAATACCTTCCCAAGGCGAATGGCGCGCTGGACAAGGGTTCCGACGAAACGCCGGACACGGTGGATCTCCGAACCGTCGTCGCGCGCATGCGCGCGGTAAACGGCCCCGACATCTCATCTTTCCAGCAGAGCTATACTGCTGCGACCGTGACGCCGCAGGACGGTTCCGCAACGGGCGACGAAGTTGATGACTACGGCCAGGAGAAGGATGCGGAACTGGAGCGTTGGGAGCGGGAGCTTCGCGCGAACGGCCATGTGACCGCCAACCCGGCAGCACCTGTGCCTCCCCGCCAGAGCCAGCCGGAACCCTACCGGCCCGACATGCTGCCGCGGACATCGGCGGAGCCCGCTCCAGCGCCACGCCCCGATCGCCACGCCGATCTGCGCCGCGAGCGCATGCCGGACCCGCAGCCGGTGTTCCAGCGCCCTGCCCAGCCGGAGATCGCGCCGCGCCCGAACCCGCTTCTTCGCCGTGAAGGATCGTTGCGCGAAAGCTTGCTCCGCAAACCCTTGAGCAGCCTCTACGACAAGGATTGAGCGAGCGCCGCCTGCTCGCCTAGTTCACCCGCTGCCAGGTCTCGTCCATCTGGTTGCGGAACCATGTCATCTGGCGCTTGGCATACTGGCGGGTCAGTGCCGAACAGCGCTCCACCACCTCGCTTGGCGTCATCCGACCCTGGAGCATCTCGGCAATCTCGCGAACGCCGATCGCCTTCATCACCGGCGCATCGGCTGCGGGCTCCTTCGCCAGCAGCGTCCTCACCTCGTCCAGCGCTCCACTCTCCATCATCCGCTGGAAGCGCAGGTTGATCCGTTCGTGCAGCACCGCCCGGTCGGGTAGAACAACGAGCTTCGTCGCCCGCGCCGGATCGACGATCATCGGCCCACGCCGCTCCTGGAAGGCAAGCAGCGACTTTCCCGTCTCTTCCAGCACCTCGAGCGCACGAACGATCCGCTGGCCGTCGGTGGGCTGCAGCGACTTCGCCGCCTCCGGATCACGTTCGGAAAGCACGGCATGCAGCGCCGGCGCACCCTGCTCCTTCAGCCGCAGGCGCACGGCACAACGGGTACCCTGGGAAATCTCCGGCATGTCCGACAGCCCGCCGGTCAGCGCCTTAAAATAGAGCCCGGTGCCGCCGACGATCACCGGCATCCGCCCCTCAACCTTCAGCGTCTCCAGGAGCGGCGTCACCTCCCGCAGCCACTCACCGGTGGAATACGTCCTCGTCGCCGGAACATGCCCGTAAAGGAAATGCGGCACGCCCTGCATGTCCTCGTCGGACGACCGCGCCGTCAGCACTTTCAAGGTGTCGTAAACCTGCATGCTGTCGGCATTGATGACAACGCCGCCGACATGCTTCGCCACCTCGACGGCAAGCGCGGACTTGCCGCTGGCCGTCGGCCCCGTTATCAGAACGGCGTCCGTATCTTCCAAAAGGTCAAACTTCATATGGCTCTCGTTGCCACGCTCATCGCCCATCCGTCAAACCCTGTTCTGACGCCCGACCTGGGTGAAGCAGCCGCGGCAGCCGTTCAAGCCTCCGGGCTTTACTGGCTGGCAGACGGCGTGGCCTGCGACATCGCCCTGCGTGATGATGCGGATACGGCAGCAGCGGAGGCCGCGCTGCGGTCGGTCATCGGCCAGGCGCCGATCGACCTCGTCATTCAGCAGGCAGAAACCCGGCGCAAGAAATTCCTGATTGCCGACATGGATTCGACCATGATCGGCCAGGAATGCATCGACGAACTCGCCGACCTCGTGGGCCTGAAGGACAAGGTCGCGACGATCACCGCCCGCGCCATGAACGGCGAGATTGCCTTCGAGCCGGCACTGCGGGAACGCGTCGCACTCCTCAAAGGTCTGCCGATCAGCGTCGTTGACGACGTCATTGCCCAACGCATCACGCTTACGTCCGGCGGACCCGAACTTATTGCCACGATGAAGGCAAAGGGCTTTTATTCCGCACTCGTCTCCGGCGGCTTTACGGTTTTCACCAGCAGGATCGCCGCAACGCTGGGCTTTGATGAAAACCGCGCCAACATTCTTCTCGAGAAGGACGGATCCCTCACTGGAGAAGTGGCCGAACCCATCCTTGGCAAGCAGGCGAAGGTCGACGCGCTCATGCAGATCTCAGCCAAGCTCGGCATTTCCACAGACGATGTGATGGCCGTGGGTGACGGCGCAAATGACCTAGGCATGCTGGAACTTGCAGGCTCCGGCGTCGCGCTGCACGCCAAGCCCGCCGTTGCGGCGCAGGCGAAGATGCGCATTGACCACGCCGACCTCACCGCATTGCTTTACATCCAGGGCTACCGGAAGACCGACTTCGTGACGCCATGACCGGCGCACGGGTCGTCCTTCAAACCGAGCGACTGCTGCTGCGGACATGGGTCTCGAGCGATCGGCACCTGTTTCGCGAGATCAACGCCGATCCGAAGGTGATGGAGTTCTTTCCGTTTCGTCGCAGCCACGACGAGGCAGACGCGCTGCTGCCGAAGCTGAACCAGATGATCGAGGACAACGGTTTCGGGCTCTTTTGCGTGGAGCTTCGTGACGAGGCAGAGCCGATCGGTTTCTGCGGCCTGTCCTATGCCAACATGCCGGACATCTTCCCGAAGGAAGTGGTCGAGATCGGCTGGCGGCTTGCGACCCGATACTGGGGCAATGGTTACGCCACCGAAGCGGCCCGGGCGGTACTGGAGTTCGGCTTCATGGAAAAAAGCCTCGACGCCGTGCTCGCCTTCGCCGTCGCGGAAAACCGACGCTCGACCGCCGTCATGGAACGGATCGGCATGCAGCGTATCGAGGCCATGGATTTCGACCATCCGCGCGTGCCGGACACGCATCCTCACCTCAAGCGCCACGTCGTGTACGCGGCGACCAGGGATGCGTGGCAGGCGCAGCGAGGCCCCTGATCTGCGGTGGCTCGCTATTCCAGCGGCATCGCCACGAAACGCAGGTTGCCGGCCGTATCGGACACCATCACATGGGCGTTGCGGCGGCCTTCCGCCTTCAGCGCGTTGATGCGCTTCAGCACGTCTTCGGGCTTTTCGACGAAATCCTGCCCAACCTCGACGATCACCTCGCCGACCTTGACGCCCTTCTGCGCCGCAGGTGAATTCGGCGCCACCGCCGTCACGACCACGCCCTCGACGCTTTCGGCGATGTTGAAGCTCTTGCGCTGCTCCTCATCCAGCACCGCCAGCGTCATGCCGAAGGTCGAAGCGGCGCCCTTGTCAGCCTGGTCAGCCTGGCCGGATTGATCCGGCTGGTCGCCTGGAGGCGTTGCCTGCGGATCATTGTTCTGGCCCTGCTCATCGGGTGCATCAGGCTTGTCGGAATCGTCATCCGCATCGACGCTGTCTTCCAGGCGTCCGAGCGTCACCTTCACGGTCTGCTCCTTGCCGTCCCTCAGGATCACCACGTCGACCTGCTTGTCGACCGGGCTTTCGGCGACGATGCGCGGCAGGTCCCGCATCTCGTTCACTGGCTGGCCGTCAAAGGTCAGCACCACGTCGCCGGCCTTGATCTCACCGTTCTTGATCGGGCCATTGTTGACGACGCCGGAAACAAGCGCTCCCCGCGCACGATCGAGGCCCAGGCTTGCAGCGATATCGTCGGTCACCGGCTGGATACGTACGCCAAGCCATCCACGCCGTGTTTCGCCGAACTCAATCAGCTGGTGGACGATGTTTTCAGCCAGCTCCGTCGGGACTGCGAAGCCGATGCCGATCGATCCGCCGGACGGCGAGATGATCGCGGTGTTGATGCCGATGACTTCGCCGCGCATGTTGAAGAGCGGCCCGCCGGAATTGCCCTTGTTGATCGCCGCATCGGTCTGGATGAAGTTGTCGTAAGGGCCGGCGTTGATGTTGCGCCCACGCGCCGAGATGATCCCGAGGGTCACCGATCCGCCAAGCCCGAACGGGTTGCCGATCGCCATCACCCAGTCGCCGATGCGCATCTGGCGCGAGTTGCCGAACCGCACTGCCTTCAACGGCGCCTTCGGCTCCACCTTCAGCACCGATAGGTCGGTCTTGGTGTCGGTGCCGACAAGCTTCGCCTTCAGCTTGCTGCCGTTCGGGAAGATGACTTCGATGTCGTCGGCGCCCTCGATCACGTGGTTGTTGGTGACGACGTAACCGGACGGGTCGATGACGAAGCCGGAGCCGAGCGAGGAAACCTTCTGGTTGCCGCCCTGGTTGCCCTCGCCGTCAAAGAAGTCGTCAAAGAACTCCTGGAAGGGCGAGCCTTCCTGGATCTGCGGCTGCGGGCCCGCGCCGTCGTCCTTGACGCTCTGCGACGTCGAGATGTTCACAACCGCATCCAGGAGGCCTTCTGCCATGTCGGCAATGGAGGCAGGTCCGGCAGATGCCATGGGCGCCGGCGCCGGAGGCGGATTGATGGACGGCGATGCCGTCGGCGGAACCGGCAGCATCTGGCCGCCCGGATTGGCCGGCGCCGGATTTGCGTTCGGTGCGGCGGTACCACCTGGTGCAGGTTGCAAGGGTTGTGCAGGGGCCTGAGCCAGGGCCTCCAGCGGTCCACCGAGCAGTGCCAGGACTGCCGTCAGACTGATGGTACGCTTGAAGGTCGACTGAACCGAATGGGCCATCTGGCATCCTCGCTCATGCGTTAGTTGCTTCACCCGGAGGAGCAGGACTCAGCCGGTGGTTGGATAGGAGCCTTTGAATAGGGCGTAGTTTCGGCAGAAGATAGGACGGAACTGCATTGGAGGAAATTACCTTTTCGTGACCCCCTCGGGCAAGGTTCTAGAGCCTGAACCAGCCGATACGAAAAAGGGGCGGCCGTGGCCGCCCCCCTTGGGATCAGTTCGCCGGAGCCGGCGCCGCTGGCGCGGCCGGTGCCGCAGGCGTTGCGGTCCCTGCTGGCGCCGCCGGCGCCTGTGCACCCGCGGAGTTGAAGAACTTGAAGAACTCCGAGTCGGGCGACAGCACGAGGCTCGTTTCGCTGTCGGCAAGGGCGGCGACATAGGCACGCATCGAGCGGTAGAACTCGAAGAACGCCGGGTCGCGCTGGAAGGCCTCGCCGAAGATCCGGTTGCGCTCGGCGTCACCCTGACCACGCAGGATTTCAGCGTCACGCTGGGCTTCAGACACGAGCTCGACCACCTGGCGGTCTGCGATGGCGCGCCGCCGCTGGCCCTGCTCGTTACCGCGGGCGCGGATGAGCTCGGCCTCGGCAAGGCGTTCGGCCTTCATGCGCTGGAAGGTCTGTGCCGAGACTTCCTGCGTCAGGTCGGTGCGGCGGATACGAACGTCACGGATGGTGAGACCAAGGGTCTCTGCCGCAGCGCTCAGATCGGTACGAACCTCCTGCATCATCGACGAACGCTCATCCGAAAGAGCGGCATCGAAGTTGCGCAGACCGTAGACACGGCGCAGGGCCGCGTCGAGACGGGTGCGAAGGCGCGATTCAGCCGACTCGCGGTCGCCGGAAACCGTTTCACGGAAGATCCGCGGATCGGTGATCGCATAGACCACGAAAGCATCGACTTCATAGAAGGCGCCGCCACGGACCTGCACACGGATGTTGTCGAGGTCGAAGCGAAGCGCGCGGTCTTCGACATACTGGACACGATCGGCGTCCATGAAGGCAAACGGCAGCTTGAAGTAGATGCCGGGCTCGCGCTTGACGTCCTGGATCTGACCGAAGCGGACGACGATTGCCTGTTCGCGCTCGTTGACCACGAACACGGACGAGTAGATCAGCACGAAAAGAACGGCCAGTGCGATCAGGAATGCTGGAAGCTTGCTCGAGTTCATCGGTTGCCCCCCTGCGTCGCCTGCGACTGCTTCATCAGTTCATTGATAGGCAGGTACGGAACGACCCCCTCCTTGTTGTCCAGGATGATCTTGTTGGAGTTCTTCAGGACAGCTTCCATGGTTTCGAGGAAGATACGGCGACGCGTCACGTCGGGCGCATTGGCGTATTCGTTGTAGATCGAGACGAAGCGCTGCGCTTCACCCTGGGCCTCGTTGACGACCTTGTCCTTGTAGGCGGATGCCTCTTCGCGGATCTGTGCCGCCTGACCACGTGCCTGACCAAGCTTCTGGTTGGCATACTGGTTGGCTTCTTCCACGAAACGATCCTCGTCCTGCTCTGCACGCTGGACTTCTTCGAACGCGTCGGCCACTTCGCGCGGCGGCGCAGCGTCCTCGATCGGCACAGCATTGATGGAGATGCCCGAACCGTAGCTGTCCATCGTGCCCTGGATGATGTTGCGGACTTCCGTCGAGATGCCTTCACGGTTGTCGCGGAAAATATCCTGCGCCGGACGGCGGCCGACCACTTCACGCATGGCGCTTTCGGCAACCTGCTGCAGCGTCGCAGCCGGGGTTTCCAGCTGGAAGAGATAGGCCTTTGGATCCGTCACCGTGAACAGCACCGAGAACTGCACGTTGACGATGTTCTGGTCGCCGGTCAGCATCCAGCCTGCATTGGAGTTGGAACCGCGCGCCGCACCGATATTCTGCTGCTGCTCGGTGACCTTGACGATCTCCACCGATTCCAGCGGCCACAGATGGAAGTGCAGCCCCGGCATCGAGATTTCTTCCTTCGGACGACCGAAGCGCAGTTCTACGCCGCGTTCATCCGGCTGCACCGTATAGATCGACTGGAAGGCAAGGAATGCCAGAACGACCAAGAGAACGATGACGAAGGCGCCGCCGTTGAAGCC
The DNA here is from genome assembly GCF_023223505.1 of Neorhizobium turbinariae. Lineage (NCBI taxonomy): Bacteria > Pseudomonadati > Pseudomonadota > Alphaproteobacteria > Hyphomicrobiales > Rhizobiaceae > Neorhizobium > Neorhizobium turbinariae. The sequence goes on from NZ_JALPRY010000027.1 coordinate 76,580, forward strand.
GCCGGGCATGACGCCGCGCAGCCGGTCCTGGCTTCGCCGAATGATATCCTCCAGGTCGGGCGGGCCGCCATTGTTGCCGCCGCCACCGCCGCGTGGGCGGTTCGGTCCCTGCCCCCAGGGCCCTTGGTTATTGCCGCCACCGCCGCCCCAAGGACCGCCGCCGCCATTCTGATTGCTCCAGGGCATTCAAACCTCTTTGTTGTATCTCCCGACCCTCGACCCTGCCATGCACAGGCGGAGCCAGCCAATGCCGTTATAGGTATGTGGCAGAGCGCTTTCAACGCGGCTTCAATAACTTCCAGTTCAACGCTAACGAAATGTTCCAGATTCACGCCTTGCGGCGGCGATAGGTCGCAAAGCGCGTGGCATAAGTGTCCTTCTCGCCCTGCGGCACCACCTCTTCCTCGACCTGTTCGAACACTTGAGGGTCGATTGCCGGGAAATACGTGTCGCCGTCCGGGATGTCGGCCTCCACATGCGTCACCTGAAGCAGGTCCGCGATCTTGATGGCATCGACATAGATCTGCCCGCCACCCAGCACATAGATCGTATCGACGCCCGCCTCCGCCGCAAGCCTTTCCCCGACCTTCAAGGCCTCATCCAGCGACGCCGCGACCTCGACGCCCTCCTGCTGCCAATCCGCATTCCGGGTCACGACCACATGCGGCCGGCCCGGCAGCGGCTTTCCACCAAAGCTGTCGAAGGTCTTGCGCCCGACGATCACCGGCTTGCCGGAGGTCAGCGCCTTGAAGCGCTTGAGGTCGGTCGAGAGCTTCCAGGGCATGTCGCCGTCACGGCCGATGACGCCGTTTCGGGATACGGCTACGATGATGGCGATGGTCGGCTTGGTCATGATGTTCCTCCGGGGGACCTTCGGGTAGGCAATTTGTCTCATTTTCAAGTTGGCGAAACTGCGTATGGGACCATGCGAGTTCTGTCAAAGCATGGCGCGCCCCTTCGCTACCGGGGGTAAGCCAGGGTTGACCAGCCTCACGCAATGGCCAGATGCTGGTTGTGTTGTGGCCTTCAGGGTTAGATAGATTCGGTTGCGGGTTATCCGCTCAAGCAAGAGGTTGAGAACAACCTGGTGTCTTTGTCCATGCCACTTCCCCAATCCGATCCCGCCCACATCCTGGTTGTGGACGACGACGGGCGGATCCGACAGATGCTGACACGCTACTTCGAAGGCGAAGGTTATATCGTCAGCGGCGCCGCCAATGGGGAAGAGATGCAGGCGCAGCTGGCGCAAAAGAACATCGACATCATCCTTCTCGACCTGTCACTGCCTGGTGGCAAGGATGGGCTGGACCTCGCCCGCGAAATCCGCGCCACCTCCGACATCCCGATCATGATGCTGACCGGGCGCGACGACGTCATCGACCGCATCATCGGCATCGAGATCGGCGCCGATGACTACATCGCAAAACCGTTCCACCTGCGCGAGGTGCATGCACGGCTCAAATCCATCCTGCGCCGTCGCCATCCCGTTCAACAGAAGCCCGCGCCCGCCGACGACCAAATCGTTCGCTTCGACGGCTGGGCGCTCGATCTCGTGCGCCGCCAGCTCCGTTCGCCGGCCGGTGCCGATGTCGAACTGACCACCGGCGAGTTTGACATGCTGGCGACCTTTGTGCAGCACGCCGGGCGGGTGCTGACCCGCGACTTCCTGATGGACGCCACGCGAGGCCGGCAGCTCGAAGCCTTCGACCGCACCATCGATGCGCAGATCGTTCGCCTGCGCCGAAAGATCGAGGCGGATGCCACCCAGCCGCAACTCATCAAGGCCGTGCGGGGCGTGGGTTATGTCTTCACCGCCAAGGTGGAGCACTAGGACCCACCCCGGACACGATCAGACCGCCACCGGCGCTTCGATGGCGGGATAAGGATCGTAACCCGTCACCTCGAAATCCTCGATCCGGTAATCATCGATCGATGCCGGACGCCGCGTCAGGCGCAGCTTGGGGAATGGCCGCGGCTCGCGCTCCAGCACGGTTTCCGCAAGATGCTGGTGGTCGAGGTAAAGGTGGGTATCGCCACCGACCCAGATCAACTCGCCCGGCACCATGTCGACCTGCTGCGCCACCATCGCCAGCAGTGCTGCCTGCTGACAGATGTTGAAGGGATTGCCGAGCCCGATGTCGCAAGAGCGCTGGTTGACCATCAGCGAAAGCCGCGGCTGGCCTTCTCCGTTGAGGTTCGCCGCGTAGAACTGATAGGTCATGTGGCACGGATGCAGCGCCATCTGGCCAAGCTCCGGCACATTCCAGGCATGGAACAGCATGCGCCGGCTCGAGGGGTTCTTGCGCAGCGTCTCGATCACGTCCGCAACCTGGTCGTATTCCTTGCCGTCTGCGCCGAGCCATCGGCGCCACTGCTTGCCGTAGACGGGGCCGAGATCGCCCCACTGCCGCGCGAAATCGTCGTCGGCAAGGATCTTGGCCTCGAACTCTTCCTGCGAAATCTGTGTGCCCGTCGCCTTGCGATAGGTGGCAAGCGGCCAATCGGTCCAGATCCGCACGTTCTCGCGCAGGAGCGACTGGATGTTCGTCTGCCCGGTCAGGAACCAGAGCATCTCCTTGACCGCCGTCTTCCAGAACACCTTCTTCGTCGAATAGACAGGGAAGGTTCCGTCCGACAGGTCGAAGCGCATCATCGCACCGAACATCGAAAGCGTGCCGACACCGGTGCGGTCGATACGCTTGTCTCCCTTTTCCAGGAGATGCCGGATGATATCGAGATACTGGTGTTCAGGATGTCTGAGCATGGGCTCCAGGTCCTTCATTCGCTTGGTCGCGGCGCGGACGGCACGGCATTCGGGCCGATTCGAAGATCAGCAGTTCATACCGGGTATGGAAGGCGCCACCAATCGCGCACCCACGATATCCCCACCTCAAAAGAAGTTATCCTGCGCGCACCGCCACCCCTTTTCATGTCGGCGGGGATTGCCTATATCTGTCCTTGCCGGGCGCAAGTCCGGCTATGGCAATAAACGGTCGGTGTAATAAACCTATTGGACCCGGGGGCGGTACCCGGCGCCTCCACCAAAAACCGGTCGGACTGGATGGTTATCTGGACCGGCTTTTGATGGGGGCGAAATAGGATCGACAAGGGCGTAAAGATCGAACTTTTGCTCGGCATGATACCACCGTTATCGGGTCAAAAAGTGTAGTTGCAAACGACAACAACGCTAAGGAATACGCTCTCGCTGCCTAATGGCGGTGCGGGAATTCCGACCTAAGTCCTTGGAGGTAGCACTTTAAGGCGGGGTCCGAAGGCACCTGGCAACAGAAGCCTTCACCTTAACGCGCCACTCGAATATCATCCTGCAAATCGGAGCATCAGGCGGGGCTTTCCTCCCTCGGCTTCCGCATGGCATAACGCGTTCGATTCGTGAGACGAGATTAGGAAAGACAGGACCTTATGGGGCAGGATCATATCCGTTACGACATTCTGGCACAGGACGCTCTTCGTGGCGTCATTCGCAAGGTTCTGTCGGAAGTAGCGGCGACCGGCCGGCTGCCGGGTGACCACCATTTCTTCATCACCTTCCTGACCGGAGCACCGGGTGTTCGCATCTCGCAGCACCTGAAGGCAAAATATGCCGAGCAGATGACAATCGTCATCCAGCACCAGTTCTGGGACCTGAAGGTCACCGAAACGCAGTTCGAAGTCGGCCTCTCCTTCTCAGACACGCCCGAACGCCTGGTGATCCCGTTCAACGCGATCCGCGGCTTCTACGACCCGTCGGTCAATTTCGAACTCGAGTTTGAAGTTCCGCTCGCCGAAGAAGACGAGCAGGCCTCCGCAGAGATCACGGCGATTCCGGTTGAGCCGGTCGCCAAGCCCGCCGAAGCAGACGAAGCGCCCAAGGGCGACGAGTTAAAGAAGCCTGCCTCCGTCGTTTCGCTCGATTCCTTCCGCAAGAAGCAGTAGCGGCTGAGCGATGAGTGCCGAGATCGTCAATCTTCGCCAGGCCCGCAAGGGCAAGCTGAGGGCGCAAAAGGAAAAGGCGGCGGAGCAGAACCGTCTTTCCTTCGGACGCAGCAAGGCCGAGAAGACGCTGACCAGGGCGCTCAACGAAAAAGTGTCGAAGACACTCGACCAAGGTCGCTTGGACGCTCCAAAAAGCGACAACTGAAACAGCGTGAAGCCACACGTAAATGCTTGGTTAACTCCCGGCCAAGCGCTTGGCTTGACGCTCCAATGTTCCCGGTATGAATAGCGGCAATTGTTCCGCCCCTCCCGGAGAGCTCCGTGATCCGTAAACATTCCGCGACGTTGCATGGGCATCGCACCAGCTTCTCGCTCGAAGACGAGTTCTGGACTGAACTGAAGGCGATCGCCGCCGAGCGTGGCGTCAGCCTTGCGAACCTCATCGCGGAGGTCGACGACCAGCGGCAGGCCAGCAGCAATCTGTCATCGGCCCTTCGCGTCTATGTGCTGCTGCAGCTAAAGGCGGCAGGCACCCGCTAAGCCAGCACCCGGGACTCGCACCCAACGTTTCGGCGGTCCCGGAGAGCCGGGTGTCGCAGGCAGGCCGATGCTGCAGCTTGTCAACATATAAAGGAACCTTTATGTCTTTTGCGACAAAGGAGATCCTATGACGCCGCAGCCCAATCCCCTCTCAGATCTTCTTTCCGAAAAAGGCGTCCTGCTCGCCGATGGCGCGACCGGCACCAATCTCTTCGCCATGGGCCTCGAAGCGGGCGAAGCGCCCGAGCTTTGGAACGAGACCGAACCTGCCAAGATCACCAAGCTGCATCAGGATTTCGTGGATGCCGGTGCTGACATCATCCTCACCAACTCCTTCGGTGGAACACGCCACAGGCTGAAGCTGCACAAGGCCGACGACCGGGTTCACGAACTCAACAAACGCGCCGCCGAAATTGCGCGAAAGGTTGCGGACGCTGCTGGCCGCAAGGTCATCGTCGCGGGCTCGGTCGGCCCGACCGGTGAGTTGCTCATCCCGCTCGGTGCAATGTCCTATGAAGATGCGGTTGCCGCCTTTGCTGAACAGATGGAAGGGCTGAAGGCCGGCGGCGTTGACGTCGCATGGATCGAAACCATGTCTTCGGCCGATGAGATCCGCGCCGCGGCGGAAGCGGCCGCCAAGGTCGGCCTGCCCTATACCTATACCGGCTCCTTTGACACGGCGGGCAAGACGATGATGGGCCTTCACCCGAAGGACATCCACGCCGTCGCAAAAGATGTGGGTGACGGACCCGTCGCCGTTGGCGCGAACTGCGGCGTTGGCGCGTCCGACATTCTTTCAAGCCTCCTCGACATGACGGCCGCCGAGCCGGATGCCATCACCATCGTCAAGGGCAATTGCGGCATTCCCGAATACCGCGGCGCCGAGATCCACTATTCCGGCACGCCGCCGCTGATGGCGGAGTATGCCCGCCTCGCCCGCGATGCCGGCGCCCGGATCATCGGCGGCTGCTGCGGCACGTCCTGCGAACATCTGGCGGCCATGCGCAAGGCGCTCGACGATTATACGCCGCGACCACGGCCAACGATCGAGGAGATTGTCGACAAGATCGGCCCGCTGCGCAATAAGACGGCCAGTGAATCAGGCGGCGACGCCGGCAGGGAAAGACGCCGGCGCCGCGGCTGAACAAGTCGAGGCAGGTGTCATGGCAAACATATCTCCAATCGGCAGCCGGGAAACCGTCGCAGAAAGTCTGGCCGGGTTTTCGCTCGAAAACCAGAACTGGCTGAAGCTGCTGATGGACGACCCTGCATCTGACGAGATGCTGCTCGAAGGCCTGCACCTCTTCCTCAACCAGGCGTCCGAGGCGAAGTTCCTCAACTCGTTGAAGCTCGGCAAATCCGGCGAGTGGATCGGTGACAATGCCCCGGCCCGGCTGCAGATCCGGCTGATGGAAGCCGCCCGCTCAAGCCAGCATCCGGCCTATCAGGCGTTCAAGGATGGGCTGACCCGCTCCGGCGGGCTGGAGCGCGCCTATCCTAAGGCGAAGATTTAAGAACCCAGCCCATCCATGAGAAATCGTAGCTGTGCGGGCGGATAGCGATATCCTGCTCCGACCGGGCACGCATTGCGGGCGACGCAGCCCGATGCGAGGCATGTCGAGCGAGCGGCTTCGGTCCTCAGATAGGCGCGGCAGCGTGCAACGTCGAATCCGTTGGCTCGCACGGCACCGACCGGGCACGAGGTGATGCAGGGTTTGGTCGAGCAGGATGCACAGGGATGTGGTGACGCTTCCGGAACGGTCTCGAGCGGATGGCGAAATGCCAGCGCGCCGCGGTATCCGTGCCAGAGGCCGTAGACCGGATGAATGAGGATCCCGAGCGGCGACGCCTGCATCGCTTCCGCCTTCATCGCCCATTGCTGGAACGGCTGCCACGGCGGATCGGACGGAAAGAAGGCCTCCGCCCCCACCCGTTCTGCGACGGGGTGGATGATTGCCTTCGACCATTGGTCCAGTGGATGTGCCCCACCATAGCTTTCGCGCCACGCGGCAAAGCTCGTCCAGATGGACCCGCCGACGTTCCCAAGCAACACCACCGACAGCGCGGATGCGCCGTTGCCCAAAACCGGCCCCTCGCCCGCCGCAAAATTGACCACGCCCCGCAAGTGAATGCCATGCGGGGCGAGTGCGTCTGATAGCTCTTTCAACATTTGGCGTGCCGCTCATCGCGGCCCCTTGTACCGGTAGTGCGGGCGCCAGACCCCCTCTTGGATGAAGTCGGCGACCAGCCTCGCGCCGCCTTGCTCCCTGGCGGCATCGGGCTCTCTTCAGGTGAAAGCGTCCGGCATTGAATCCTTGCGATCCTTGATGAAGGCCAGCAGCGCCTCGTCCACAGTCGGGTCGAGCGGCGGAGCCTCGTAGGAGTCGAGCCAGGCGCGGCAAAGCGCATTGGCGCGTTCCTCGACACGCTTCTGCCCCTCGATCTCCCATTGCTCGAAGGAATTGTTGTCGGCAAGCGGCGAGCGGTAGAATGCCGTCTGGAAATGCGCCTGGGTGTGCGAGCAGCCGAGGTAGTGGCTGCCCGGTCCCACTTCACGAATGGCAGAGAGCGCCTGGCCTTCCTCCGAAAGATCCACGCCCTCAGCCATCTTCTGCATCATGCCGAGCTGGTCCTGGTCGATCATGAACTTCTCGTAGGACGACACCAGGCCGCCCTCCAGCCAGCCGGCCGCATGCAGCACGAAGTTCGTGCCGGCCAGGAGTGTCATGTTGAGCGTGTTCGCCGATTCATGCGCTGCCTGCGCATCCGGGACCTTGGAGCCGCAGAGCGAACCGCCGGTACGGAACGGCAGGCCGAGCCGCCGTGCCAGCTGCGCGGCACCGTAGGACACGAGCGACGGCTCCGGCGTCCCGAAGGTCGGTGCACCCGACTGCATGGAGATCGAGGCTGCGAAAGTCCCGAACAGCACCGGCGCGCCCTTGCGGATCAGCTGCGTTGTTGCAGCACCTGCGAGAACTTCCGCCAGGATCTGCGTCAGCGTGCCGGCCACCGTCACCGGGCTCATCGCGCCCGAGAGGATGAACGGTGAAACGACGCTTGCCTGGTTGTGGCGGGCGTAGACCTTCAGCGCGCCGAGCATCGTGCCATCGAATACCATCGGCGAATTGGCGTTGATGAGGTTCAGCGTCACGCAGTTGTTTTCAACGAACTCGTCGCCAAACACGAGCTTCGCCATGGCAATCGTGTCCTCGGCGCGCTCCGGCGCCGTGACCGAACCCATGAACGGCTTGTCTGAATATTTGATGTGGCTGTAGACCATGTCGAGGTGGCGCTTGTTGACCGGGACATCGACCGGCTCGCACACCGTTCCGCCCGACGAATGCATCGACGGCGCAAGGTAGGACAGCTTCACGAAATTGCGGAAATCCTCGATCGTCGCATAACGACGGTTGCCGTCGAGGTCGCGCACGAAGGGAGGACCGTAGACGGGCGCAAACACCGTCGCATTGCCACCGATATGGACGCTGCGCTCCGGGTTGCGGGCGTGCCAGGTAAATTCCTTCGGCGCTGTCTTCAGGAGTTCACGGCAGAGCCCCTTCGGAAAGTGCACGCGGCTGCCGCGTACATCCGCACCTGCCTTGGCCCACAGGTCCAGCGCCTCCTCGTCGTCACGGAACTCGATGCCGATTTCTTCGAGGATCGTGTCGGCATTGCGCTCGATAAGCTGCAGCCCTTCCTCGTCGAGCACCTCGTAGACGCCGATCTTGCGGGTGATGAACGGCAGCGACTGGCCCGGACCGCTGCCCGAACGCGCCGCACGCCGCCCGGCTGCCCCTCTCTCGCCCCGGCCTCGCCGACCGCTCCCGCCTGCCGCCGTTTCCGTGTTCTGGATGATCTCGTCCATATCTCGTCCTCGCCTCGCGCCGTCCCGCGTCTTTGTCTTGATGTGCCATGCTAGGGCGAACTGCAAGGCGAACCCTGCCAGTCTGCGCCACGGTTTTGCGCAACACAGACATCGGCGCAGCCTCGCCGTCGTTTTTCCGACGTTGCGTTGTCGCAGTTGAAAGAAATCAACGGACATTTTGCGGCTAAAGATAAAGGCGGACGGAGGAGCGTCTGATTTGCCTTTCCCTCGTCATTGGCACTCGAACCCCAAGGGAAGCAGTCCATGTCCGACGACGAAATCATCCTTTCGGAGCTTTCCGACGAGGAACTCGTGCAGCAGATGCACGACGACCTTTACGACGGATTGAAGGAAGAGATCGAGGAAGCGACCAACATCCTCCTCGAGCGCGGCTGGACGCCTTACGACATCCTGACCCAGGCGCTGGTCGAAGGCATGCGCATCGTCGGCATCGACTTCCGCGACGGCATCCTCTTCGTGCCGGAAGTGCTGCTATCGGCCAATGCGATGAAGGCCGGCATGAACATCCTGCGCCCGCTCCTGGTCGAGACCGGCGCTCCGAAGCTCGGCAAGATGGTGATCGGCACCGTCAAGGGCGACATCCACGATATCGGCAAGAACCTCGTCGGCATGATGATGGAAGGCGCGGGCTTTGACGTCGTCGACCTCGGCATCAACAACCCGGTCGAGAACTACCTTGAGGCGATCGAGCGCGAGAAGCCGGATATCATCGGCATGTCCGCACTGCTGACGACCACCATGCCCTACATGAAGGTCGTGATCGACACGCTGAAGGAAAAGGGGATGCGCGACGACTATATCGTCCTGGTCGGCGGCGCACCGCTGAACGAGGAGTTCGGCAAGGCTGTCGGCGCGGATGCCTATTGCCGTGATGCCGCGGTCGCCGTGGAAACGGCCAAGGACTACATCCGCCGCAAGCACAACAGCCTGGCGGCCGGCGTCTGAACAGGACCGGCCGCGGCTGCAGTTGATTGAGGTTTAGCGCGAAGCTGCGCGATCGACCCGGCGGCCGGCATCCTGCGTCGCATCAACGGCATTTGCCGTATCCTGGCCTACGCCGCGGATCGTATTGCCGCAGGAAGAGAGAGAAACCATCGTCGCGAAAAGTGCGGCGATTACCGTGACTGTCTTGGCCGTCATGATGGAATACTCCGATGGATGTGGATCATATGGGTCCGGAAATCCTGCTTCCTGAGGAAGCCGCTTCTCCGGCTAAGGAACGTTCAACTTCTGAAAAAGTTCACGTGATCGCTTGCGGCGCGATCGCACGCGAAGTGCTGGCCGTCTGTCGCCAGAACAATCTCGACCACATCCACCTCAACTGCCTGCCCGCCATCTGGCACGCCTACCCGCAAAAGATCGTGCCCGGACTGGAGCAGGCGATCGGTGAAGCCCGCGATGCCGGCTTTTCGCGGATCTTCCTTGCCTATGCCGATTGCGGCACCGGCGGCGGCATCGATGAGCTCTGCCGGCGCGAAGGCGTCGAGCGCATTGCCGGCCCGCATTGTTATTCCTTCTTCACCGGCAACGAGCGCTTTGCCGAGCGGGACGACGACGTCTTTTCCTTCTTCCTGACGGACTTCCTTGCCCGCCAATTCGAGGCCTTCGTGGTCGAGCCGCTCGGGCTCGACCGGCATCCGCAGCTGAAGGAGATGTATTTCGGAAATTACCGCAAGCTCGTCTACCTCTCCCAGGAAGAGGACGAGGCCCTGCAGCGCAAGGCCCTAGAGGCAGCCGATTTCCTCGGGCTGGAATATGAGTACCGCTTCACCGGCTACGGCGATTTGCGCCACGCCCTGCAGTCCGTTTAACGGTTTTTTCTCTCACTCGCCGCCAAAATGTCTCCCAGGAACAAGGAGTGGCACATGCGGGAGCAAGATCCCCTGGTCGTTGTGATGACTGCTGGTGGAATGAACCCGCAGGTGATGATCAATGCACTGAGCGAGCGCTTCCCCAACCTGCACGTCATCGAGGAACAGCCGGAGACCAAAGGCACGCTCTTGAAGCGGCGTGCCCGTCGCTTCGGATGGATCACCGCGCTCGGCCAGCTCGCAACCATGGTCGCCTCGCGACTGGGCAAGAGTGTCGCCGCCAGACGCTCTATCGAGATCCTTCGTGACTACGGCCGCTCTGCCGAACCTAACCCCTCGGTCCCCGTCACTCGCGTTGCCTCGCTCAATGACCCCACCTGTCACGCAGCGGTGACAGCCCTGCAGCCGAAAGCCATCTTCACCATTTCCTGCCGCATCCTCTCGGCCCGGACGCTTGCCGCCATGCCCTGCCCGGTCATCAATTTCCATGCCGGGATCAACCCCATGTATCGCGGCCAGATGGGCGGCTATTGGGCGCGTGTCGCGGGCGATGAAGAGAACTTCGGTGCCACCGTACATCTGGTCGACAAGGGCATCGATACGGGCGGCTCCCTGTACGAGAAGCGCATCAAGCCTTCTCCCTCCGATAGCCTTGCGACCTACCCGCTCCTGATGACGGCAGCCGCCGTCGACATCAGCATCCAGGCGATCGAGGATGCGCTGAACGGTACGCTGAAGCCTTACCAGCCGAGCGGCCCGTCGCATCTGCGCTATCCGCCACCGGTCTGGACTTGGGCCTATCACGGCTTGACCAAGCGGATCTGGTAGCGACGTCCCTCCACGTCGCTTTTCGCGCCTGCCACGTCGTGGCAAGCGCAGTGTGGCGTCCTCCTCCGGTGCATGCTCGGACTGAACGGAGGAGTTCATGGCAGATCGCATCATCGTCTACTGGCGCGACATCCCGGCTCAGGTGATCATCAAGCAGGGTCGCAAGACCGCAAAGCGCGAACTGTCGCTCCGGTTCACGGAAGCGATCGATACGTGCGCCATGCGAACCGGCGCAGCCGAGACCGATGATTATCTTGCCGAATGGCGCAAGGCCGATCCGGTGCCGGTCTCGGACGATCTCGAGGCCGAAGCCGACAAGGCGGCCGCCGAACTCGAACAAGCATACGACAAGCAACGCCTCGTCGCGCTGGTGAAGGCCGGCGGTCGCGAACTGCAGCAGACACAATGAGATTGGGACCCGCCGATACGGCACAGGGATCAGGAGCTATAGACCAGGGATGACCCGCACGATCGTCGCATCCGCCACCCGCGAAGTTGTCATCGGCTTCGACCAGCCCTTCTGCGTCATCGGGGAACGCATCAATCCCACCGGCCGCAAGAAGCTCGCCGCCGAGATGATTGAGGGCAATTTCGACACCGTCATCAAGGATGCGCTTGAGCAGGTTGCGGCCGGCGCCACCATGCTCGATGTCAATGCAGGCGTCACCGCTGTCAATCCGAACGAGACCGAGCCACCGCTGCTCGTGCGCACGCTCGAGATCGTCCAGAACCTCGTAGACGTGCCACTGTCGATCGATTCCTCCGTCACGGCCGCCATCGAGGCCGCGCTGAAGGTCGCCAAGGGACGCCCGCTCGTCAATTCTGTCACTGGCGAGGAAGAAAAGCTCGAAGCGATCCTGCCACTCTGCAAGAAGTACGACGTGCCGGTCGTGGCGATCTCCAACGACGAAACCGGCATTTCCATGGATCCCGACGTGCGTTTCGCGGTCGCCAGGAAGATCGTCGAACGGGCTGCCGATCACGGTATCAAGAGCCATGACATTGTGGTTGACCCGCTGGTGATGCCGATTGGTGCGCTTGGCTCGGCCGGGCTGCAGGTCTTCGCCCTGCTTCGGCGCTTGCGCGAGGAACTGAAGGTCAATACCACGTGCGGCCTTTCCAACATCTCCTTCGGCCTGCCCCACCGACACGGCATCAATGCAGGCTTCATTCCCATGGTCATCGGCGCCGGCATGACGAGCGCCATCATGAACCCCTGCCGCCCGCAGGAAATGGAAGCGGTGCGCGCCGCCAATGTCTTGAACGGCACGGACCAGAACTGCTCGAACTGGATCATGACCTATCGTGACTACAAGCCCGCCGAAGGCGGAGCTGCCGCGACGATGGCCGCTCCGGCAGCCTCGGCCGGTCGTCGTGGTGGTCGCGCAGCCCGTGCCGGCGCGGCCGCTCGCATGGACTAAAACTCGGCTCCCGGAGCCGCAGGCAGAATGAAATGAATGACACGCCCTCGCATCCCCTCGTCCTTTTCATGCCCTCCGGCAAGCGGGGTCGGTTTCCGGTGGGCACTTCCGTGCTCGATGCCGCCCGCCAGCTTGGTGTCTACGTGGAGAGCGTCTGCGGCGGGCGGGCCACCTGCGGCCGATGCCAGGTCTTCGTCCAGGAAGGGCATTTCGCCAAGCACGGCATAAGTTCCGCGCAAGACCACCTTTCGCCGTTCGGCCCAAAGGAAGAGCGTTACGATCGCGTGAGAGGCCTGCCGGAGGGTCGTCGCCTGTCCTGCTCTACCCAGATCCTCGGCGACCTCGTCATCGATGTACCGCAGGACACGGTGGTGAATGCCCAGGTGGTGCGCAAGGCGGCCGACGAGCGCGTTTTCGAGCGCAACCCGGCGGTGCGCATGTGTTATGTCGAGGTCGAGGAACCCGACATGCACAAGCCGCTCGGTGACCTCGATCGCCTGCTGGAGGCCCTGAAGCGAGACTGGCAGTTTGAACGTCTCGACATCGACGTTCACCTCTTGCCCAAGGTGCAGAAGATCCTGCGCCAGCGCGAGTGGAAGGTCACCGCGGCGGTTCACCACGACCGCGCCGCCGACAGTGCGCGAGTCATCGCGCTTTATCCAGGCCTGAAGAACGAGGCCTATGGCATTGCCTGCGACATCGGCTCCACGACGATTGCCATGCATCTGTCCTCCCTCCTGTCCGGGCGCACAGTGGCGTCTGCCGGCACCTCAAACCCGCAGATCCGCTTCGGCGAAGACCTGATGAGCCGCGTGTCCTATGTGATGATGAACCCGGATGGTCGCGAGGCGATGACGGCCGCGGTCCGGGACGCGCTGAACGGCCTGATCGACAAGGTCTGCGAACAGGGTGGCGTGTCGCGCACCGACATCCTCGATAGCGTCTTTGTCGGCAACCCGATCATGCATCACCTGTTCCTCGGCATTGATCCGACGGAACTCGGCGGTGCGCCCTTTGCGCTCGCCGTGTCCGGAGCAGTCGAACTGAAGTCCTCCGACATCGGCTTGCCCATGAACGAAGGCACGCGGACTTACGTCCTGCCCTGCATCGCCGGCCATGTCGGTGCAGATGCCGCCGCCGCGACCCTTTCAGAAGGGCCGCATCGACAAGACGAGATGATGCTGCTGGTCGATATCGGCACCAATGCCGAAATCGTGCTCGGCAACGCCGCTCGTGTCGTCGCAGCGTCCTCGCCCACCGGTCCCGCCTTTGAAGGCGCGGAGATTTCGGCCGGGCAACGTGCAGCACCCGGCGCCATCGAACGCGTGCGCATCGATCCCGTGTCGCTCGAACCGCGCTTTCGTATTATCGGCGTCGAGCAATGGTCGGACGAGCCGGGCTTCGCCGAGGCAGCTACGGCGACGGGCATCACCGGCATCTGCGGCTCCGCGATCATCGAGGTCGTGGCGGAAATGTTCCTCGCCGGCATCATATCCGAAGACGGCGTCATCGACGGCGCGCTTGCCGCCCGCAGCCATCGCATCCTGCAGAACGGCCGCACCTTCTCTTACCTGCTGCACGACGGCGAGCCGCGCATCACCGTCACCCAGAACGACATCCGGGCGATCCAACTCGCCAAGGCCGCGCTTTATGCCGGGGTCAAGCTGCTGATGGACAAGCAGGGCGTCGATCATGTCGACCGCATCGGGCTTGCCGGCGCCTTCGGCACCTTCATCGATCCGAAATATGCGATGGTGCTCGGACTGATCCCTGACTGCGACCTCGAGAAGGTGAAGGCGGTCGGCAACGCTGCCGGCACGGGTGCGCGCATGTGCCTGCTCAACCGCGACTACCGGCGCGAGATCGAAGACACCGTGCGCCGGATCGAGAAGATCGAGACCGCGCTTGAGCCGAAATTCCAGGAACACTTCGTTGCCGCCATGGCGTTGCCGAACAAGGTCGACCATTTCCCGCAACTGTCACGCGTCGTAACGCTGCCGGAGCGGAAGCAGTCGGCCGATGCGACAGCCGACGGCGGAGCAAGACGCCGCCGTCGCTCGCGCGAAAGCGGCGGTGCTGTTCCGGAAGTTTAAGCCGCAGCCGCCGACATCGAACCGAAAGCTTCGCGGATACTCTGCGCCACGGCCTTGGCGGGCACGGAAAGCTGCGGGCTCGTCAGCAGCCGGATGTCGAAGGTCATCAGTTCCGGCAGGCCCTCCTTCGGCCCGAGGATCTGCATGTCGCTCGTGACATAGGACAGCGGGAACGGTGCGATCGCCAGATCCGACAGAACCGCCGCACGCTGCGCCATCGTATGCGCGCTTGCATACGCGATGCGGTAGTTGCGCTTGTGCTTCTCGAGTTGCGTGATTGCATCCTGGCGCCAGACGCAGCCGTCCTCCCAGACCGAGATCGGCAGCGGATCGCGCAGATGTGCCGTACCGCATTTGACACCCGCCCACACGAGCTTTTCCGTATGGATGATCTCGCCGCTCGTCGGGAATGGCCGCGTCGCGCAGTTGAAGAGCGTCAGGTCCAGCCGCTGCTCCTCGATGCGCTTCCTCAGAGCCAGGCTCATGTCGACGGTCACGTCGACCATGATGCCCGGAAACCGCTCGCCAAAATCCTTGAGCACCTTCGGAAGCAGCCGCTCGGCAATGTCGTCCGGCGCACCAAGCCGCACGACGCCGGAAAGCTCCGGCATCACGAAGCGCGACACGGCCTCATTGGAGAGCGCCAGCATCCGGCGCGCGTAGGACAGCAACATCTCGCCGTGCTGGGTGAGCGTCACCGAACGCGCGTCGCGCAGGAACAGCGTCGTGCGCAACTGCTCCTCGAGTTTCTTGATCTGCATGGACACGGCCGACGGCGTACGCAGCACGGCTTCGGCTGCCGTGGAGAAGTTACCCGTCTCGGCGATCGCCACGAAGGTACGCAGGACGTCGTTGTCGAGCAGCGGCAGCGGCTGGCGGAACGGAACGGTCATGACGGCTCCTGTCAATTTTCTTGAACTTTAACACCATATCATTTCGTTTGATTGAAAGTCAATCGAGGCGCATCTTGGGCATCGTCGAAGGCAGCACCGATTTCCACCATCACGGAAAATCATCAATGACATCTGCCGCATTCGATTGATTGATGGAATGTAGAGATCCATCCTCCCAAAGATCAAGATGAAGAAGGACTAGAAACAATGGCTTTGACCAGCTTCAACGACCTCGGAAGGTCGTCGCTCTCCTCCGCAGGCCTAGGCGCCGTGCTGCGGTATCCGTATCATCTCGTCCTCAAGGGCCGGGAAAACTGGCGGCGCCGGCAAACACAGAAGATGATCGAGTCGCTCGATCCCGAAATCCGCAAGGACATCGGCTGGCCGACCAGCTTTACACGGGACGGCAAGTAAACGATGCCGCATTTCAACTCTGGGTCCGCCCGTATTAACATGTGCGGACCCGCTTCCTTCACGACCAAACCCCAGCGCTGAAGCAACAGCGCAGAAGCGACGCAGCAATGTCGCAAAAATGTTCATGGCCGGTCGCCAAAACCCCTTTCCGGCTTCCAGATTTCGTGTCAGTGTCGCTTTTAAAGCAGAAGCAGGCCACACAATAACCGGGCGCGCCGAAGGGGAAGACACAATGGATTTCATCGGCAAGAGCCAGGGCAAGAAACGCTCGATCGTTTTCTTCCTCGTCCCCAATTTCACCTTGCTTCCTTTCTCCGCCGCCATCGAAACCTTGCGCATCGCCAACCGCATGCTGGGCTACTCCGCTTATACCTGGCGCCTCTGTTCGGCGGATGGTGAGAAGGTGCAGTCCTCGAGCGGCATCTGGCTCGAAGCAGACTCCTCGCTTGCCGACGAGCGGCGTTACCTGTCTGGTGAAAACCGCCCGAACATGGTGCTTGTCTGCTCCGGCGTTTATGTCGAGGAATTCCAGAACAAGTCCGTCAATGCCTGGCTGCGCGAAACCTACAACCGCGGCATCGCTGTCGGCAGCCTTTGCACCGGCGCCCATGTGCTGGCCCAGGCCGGCCTCCTCAACGGCAAGCGCTGCGCGATCCACTGGGAAAACCTTCCAGGTTTTGCCGAAGCCTTTCCGCAGGCGGAAGTGTATGCCGATCTCTACGAGGTCGACTCCAACCTTTACACCTGCGCCGGTGGCACCGCCTCGCTCGACATGATGCTGAACCTCATCGGCCAGGATTTCGGCGACAACCTCGTCAACAAGGTCTGCGAACAGCAGTTGACGGACCGCGTGCGCAACCCGCATGACCGGCAGCGCCTGCCGCTGCGCGCCCGTCTCGGCGTCCAGAACGCCAAGGTCCTGTCGATCATCGAGGTGATGGAGAACAACCTGTCGGAGCCGCTGTCGCTGGTGGAGATCGCCGATGATGCCGGCCTCTCGCGCCGCCAGATCGAGCGCCTGTTCCGCCAGGAAATGGGCCGCTCGCCCGCCCGGTATTACCTCGAGATCCGGCTTGATCGTGCCCGCCACCTGCTGGTGCAGTCGTCGATGCCGGTGGTTGAAGTCGCGGTTGCCTGCGGCTTCGTTTCGGCTTCGCACTTCTCCAAGTGTTACCGCGAGGTCTACAACCGCTCGCCGCAGCAGGAGCGCGCCGAGCGCAAGCTGAGCGTCACCAACGCCCGCGCCGGCATCGCAGCCTGAGTCAGGATCAGCTCCGCAGCCGGTAGCCTGTCTTGAACATCCAGCCGATCAGCGACAGGCAGGCGACGAGGAACAGGCACACCATGCCCAGGCTCACGATCGGATTGACGTCGGCAATCTCGTAGAAACTCCAGCGGAACCCGCTTACGAGGTAAAGTACCGGGTTGAGGTGGCTTACCGCCTGCCAGAAGGGCGGCAGCATGTCGATCGAATAGAAGCTGCCGCCAAGGAAGGTCAGCGGCGGCACCACCAGCATCGGCACGATGTTGAGCTGCTCGAAATTTTTCGCCCAGATCCCGATGATGAAGCCGAACAGGCTGAAGCTGATCGCCGTCAGCACCATGAAGACCAGCATCATGAACGGATGCGCGATCGAGATATCGACAAAGAAGGATGCGGTCAGAAGGATGATGAAGCCGATGATCAGCCCCTTGCTGGCGGCCGCTCCCACATAACCGATCAGGATCTCGGTCATGGCGATCGGTGCGGACAGGATCTCGTAGATCGTGCCGGTGAATTTCGGGAAATAGATGCCGATCGAGCCGTTGGAGATGCACTGCGTCAGCAGCGTCAGCATGATCAGCCCGGGCGTGATGAAGGAGCCATAGGAGACGCCCTCGACGCTCTCGATGCGCGAGCCGATCGCCGTGCCGAACACGATGAAATAAAGCGAGGTGGTGATGACCGGCGAAATCACGCTCTGCAGTAGCGTGCGGCGCATGCGGGCCATCTCGAACGAGTAGATCGACTTGATCGCTTCCGTGTTCATGCCTGTTCTCCCGCCTGCTGGGCCACCAGCGCCACGAAAATGTCCTCGAGCGAGCTTTGCCGGGTGGAAAGATCCTTGAAATGGATGTCTTCGGCCGCGAGCATGGCAAGCAGCGAGGCGATGGATCCTTGGCCCTCATCACCCTGGTATTCGTGAACCAGCGCACTGCCGTCGTCGCTCAGCGCCAGGTCATAGGCGGCGAGGCTCGCCGGCAGCGTCACCAGCGGTTCGGCCAGTTCCAGGCGCAACTGCTTGCGGCCGAGCTTGCGCATCAGCGCGTTCTTTTCCTCGATCAGCAGCAGCTTGCCGCCGTTGATCACGCCCACCCGGTCGGCGATCTCCTCCGCCTCCTCGATATAGTGCGTGGTGAGGATGATGGTGACGCCGTTGGCGCGCAGCTTTTCAACCACCTGCCACATCTCGCGGCGAAGGTTGACGTCGACACCCGCGGTCGGTTCATCCAGAAACAGGATTTTTGGCTCGTGGGCCAGCGCCTTGGCGATCAGCACGCGGCGCTTCATTCCGCCGGAGAGCTCACGCAGCATGTTGTCCTTCTTGGACCATAGCGAAAGATCCCGCAGAACCTGCTCGATCACCTGGGGGTTCGGCTTCTTGCCATAAACGCCGCGGGAGAAGCTCACCGTGTTCCACACGGTCTCGAACATGTCGGTCGTCAGTTCCTGCGGCACCAGGCCAATGAGCGAGCGCGCCTGGCGAAAGTCGCGCACCACGTCATGACCGCCGACCAGCACCTGTCCAGCGCTCGCGTTGACGATCCCGCAGATGATGGAGATCAGCGTGGTCTTGCCGGCACCGTTCGGGCCGAGAAGCGCGAGGATCTCACCCTCGTGGATCTCCAGATCGACGCCCTTCAGCGCCTGGAACCCGTTGCCATAGGTCTTGGTGAGGTTTTGGACGGAAACGATCGGAGCCATGCAGGATGCATCTTCTGAAATGATTTTGCAAAGGAAGCCGGCAATATAGGCGGCGTTTCTCGCCTGACCATCCTTGTTGGGAGAACATAGCGGACGATTTCAGAGGACAATCGTCAGGAAGAACTGGATGGAGATCAACGTCAGGAAGATCCCGAAGCCAGCTTCCAGCTGCCGTTTGGACATCGCATGTGCAATCTTCGCACCGACCGGCGCGAGATAAAGCGTGATCGGTATCAGCAGCAGCACCGCAATCCAGTTGACGTAACCGGTGGAGAACGGCGGCAGGCCAGGCGTACCCCAGCCGCCAAGGATATAGCCCGCAAGACCCGGCAGCGAGATCAGCACCCCAACCCCGGATGAGGTGGCGACGCCTTGGTGAATGGTGCGCCCGTACAGGGTCATGAAGGTGTTGTTGAGCACGCCGCCGCCGATCCCCATCAAGCCCGACAGCACGCCGATACCCGCACCGACGAGAAAGCGGATCGGGTTGCCCGGCAGGTCATCGCCCAGCCGCCAGCTGGCCCGGTTGAAGATCATCCGGAAGGCCAGCACCAGCGCGATGATTGCAAAGACTACCCGCAGTTCCGCGCTTGAAGCCTTGGCCGCAACGGCGGCAGCAACCAGCGTCCCGAGCGGCACGGCGATCGTCCAGCTGCGCAACAGCGCCATGTCGACCGCGCCACGCTGCCGATGCGCCATGAAGGAACGCACCGATGTGGGGACGATGATGGCAAGGGAGGTGCCGAGCGCCAGCTGCATCCGGACATCTTCCGGAATGCCAAGCAGGCCAAAGACGTGGAAGAAGATAGGAACGAGTATCGCGCCGCCGCCGATGCCGAACATGCCGGCGAGGATCCCCGCCACGGCCCCCGCGGCGACCAGCGCCAGGATGAAGGGCAGAAGTTCGGTGAGAAAGTCCATGTCGGATGCGTGCTCCCGCAGGCTCCGGAATCACTCCCGCTCCGGCGCCGTCACCGGGCTTTGATCACGAATATGCGGCGGCACACAAGCGGCTGCACCAACATGGGACATGGCTAGCTGAAGGTGAAAGGCAGTGGAGACCCGGAACACGGGGCATGGGTCAGGTCGTGTACCGGGTCTCCCGCTGCAGGCGGGGTACGTCGGGGGGACGGACTGCAGCACAGGCATAGTTGCTGCGCCGCCGCTTATGGTTCCAGTTCCGTTGCCCAACGTGGTGTACGAAACATTAATCTCCACAGCCTGGGACAGCGACAGCCGCTGAAGCAGCCGCTCGTCAGAGGCTGCAGTGGCGCTTTCCAGACTTTCGCGAACGCAGGTCGAAGTGGAAATGGTTCCAATGCTCGGCGTTGCTGCCCGGGCCAAGCACGGTGTTGAAATACTTGCAGCTGTCGCTGCGCACCGATTTCAGCAATCCGCCTTCGCGCAGCGAGAAGAGCCCCTTCTTGCGCACGTCGATTTCATGGCCGTTCTTCAGCACGATCTGGCCGATGTCGATCGCATTGCCCTTGGCGTGTTCCGACATCGGGTTGTTGCGCTGGCGGCTGTTGTTCATCCGACGGCAGGAATAGCCGCCCATCGGCACGATCTTCTTCACACCGGTGAGGTAACGCATGCGCGCCGATGGCGCGAGTTCGTTCTTCACCCACTTCGCAAAAGCAAGCGTCACCTGGCAGTTGAGCGTCACCGCCGGCTTCACGTCGATATTGCCCGACAGGCCCGACAGCTTGACCGGGTGCGCAATGCCGCAGCTTCCGCCCTGGCTGATCCGCGGCCGGTCCTCAAACTCCACGCCGAGACGACGCAGCTCGGCACGGCAGCTCACCTCGGACTGCGGCATTACTTCCCGCGGCCACGACTGTTCGCGCTGGCTCATCGGCGCATCGCTTCTCGTCGGGTTGTTGGGGCGAAGCATGGCGACCTGCTGCGTCCCCGTCGGCGCACGATTTGGCGCCCTCACCCGCGATCCGTCACCCCAGGTCATCGAACCGGCCGTGGAGGGTTCACGTTTCAAACCCGCGCCCGTCCGCTTCGGCGGTACGTTGACATAATCGCTGCCGATATCCTGGGCGATCGCCTGCCGGCGCGGCTGCAAGGCCACCGGATTGTCCGTGCCAATGCCATCCACCACCGGCTGGTCGCCCACGCCTTCGGCGATGTCGCTGTTCTGCTCTTCGGCGAGGCCCGTTACTTCGCTTTCATCGGGACCGAAGCCGAGCTCAGCGTCGATATTGACGCCCTCGTCCGGGATGCTCATAGGCCCGACGGGTGCGGCCGCCCGCGTCGTTCTCTGCCGGCCGAGCGAGGCCTGCTGTTGCATCGCCTCCTCGCTGTCGATCATCGGCAGGCGGCTCGCCTGGACCGTCGAACCACTCATCGAGAGCGTGCCGAGATTGGACGGCGGCGCGCCCAGCACCTGCCCTTGACCCTGGTACGGCTGGTTCTCGTCGGGTGCGCCGAGATACTGCCCCCCATTGCCGGCTTGGATGTCACCTTGCGGAGACGGTCCGGTGGAATAACCGTAGTCGACGGCGCTCGCCTGGCTCACCGGCGCCTGGTTCATCGGGTAGGCTTGCTGCGAGACTGGCTCGCGCGGCAGGCTGCGCACCGGCGTGATGGCGCCAACCTGCGTGCCGGTATCGATGGACCCGGGCGGAACGAGATCGCCGGAAGAACAGGCCACCAGCATTGTTGAGATCATCAACGAGCTGATCGCCCGCCGAAAAAGGGAAGCATACGCCATACCGATTGCCACTCTTCCGGTGCCGAAATGACACAGAACCTCAAATTAGAGGAATCGGGTAAACGAAGCCTTGAGCAACCAAGGCCATTTGGTGACGCGTAGGCGACGAAGAGATGACGCCCGGTATGGGATTGCTGGTCTGAGGCAGAACAGCAAAACGCCCACCGGCGGTCATCCGGTGGGCCTTCTTGTTGTGTACCGTTCGTGGCTTAGGCCGCGTGCGACTGCCAGCCCTGTGCCTGCTGGGCACGACCATGGTCGAGCTTGAAGGCGGCAAGCAGGTTGCGCAGGTGCACGCTCTGCTCGGCCAGCGTCTGGCTTGCAGCCGTGGTTTCTTCCACCATCGCTGCGTTCTGCTGGGTCATCTGGTCCATGTGGTTCACGGACGAGTTGATTTCCTGCAGGCCGGTCGCCTGTTCGCGGGCGGCCGTCGCAATCGTGTCGACATGCGCATTGACTCGGTCGACGAGCGTCGCGATCTCGACAAGCGCGTCACCGGTGGAGCGAACCAGCGCCACGCCACCTTCCACCTCGCGGGCGGAGTTGGAGATCAGCGTCTTGATCTCCTTGGCGGCCCCCGCCGAACGCTGAGCCAGTTCGCGCACTTCCTGCGCCACGACTGCAAAGCCGCGACCTGCCTCACCCGCACGGGCGGCTTCGACACCGGCATTGAGCGCCAGCAGGTTTGTCTGGAAGGCGATCTCGTCGATCACCGAGATGATCTGGTTGATGCGGTTCGAGCTGTCCTCGATCCGGCCCATGGCGTCGATCGCATTGCGGACGATCTCGCCGGAACGACCCGCACTTTCCTTCGTTTCGCTCACCATCACGCGTGCCTCGCTGGCGCGCTCGGACGCCGTGCGAACCGTGGCAGTGATCTCGTCGAGCGCAGCTGCGGTTTCTTCCAGGGCCGCCGCCTGCTGTTCGGTGCGCTTGGAGAGATTGCCGGTCGCACCCGAGATGTCGGAGGCGCTGTCACGAACCACGAAGCTCGTCTCGGCGATGTCTGAAATCGCACGATGCAGCGATCCGACGGCCGCGTTGAAGTCGTCACGCAGCTTGGCATATTCCGGGCCGATGTCGTCGAGAACGACCGAGAGATCACCGGCAGCGAGTTGCTCCAGCGCATGGCCAAGCTCGTTCATGGCGTGGGCATGGCGCTCGGCATTGGCCGACAGCACCCGTTCCTTGCCGGAGCGTTCCTCGGCAAGCGCCCTGCTCTGCTCGGCTTCGCGGGCCTGCAGCTCGGCGCGTTCGGCAACCGATTCCCTCAGAACGTCGAGCGCGCGGGCCATCTCGCCCAGTTCGTTCTTCTGGCCCATGCAGGGCACGGCCACGTCCATCTCGTTGTCGGCAATCCGCTGCAGCGCCTTGCGGATGCTGCCGATCGGGCCGGTCACCGAGCGAACGACGAAGGTCGCGCCGCCGACCATGACCAGCGAGCAGACGCCGAAGATCATGGCAAACCGGATGGCATCCGAACGGAACATCGCGTGCAGGTCGTCGACGTAGACGCCCGTGCCGACGATCCAGCCCCAGGGCTCGAAGCCGGCAACGTGCGAATATTTCTCGACCGGCTGGTCGGCGCCCGGCTTCGGCCAGTAGTAGTCCATGAAGCCCTTGGCGGTCGTGCTCGCCTTCACGACGTTGACGAATTCGACGAACAGGAACTTGCCGTTCGGATCCTTGTCGCCGCGGAGGTCCTTGCCGTCCATCTCCGGCTTGATCGGATGCATGACCATGCGTGGCAGCATGTCGTTGATCCAGAAATAGCCGGTGCCGTCGCCATACCGCATCACCGAAATGATGTTCTTGGCCTCGGTCTGTGCCTGGTCGCGCGTCATCGCGCCGGATACCTCAAGGTCATGGTATTTCTTCAGAACTGTCAAAGCAGCATCATTCATCTGGGCGAGGCCAGCCTTGCGCTCGCGCTCCGATGAAGAGTAGCTCTGGAAAAGGCTGAAGATCATCGCGCCGCCCAAAATAACGAGCGACAGCATCACAAGGCAGTAGAGCCGCCAGGATATGGTTAGACGTTGCATGGTACCCCCCTTATTCTTAACACCGGTCAATTTGTAACTGACGCTGGTTACCAGGTAGTGAAGCACCGTTTGGCGTCACCGCATGCGCGAGTAAGTGCCTGCTAATCAAGCGTGCAGAGATTCAATTGCCGGCGCATTGCGCCCCTGCGCCCGAGGTCTAAGGTGACTGGAGGAGGAATCGGAAACGGACTGGCTGAAGGACCTTTGACGAATGACCGATACTGCGAAGCCAACGGGCGAGCTGACGCTCAGAACCCTGGCCATGCCGGCCGATGCCAATGCCGCGGGTGATATCTTTGGCGGCTGGGTCATGGCCCAGATGGACCTGGCGAGCGGCATCCGCGCCGCCGAGCGTGCCCGCGGTCGCGTCGTTACCGCCGCCGTCAAGGAAATGGCCTTCGAGCTGCCGGTCAAGATCGGCGACACGCTGAACGTTTACACCGAGATCACCCGCGTTGGCCGCTCCTCGATCACGCTGTCGGTGGAAGCCTGGGCCCATCGTGCCCGTCACCGCATCCTCGAGAAGGTGACGGCGGGGACCTTCATCATGGTGGCGCTCGATGAAGAGGGCCAGCCGACCCCCGTGCCGGCCGAAGAATAGGCCCTACCCCTTCAAGTAGTTCGACGCACCGTCGAGCGTCAGGCCCGGAAACACCTTGGTGGTGAGGTTGGCCGGCGAGACCTCGAACTGCTGCTGCAGCAAGGATGCGGCCACCGCGCGCAGGTCACCTGTCGGCGACAGGTCCTGGCCGTCGAGCAACTGGTCGGGCGTCAGGCCCGGCCACTGGCCATGAACCTGCCCGCCGGCCACCGCGCCGCCGGCGAGCAAGGCCACGCTCGCGGTGCCGTGCTCCGTCCCGCCTTTGTCGTTTTCGCGCGCAGTGCGACCAAACTCCGTCACCGCCAGCACGACCGTCTTGTCCCAGGCCTCCGTGCCCAGAGCCTCCTTCAGCGAGATGATTGCCGTCGTCAGGTCGCCGACTGCCTTCGGGAATTGCGTCTTCTGGTCAACATGCGTATCCCAGCCCGCGATGGAGAAGTTGGCGATCCGGTAGTTCTCGCGCAGCAGGCTGCCCGCCATCCGGCCGATCTCCGAGATTTGCGTCGCACGTGTCGCGCCTGCGGGCGGGCTCGGTGGTCCGCCGCCATCGGTGGTCGCTGCCGCGGACCAGACCTTGGCAAACTCCTCGTCGCCGCTGAACAACTCCTCGAAGAACCGTTCCTCGTCGCCTGCCAGCGCCAGGCCATAATGCGCACCGCGCCTCTGTGCGTCGTTCGGGCCATTCAGGATCAACTCGGAGGCACCGCTGACATTGACTGCCTGCCGTGAACCAGAGCGCGGCAGCACGGCGAGCGCCCGGTTCAGCCATCCGGATTTCTCGCCAACTTCGTGGCCACCGTTCTCGAGGATATCCTGGCCTTCGAAGTGGTTGCGCGTGCCGCGATACGGGGTTGCGACGGCATGCACGAAGGCAAGCTCGCGCGCCTGCCAGAGCGGCATCAGGTCGCCGGCGGCGGGATGAAGCCCGAAGAACCCGTCGAGATCGATCAGGCCGGTCTCGGGCTTCAACGCCAGCGACGGCCGCAGTGCTGCAAAGGCAGCGTCGCCATAAGGCTGCACGAGATCCAGCCCATCCATCGCACCGCGCAGGATGATGGTGACGAACCGGCCCTCACCGGACGCCGCGGCAACACTGATCGGCGCCATCATCGGCAAGGCGGCGAGTGCGCCTGCCCCGGCCAGAAGCTTGCGGCGGGACAACAGGAAGGATCGGTCGCGGGTCATCATCTATCTCCTGTTGAACTCGGGCGATGCGAGCACCATCCCGATGCCTTGCAGCCGGCTCGGCGCATGCTCCACCAACCTCTTCGTTTCCGGCCGCACAGCATCGCCAAGCGCCGCCACCACCAGCGCATTCGGCTCGATGCGCTGCGCGAAAATCCCCGCTACCATCCGCGCCCAGGAGATTCGTTCGCGCATCTGGTCGGGCGTCATCCAGGCGCCCGCATCATCACCATGGCCTTCGAGGCGCGGAGGATGCCACATCGGCTGTCCCATCCGCTGCAACGCGCCCAGCGTCAGCGCCTCCGCCCGGTCGGCACGCGCCCTGCGATCCTCGGCCCGAACGCCCGCCGCGAGTTCGATCGCCTTGCCCACCGGCCCGTCCGCCTCGATCTCCATGTCGCGCTGCAGGCCCGCCAGGCTGCGTTCCGAAAGTTCGATCGCCCTGAAGGTGGATGCCACGAATTCGAACGGCGCCTTGATCTTGCGTCCTGGCTCTGACCAGGCGCGCGGATGCTCCAGCATCGCCTGGTACACCCGCATGAGGTCACCCTCGCTTTTCTCCCAGGCGTCGGTCATCGCGGAAACCAACTCTTCCGGTGCCTCGTCGGCAATGAAATGCCGCACCAGCTTGCGGCAGATATGCGCTGCCGTTTTGGGATGAACGGCAAGGTCCTCCAGCAACAGCACATGGTCCTGGTTGCCGCCCTCTTCGCCACGATAGGTCTTCCCCATCACGACATGCGGACCCGGCGGGCTGAATCGAGGCTCGAACAGGATCGTCAGCGCCCGGTAATCGACCGTCACGCCGCCCAGCACACGGGCCGTGGCCTGCAGGTCATCGGGTGTCTGCCCAGCGTCCGGGCCGAGTGTGTAGGCGTCCAGCAACTGCCGCGCCAGCCGCTCGTTGCGGAGCGTCGGTGCGCTGCCTTCGGCAGCCGCCGTGGTACCATCGCCCTGCACGCTGATCAGCAGCGCCGGATGCAGGACCGCCGCCTGCAGCAGGGCTGAAAACTTGGCGCCGAGCTTTGGCCGGATGGCCTGCACCTCGTGAAGCCCCGCGATCATCCCCATCGGAAGAAAGTCGGCGACGCTCACCGCGAAATGATTGGCCCAGAAGCTGACCAGCCGCTCGTAAAAGCCGAGGCGCGAATGCACCGCCCGGCCAAGCCGCGCCATGGCGTCCTGCCGGAAGATCTCATGCGCCTCCTTGTCCATCTCCTGGCGGATGCTCTCGTTCGGCTTGCCGCCTTCGGCAGCCTTCGCCTCCGCGGCCTTTACGGAAAGAAGCCGCGTCGCCCTTTCCAGCCGCCCGGCGACGCCGTCGCGGGGGAAGGTCGGCTTCTCCGCCACGCCTACGGCGACCTGCGCAAGCACGCCTGCCGCATCACCGGGAAAGTCTTCACCGGGGCGCAATCCATAACCGTAGCGGATGGCGGCGAGCGTCGCAGTGGATAGAGCCATCGATCATTCCTCGTTCGCCGAACCACTGCCAGCGACAAAACACATAAACCAGTCAGGAAACGCGGCCATTTCGAGACGTGGAGTTTTTCAGATTATGTCGAACCGACGTTCTTGTGGTGGCGCGACAAGATCCAACGTGACGATTCGCAGCCGTTCCGCAACATTGGAAATACGGTGCAGCCGCAACTCTTTGTTACTCTCTGTTTAGGATGTTCCCGACATCATTGCGGCTCATCCCGCGAAGCAAGAATTTCTTATTATTCCTCTGGTTACGACTTCCACAACAACAAAACGAGCGACCGGAACCAGATGGAAGCCCAGCACATGCCCGGCTTGGACGGCCCCGCCCTCGCGCTGGAAATCAAGCGCGCACAAGCGGTGACGATGCGCGAGCGTTTGCGCTCCACGATCATCACCAATGCCTGCATCTCCGCTTCCGCCCTTTGCGTCGTCGCTGCCGGTCGCGGCCCCGTTTTCGAAGCCGTACTCTGGCTCGGCGCTCTCCTGTTGAGCATCGTTGTCCGCGGCATGGTCGGCGTGATCCTGACGAAGTGGGACGTGCTGGAACATTCGCCGCAGGCCGCGCTCGATGCCATGACGGTCGGCGCGCTGATCAGCGGCCTTGTCTGGGCGACGCTTCCGTGGGTGCTTCCAGGTTTTGATGCCACGGGCAAGGACGCCACGCTCTACCTGATGATGATCGGCATCTCCACCGGTGCGGTGCTGATGGGTATCGGGCACAGCCCGATCTCGCTCGCCTTCGCGGTGCCACCGCATCTGTCGGTGATGATCTCGCTTGGCATGAGCGGCGGCGTCGGCGGACCTCTCCTTGCCATCAATGTCTTGGCCCTGACGCTGATCCTCATCCGCAGCAGCCGCATTAGCCAGGCAATCTTCGTCAGCAATGTCTCGGGCAAGCTGCAGGCCACCGCACTTGCGACCTCGCTGTCGTCAGCGAACGGCGACATCATGCGCGCCAACGACCGGCTGGAGGTGCTTGCCAACTGCGATCCGCTGACCGGGCTCGCCAACCGCGCCGCCTTCAACACGGCGCTTCTGACCGGCATCGAAGAGGCCCGCACCGCCGGCCACCAGCTTGCGCTGCTGATCCTCGATCTCGACCGCTTCAAGTCGATCAACGATACGCTGGGACACAGCGCCGGCGACGCCCTGCTGATCGAGGTCGGCGAACGGCTTCGTGCTGCGCTGGAGGGTCCTGGCATTGCCGCGCGCCTCGGCGGCGACGAGTTCGCGGTGATCCTCAGCGGGCCCCATGCGCTCGAAGACAGCCGCCGCCTCGCCCAGGCGATCCTCGATCGCGGTCGCCAGGCCATCATGCTCGGCGGCCAGCCCGCCGTAGTCGGCGCCTCGATTGGCATCGCGCTTTATCCGGACCACGCGACCACCGGCGAAGACCTTTTTGTTGCCGCCGACATGGCGCTCTACCGCGCCAAGGATGGTGGCCGCCGCCAGTGGCGCGAATTCGACCCAGCGCTGCGCTCGCAGTTCGACCGACGCCACCAGGTCGAGCAGGATCTCGGCGCCGCCCTCGCCGATGGAGAGGTCGAGGTCTGGTTCCAGCCGCAGGTCTGCCTCAACACCCACCGCGTCGTCGGTTTCGAGGCGCTGGTGCGCTGGTACCATCGCGAGCTTGGCCCCGTCTCGCCACCCGAGATCGTTGCCGCCGCCCAGGCTGCCAACCTTTCCGACCAGCTGACGGCCACCGTGGCGGATGCCGCCTGCCGGCTGCTCAAGCGCCTGCCCGATCTCGGCCTGCCGTCCGCGACCATTGCCGTGAACATCTCCCCGCGCGAGTTCGACTTCTACTGCGTCACCGAAATCCTCGACAGCATCACCGCCGCGCATGGCATCGATCCGGCGCTGTTCGAGATCGAGATCACCGAGGAAGCCATTCTCGACACGCTCGTCGCCGGCGAGCAGTTGAAGATGATCGAGCGCTCCGGCTACAAGCTCGCCGTCGATGATTTCGGCGCCGGGCATTCCTCCCTCGCCTACCTCGTCCAGTTGAAGGTGGATCGCCTGAAGCTCGACCGCCGTTTTGTGCAGGGCATCACCGCCAAGGAGAACCAGGAGATCGTCGGCGCCATGGCGGGCCTTGGCCGCTCGCTTTCCATGGAAGTGCTGGTCGAAGGCGTCGAAACCGCCGAGGAAGCCGAGGCGCTGCGGGCGCTTGGCGTCGAGATGGCGCAGGGCTACCATTACGGCCGCCCGATGCCCGTCGAGCGCATCGAATCCTGGCTCGCCGACCGCGTGGCCGTTCCGCAGAAGCAGATCGCCTGAAGGGTTTTCGCAACCGCGCCTGTTTCTCTTTTGTACTCATTTTGCCGGCGCCGCCCCTTCCAATTCGACCGGACTCCCTCCATATTCGGCGCATGGCCAGATCCCCTCGCAAGACATCCGCCTCGAAGCCTGGTTTCGAGGAGGCTCCGCAATCGTCATTTGAAGGCGCCCCCTTCTCCGGCTCCGTCGCCGACTGGGTGAAGCAGCTGGAAGCCGAGGCGGAAGCGTCGTCGGTCGAGACGCAGCGCGAGATCGCCTCGAAGGCCGGCAAGCACCGCAAGAAGATCGAGATCGCCGCCCGCGAAGCCGCCATCAAGGAGGCCGCAAAGGACAAGGCGAAGTCTGCCCAGAAGACGGCTAAAAAAACCACCGCCTCGAAGACCGCCCGCGGCGTCTCCATCGGCGCCTCTTCCGACCCGAAGACGCGCGCTCGCGCCGGCCTCAATCCGGTGGCCGGCATGGACATCTCGCTCGAGGACGCCCAGTCGCTGGCGCCCGGCGCCGTGACCGCAACCGTCGACGCGCTCTCGAAGCTCATCGAAAGCGGCAACCCGCTGTTCAAGGATGGCAAGCTGTGGACGCCGCACCGCCCGCACCGGCCGGAAAAGTCCGAAGGCGGCATCCCGATCGAGATGGTCACCGAATACCAGCCCTCCGGCGACCAGCCGACGGCGATCGCCGATCTCGTCGAAGGCATCAATTCCGGCGAGCGCTCCCAGGTCCTGCTCGGCGTCACCGGCTCCGGCAAGACCTTCACCATGGCGCAGGTAATCGCCCGCACCCAGCGCCCGGCCGTCATCCTCGCGCCCAACAAGACGCTCGCCGCGCAGCTTTATTCCGAGTTCAAGAACTTCTTCCCCAACAACGCGGTCGAATATTTCGTCTCCTACTACGACTATTACCAGCCGGAAGCCTACGTTCCCCGCTCCGACACCTTCATCGAGAAGGAATCGTCGATCAACGAACAGATCGACCGGATGCGCCACGCCGCCACCCGCGCCATCCTCGAGCGTGACGACTGCATCATCGTCGCCTCCGTCTCCTGCATCTACGGTATCGGCTCGGTGGAAACCTATACCGCGATGACCTTCCAGATGTCGGTCGGCGACCGCCTCGACCAGCGCCAGCTGCTCGCCGACCTCGTCGCCCAGCAATACAAGCGCCAGGACATCAATTTCGTGCGCGGCTCCTTCCGCGTCCGCGGCGATACCATCGAAATCTTCCCCGCCCACCTGGAGGATGCCGCTTGGCGCATCTCCATGTTCGGCGACGAGATCGACGCGATCACCGAGTTCGACCCGCTGACCGGCAGCAAGACCGGCGACCTCAAGTCCGTCAAGATCTACGCGAACTCGCACTATGTCACCCCGCGCCCGACGCTGAATGCCGCCATCAAGCAGATCAAGGAGGAGCTGAAGCACCGCCTCGCCGAGCTCGAAGCCGCCGGCCGCCTGCTCGAAGCCCAGCGGCTGGAACAGCGCACCCGCTACGATGTCGAGATGATGGAGGCCACCGGCTCCTGCGCCGGTATCGAGAACTATTCGCGTTACCTCACCGGCCGCCGCCCCGGCGAGCCGCCGCCGACGCTGTTTGAATACATCCCCGACAACGCGCTGATCTTCATCGACGAAAGCCACGTGACGATCCCGCAGATCGGCGGCATGTATCGCGGCGACTTCCGCCGTAAGGCGACGCTGGCCGAATACGGGTTCCGCCTGCCGTCGTGCATGGACAACCGGCCGCTGCGTTTCGAGGAATGGGACGCGATGCGCCCGCAGACAATCGCCGTCTCCGCCACGCCAGGCAACTGGGAGATGGAACAGGCGGGCGGCGTGTTTGCCGAACAGGTCATCCGCCCGACCGGCCTCATCGATCCGCCGGTGGAAGTGCGCCCGGCCCGCTCCCAGGTCGACGACGTGCTCGGCGAGATCCGCGAAACCGTGCAGAAGGGTTATCGCACGCTCTGCACCGTGCTCACCAAGCGCATGGCGGAAGACCTCACCGAATACCTGCATGAACAGGGCGTGCGCGTCCGCTACATGCACTCCGACATCGACACGCTGGAGCGCATCGAGATCATCCGCGACCTGCGTCTCGGCGCCTTTGACGTGCTCGTCGGCATCAACCTGCTGCGCGAAGGCCTCGACATTCCCGAATGCGGCTTCGTCGCCATCCTCGATGCCGACAAGGAAGGCTTCCTGCGCTCCGAAACCTCGCTCATCCAGACGATCGGCCGCGCCGCGCGAAACGTCGATGGCAAGGTCATCCTTTACGCCGACAACATCACCGGCTCAATGAAGCGGGCGATGGACGAGACCGCCCGCCGCCGCGAAAAGCAGATGGCCTACAATGCCGAGCACGGCATCACGCCGGAATCGGTGAAGGCCCGCATTTCCGATATCCTCGATTCGGTCTACGAGCGCGACCACGTCCGCGCCGATATCTCCGGCGTCTCCGGCAAGGGTTTTGCCGATGGCGGGCACCTCGTCGGCAACAACCTGCAGGCCCATCTCAACGCGCTCGAAAAATCGATGCGCGATGCCGCCGCCGACCTCGATTTCGAAAAGGCAGCGCGCCTGCGCGACGAGATCAAGCGCCTCAAGGCCGCCGAGCTTTCCGCCATGGACGACCCGATCGCCAAGCAGGAGGCGGCAAGCGCCGAAGGCGCGAGGGGCAACAGAAGAAGTGATGAGGCAAGGGCCGTGGAAGGAAAGCGGTCCCGCGATTCAATCTCCCCCCTTGAGGCGGGGTCCGAAGGACGGGCCGAGACCGGTGGCTCGGCCCAACGGGCGGCAGGGCCGACAGAGGGGGGTAATACCCGCTCCGTTGCTGAAGGTTCACCCCCCTCTGCCCCTATCGGGGCATCTCCCCCTCAAGGGGGGAGATCAGGGGAGCCAGCTTCCTACTTCTCCAAACCCGGCCTCGATGACATGGGCCCGGGCACGGACATGCCGACACCGCTGTTCCGGAAAAACACGCTGGATGAAATGACGGTGGGACGCACTGAAAAACCGGTTCCCGGAACTCTTCCGCCCAAACCGTCAGGCGACCCGAACAAACGCTTTTCGCCATTGCTCGAAGGCTTGCCCGAAGTCGATGACGGCGTGCGCCCCGTCATCCGCGGCAAGGTCGGCGTGGGGTCTTACGAGGACCCCGGAGAGCAGAAGCGCAAGAAGGGCAGGACGAAGGGCAAGACCGGCAGACCTGGGCGGTAGGCTTTCGCGACCCATTCTCTCCCCTTGTGGGAGAGAAAGCGATTTCAGCATCTTAGCTTCAGCTAAGTGCCAGAAATCGCAAGTGAGGGGGTCGCCACTTCCCCGAGGTTGAGACGCAGTCACAAGCGGCCGCCAGGGCCGAAGCTCCGAAATTCTTCTCGCCGTTGCACTGAGAAAAGGTGGCAGCAGCCGCATGAAGAACCTCTACACGTCATTCAGGCTTGACCCGTGGAACCGTGTGGTAGCAGCGGTGACCCTTAGCTTAGATATCGAGGTGAGACGGAGGCCACACCCTTGGTGTCAGCCGTGCTTGCTCAGCGCAATGTCAAACGCTGTAGTGCTCCCAGATTTTGGGCCAGCGTGAGCTGGAATCTTC